>JANYHJ010000003.1 GCA_025359135.1 Gemmatimonadota bacterium | reverse complement strand
GCCCACGCGCGCTCCGTCACCGCATCGCCGAACCACTGGTGCGCCGTCTCGTGCGCGATCAGCCCCGGCGGAAAGGGCTGCCCGTTGCCGAAGATCTCCCATGCGTAGAAGATCGCGCCGGCATTCTCCATTCCGCCGAAGCGCGTGCGGCTCTGCACGTGCGCCAACCGGTCGTACGGATAGGGTCCCACCAGCGAACTGAAGAACCGCACGATCTCCCCGGCCTGCGCGAAGCTCCCCGGCATCGCTGCGCGCACCGCGGGCGCGAAGATCACCGACTGCGGCACGCAGCCACCGCCAAGTGCCGCGCCACACGCCGTGGCGCCGAGCGAAAGCTCCTCGAGCTTGCCCACGCCGATGACCATCAGATAGGTGGGGATCGGTTGCGACTGCCGGAAGCGCCATGTGGCCATCGCCGGTTGGCCGGTGGTGTCCACGCGCTCACTCACGCCGTTCGCGATCACGCGATACTCCGCGGGCACGCGCACCGTCCACGCCACCGTCGCCTTGTCGGAGGGATGATCCACCACCGGCAGCCAGAGCCGCGCGCGATTCGGCCAGTTGTCGCCGAACGCGGTCCAACCGTTGGCGTCGTTGCGGATCACGAGTCCGTCCTTGGGCGCGCCGGTCCACTCCACCGTCACGCGCACGGTGTCACCGGCCGCATCGGCCAGCGGCACCACCACCGCGGAGTCGAGGCGCTGGATCTCCACGTTCGCGCCGCGCACCTGCACGGTCGTGACCGTCAGGCCAACGGCGTCCAGCCGCAGCTGCCGCACTCCGCGCGTTCGCACGAGCGTGATCACCTCGCGTCCCTCGATCGAGGACGACGGCGGCGCCAGCGTCAACGCGATGTCGTAGTGCAGCACATCGACGCCGGGCTGCGGCCGCTCCACGCTCGCGGCCGTGGGTGCGAACGGTGCCGCGCCCTGCGCGCCGAGTGATGCAGGCAGCATGGCCATCGACATCACGAAGGCCGGCGTGGCCAGCCGAATCGACACCGCGCGCACGCGGCGAGTCCAGTGCAGCATGGTCGGGAGCATCCCCTAGCGCGTTACGCGATAAATGAGGCCGGCGTCGTCGTCGGATACCAGCACCGACCCGTCCGCCAGCACGAGCACGTCCACGGGGCGGCCCCAGCGCTGCCCCTGCGCGTTCTGCCAGCCGGTGATGAAATCCTCGTACGACACGGGCCGTCCATTCTCGAGCTTCACGCGCACCACCTTGTCGCCCGTGGGCACGCGCCGATTCCACGAGCCGTGGAATGCCACCAGCGCGTCGCCCTGATACGCGGCGGGAAACATCGTCGCGCGATCGAGGAACGTGATGCCCAGCGGCGCCGAGTGTGCCTGGAATGACAGCACCGGCGGAATCGTCTTCGCGCAGCGCGCCCGGTCATTGAATTCCGGGCTCGGCACCCGTTGCCCCCAGCAGTACGGCCAGCCGTAGTCGCCACCGCGCTGCAGGATGTTGAGCTCGTCTGGCGGCGTGTCCTCATGGCTCGGCGCCAGGTTGTCGCGTTCATGCTGCGTCACCCAGAGCACGCCGCTCACCGGATGGAACGCGAGCCCCACCGCGTTGCGCAGCCCACGCGCGAACACCTCGCCATGCTGGCCATCGGCGTCGAAGCGCATCACGGTCGCGCGCGTCGAATCACGCTCCACGCAGACGTTGCACGTCGAACCGATCGAGACATACATCGCCTGGTCGGGTCCGAACACCACCGTGCGCGTGAAGTGCCCACCCGCCGCGTCGTACGACGCCGCCGTGGCGAGCGGCTTGCCGCTGATCGCGCCCGAGGCGTCGATCGGCACGCGCATCACCTCTTCGGTGTTCGCGATGTACAGGTAGCCGCCGTGGAACGCGAGCCCGTGCGGCAGGCTCAGGTTCTCGAGCACCTTCTCGACCTTGAGCGCGCGTCCGTCCGCCGTCATGCCCGACAGGCGCGTCACGTGTCCGAGTCCGGGCTGGCTCACGTAGACGCTGCCGTCCGGTCCCTGCGCCATGAATCGTGCGCCCGATACCTTCGCGAACTCCTTCACCGTGAAGCCCGCCGGCACGCGCAGCTTGCCGTCGAGCGCCGGCGTCGGGTTCGGCATCGGCAGCGCGGGTGCCGCGGCCCCCGATTCCCCCTGCGGCAGCGCCCGCGCCACGCGCGGACTCGCGATCACGGCCGCTCCGCTCACGCCGAGCGCGACCACCGCCACCAGCAGCCCGAGGGGACTCCCGTCGCGACGACGCCGCGCCGGCGTGGCCACCATCACCGTCGACCGCTAGCGGCCGAAGAGTCGGCCAAGCACCCCACCACCGCGCTCGTCCGTGTCGGTGTTGGCCGCGTTCGCGAGCGCCGTCGCGAACTCCGGCGCCGTCGCGTAGCGCTCCTCGAGCGTGCGCGCCATTCCCTTGAGCATCACCTTTTCCACCGCCGGCGGAAAGTTGAGCTCGGGCCGCATCGTGCGCAGCGGAATCGGCTCGTTGCGGAGCCGCGCGATCATCATCTCCTGCTGCGTCCGTCCGGCAAATGGCAACTTGCCCGTCAGCATCTCGTACGTCATCAGCGCCAGCGAGTAGACATCGGTGCGCGCGTCGAGCGGCTTGCCGCGCAGCTGCTCGGGGCTCATGAACTCTGGCGTGCCGAGGATGATGCCCGTCGCGGTGAGCTTCTCGAGCTCCCCGCCCGCCTTGCGCTCCTTGGCGAGGCCGAAGTCCATGACCACCGCGTGATCGATCCCGTCGGCCGCCTTCGAGATCATGATGTTCTCGGGCTTCAAGTCGCGGTGGATGATCTTGAGGTCGTGCGCCACCTGCAGCCCCGCCGCGATCTCGCTCACCCACTGCACCACTTGGCCGATCGGCAGGTGCCCCGCCTTGTGCCGGCGGTCGGCGAGGATCTCGCCCTCCACGAACGGCATCACCACGTACACCATGCCGTCCTCGGTTTCGCCGAGGCGGATGATGTGGCAGACGTTCGGGTGCTCGAGACGGATCGCGAGGCCCGCCTCGCGGCGCAGGCGCGCCATCGCGTTCTGGTCCTGCGACAGTGACGGCGACAGCACCTTGATCGCGTAGCGGCGGCCATCGCTCACGTCGGTGGCGAGGTAGACGAACGACATGCCACCCTCGCCCACCTTCTTGTCCACGCGGTAGTGCCCGTCGAGCACGCGCCCCGCCATCGCGCTGATGTTCGGCGTCGGAGCACCCGACGGCATCCCCGCGCGTCCCGGTGCCGCCGTACCGCGCGGCGTGCCGCCCAAGGGCGCTGCCTGCGGAGCGGACACCAGCCGCGTGCCGTCGCGAGTGCAGAACTTGGCGTCGTCACCGTACGCGGTGCCGCACGACGGGCACTTGGAGGGCATGGTCGCTTGGGGAATGAAGGTCAGGTGCGGACGCGATTTCGGCCGTCAGCCTTGGCGCGATACAGCGCCTCGTCCGCGCGGGCGAGCAGGTCCTCGCCGCTCTCGATGTGCTGGCCGGGGTAGCTCGCCATTCCGATGCTGCACGTCACGTGGAAGCTGCCATGCGGATGCGCGCTGAAGTCGTGAGCCTCGATCTTCTCGCGCAGGCGCTCGGCGAACGCCTGCGCGCCACCCGCCGCCGTCTCGGGCAGCACCACCACGAACTCCTCGCCGCCGTAGCGGGCCACCGCGTCCACCGCGCGCACCGCGTTGCGCAGGATCGTCGCCACGTCGCGCAGCACGTCGTCGCCCACGAGGTGGCCGTACTGGTCGTTGACGCGCTTGAAGTGGTCGAGGTCGATCATCAGCAGCGCGATCGTGTTCTGGTAGCGCCGCGCGCGCTCCACTTCCTGCACCAGCCGCTCGATCAGCACCCGCCGGTTGAGCAGCTGCGTCAGCGGATCGGTGCGCGCCAGCACCTCGAGCCGCGCGTTGTCCGCCTTGGTCGTCTCGATCATCCGCGCCCGCTGGATCGCGCTCACCGCCGCGCGGATCACCGTCGAGGCGAACTCCACGTCCTCCTTGTCGAACGGCGGCTCCTCGCCCGTGCGCCGCAGGAAGAAGACGCCCACCTGCGCACTGTCGAGCGAGAACGGCAGCGCGATCACCGAGCGGATCCGCACCACCGTCCCCTGCTTCGCCCACTTGTCGCGGATCTCTGCATAGAGCGGCGACACGAGCAGGTCCTCGACCAGCACCGGCGCCTGCGTTGCGAGCGCGGTGCGGATCTCGGGATACAGCTCGAGCTGGATCCGGTAGTTGATGACCGACGGATCCTCGAACGCCGTCGCCACGATGCCGAACTTGTCGTCCGGCCGCGCCAGCACCACCGAGCAGTGCGACGTGTTGAGCGCGCGCGCCACCCGGCGCGCCACCACGTGGTAGATCTCCTCCGGGCTCAGCTCGTCCGTCACCTCGTGGAGGATGTCGACCATCGTGCGCCGCGTCTCGGCCTCCTCGCGCGCGCGCACCAGGTCGGCCTCGCGCTTGAGCACCGTGTCCTTGGCCGAGCGCAGCTCCGCCCGCACGCGCAGCTGCGCCTGGATGCGGGCCAGCAGCTCGCGCACCCGGAACGGCTTGCGGATGTAGTCGGCCGCGCCCAAACCGAGCGTCTTGACCGTCGCTTCCTCGGCTGGCAGCGAGCTCACCATCAGCACCGGCAGGTCGGCGTAGCGCTCGTCCGACTTGAGCCGCTCGAGCAGCTGGAAGCCGTCGAGCTGCGGCATCAGGACGTCGAGCAGGATCAGCTCGGGCTCGCGCGCCTCGATCGATTCGAGCATGGCCTGGCCGTTGTCCGCCGTCGCCACGTCGTAGCCCTGTTCGCGCAGGACGATCGAGATCGTCTGCAGCAGGGCCGGATCGTCGTCCACCACGAGGATGCGCGAGCTAGCCAATGAAGGCGCCGTCCGAGGGACAAGGAGCAGCCGCGCAGCGGACCTTTACCGCCGACGGTACCGTGGGACGAAAGTACCATTCGCCCCGGGGGGCGTAAAGCAAGAACGGCCCGCGAGTGCGAGTGTCAGCAGGCCGGACGGTCAACCCGTCCCGGCCTGCGTCGAGCTATTCCGTCGGCGCGTCGCCAGCCGGACCCGGCTCCTCGCCCTCGCCAGCCGGAATTCCCTCCGCCACACCGTCATCCGGCACCACGCGCGCCACCGCACAGACGAGGTCGCCCTCGGCGGGATTTACGAGCTTCACCCCCTGCGCGTTGCGGCCCGTCACGCGCACCTGGTCCACGCTCGAGCGGATGATCTGCCCGTGCTTGGTAATGAGCATGATCTCGTCCTCGGGCAGGACCTCGATCAGCGTCACCAGGTTGCCGGTCTTTTCCGTCCGGTTGAGCGTCAGGATCCCCTTGCCGCCGCGCTTCTGCACGCGGTACTCCTCGAGCGGCGAGCACTTCCCGAGCCCCTTCTCCGTCACCACCAGCAGCGTGGCCTGGTTGCGACGCACCACCACCATGCCGCAGACGACGTCTTCGGGACGCAGCTCGATCCCCTTCACGCCGGTCGTGTCGCGGCCCATGTCGCGCACGTCCGACTCGTGGAAGCGCACCGAGAGCCCGTGGCGCGTCGCCAGCACGATGTGGTTCGTGCCGTCGGTCACCTGCACGTCCATCAGCTCGTCGCCATCCTCGATCTTGATCGCCTTGATGCCGTTCGAGCGCGGGTTCGCGTACTCCGACAACTTGGTCTTCTTCACCGTGCCGTTGCGCGTGCAGAACATCAGGAACTCGTCGTCGCTGAACTGCTTCACCGGCACGATCGCCTTGATCTGCGTCTCCGGGCTGGTGTTGATCAGGTTGACGATCGGCTTGCCCTTGGTCGCGCGGCCGCCCTGCGGCACCTCGTAGACCTTGAGCCAGAAGCAGCGCCCATCCTCGGTGAAGATGAGGATGTAGTCGTGCGTCGACGCCACGAAGAGGTGCTCGATGAAATCCTCGTCCTTGAGCTCGCTCCCCGACACCCCCTTCCCGCCGCGACGCTGCTGGCGGTAGGTGCTCATCGACGTGCGCTTGATGTAGCCCGAGTGCGAGATGGTCACCACCATCTGCTCGTTGGCGATCAGCGATTCGGGGTCGATGTCGCCGGAATCGCTCGTGATCTCCGTGCGGCGCTCGTCGCCGAACTTGGCCGACATCTCCTTCAGCTCCTTCTTCATCAGCGACAGCCGCCTGGGCTTGGAGGCCAGCAGCGCCTCGAGGTCCGCGACCGTCGAGCGCACCTCGACCAGCTCCAGCTCCAGCTTCTCGCGCTCGAGGCCGGTGAGCTTGGCCAGGCGCATGTTGAGGATCGCCTCGGCCTGGATCTCCGTCAGCTTGAAGCGGCGCTGCAGCTCCGCCGACGCCGTCGGCGTGTCCTCGGCCGCGCGGATGACCTTGATGACCGCGTCGATGTTGTCGACCGCGATCTTGAGCCCCTCGAGGATGTGCTCGCGCTCCTTCGCCTTGCGCAACTCGAACTGCGCGCGCCGCGTGATCACCTCGTGCCGGTGCGCCACGTAGTGCTCGAGCACGGTCTTGATGCCGAGCTCCTTGGGCACCAGCCGCCGCGTCGTCGGGTCCGGCACCAGCGCCAGCATGATCACGCCGAACGTGGTCTGCATCTGCGTGTGCTTGTACAGGTTCTGCAGCACCACGCGCGGAATCGCGTCCCGCTTGAGCTCGATCACGATCCGCATGCCGTCCCGGTCCGACTCGTTCCGCAGGTCCGAGATCCCCTCGAGCTTCTTGTCGCGCACGAGACTCGCGATGTCCTCGAGCAGCTTGGCCGAGTTCACCTGGTACGGAATCTCGGTGACCACGATCTGCGAGCGGCCGTTGCCGCCCTCGCGCTCCTCGATGGCCGCGCGCGCCCGCATCACGATGCGGCCACGCCCCGTGCGGAAGTAGTCCGCGATCCCCTGCCGCCCGACCACGTACGCGCCCGTCGGGAAGTCGGGGCCCTTCACGTGCGTCGCGATTTCCTCGATCGTGATGTCGGGATCGTCGATCAGCGCGATCGTGGCCGCCACGATCTCCGCGAGGTTGTGCGGCGGGATGTTGGTCGCCATGCCCACGGCGATCCCGCTCGAACCGTTCACCAGCAGGTTCGGTACGCCAGCCGGCAGGACGCTCGGCTCCTCGAGCCGGTCATCGAAATTCGGGACGAAGTCGACCGTGCCCCTGTCGATGTCGGCGAGCAGCTCCATCGCGATCGCCGTCAGCCGCGCTTCCGTGTACCGGTACGCCGCCGCCGGATCACCTTCGACCGATCCGAAGTTCCCCTGGCCATCGACCAGCGGGTGGCGCAGCGAGAACTCCTGCACCATGCGCACGAGCGCGTCGTAGACGCTCGAGTCGCCGTGCGGGTGATACTTGCCGAGCACGTCACCGACGACGGTCGCGCTCTTCTTGTACGGGCGACCCGGCACCAGTCCGAGCTCGTTCATCGCGTACAACACGCGGCGATGCACCGGCTTCAACCCGTCGCGCACGTCGGGCAGCGCACGCGAGACGATCACGCTCATCGAATAGTTGATGAACGATTCCTTGATCTCCTCGTCGATCAGGCGCGGCAGGACGCGTTCGCGGTTGTTCGGCGCGGTCATGAGTTCGTCGGATGGGAGGTGTAGCGCCCGCAGCTGCTAACCCTGAAACATAGCCGCCGACTGCAGGCAAGGGCACCCTGATCGTGTCGCCGTAACTGATTGCGACGCATGGCCTTAACCGAAAGGCCTTGGACTGCGAAAACCGGCTCGCCTATCGGGATGTATTCGGGGGCGGTTCGGCGCCGACCGACGCGCGTGGCGATGCCGGTCGCCCCGCATCCTCCGCCTCCTCGGCGAGCAGCGAGAGCTGCGCTTCGCGAGCGAGCGTGTCGCGCTCCGCCTTGTAGCGCGTGTACCACTCACGCGTGATCTCGCCCGCGAGCTCGCGGTTGCCCAGTCCGAACGCCAGCGCCGCCGCGAGCGCCACCGCGCCGAAGATGATGCTGAACGCGAGCGTCACGATGTCGGTCGCGATCCCGAGCGCCTCGAGCGCCATGAAGATCGCAAGCACGATCACGCCGGCCCGGCCCACGCGCGCGAGCGTCGCGCTGCCCTCGATTCCGCCCGTGCTCGCGAGGATCAGCCCGCTCACGAACGAGCCCAGCACGATGCCGACGATGATGATCGCGACCGCCGCGATCACGCTCGGCACGTAGCCCACCAGCTCGTTGATGACCGTCGTGAGCGAATCGAGGCCGAGCAGCTGCGCGGCAAAGAGGATCACCGCGAACATCAGCAGCCAGAACGCGAGGTTGGCGACGATCCGGCTCGGCACCAGGTGATGACCGGCGCGGTCCATCGCCGTGTGCATACCACCTTTGAGCAGCAGCTCGTTGAAGCGAAGCTTGCGCAGCAGCACGCCGAGTCCGCGAGACGCGAGGCGCGCAAACAGGTATCCGACGAAGAGCACCAGCGCCGCACCGCCCACCGAGGGCAGGAAGTCGGCGAGCTGCGTCAGCGTGGCCTGAAAACGTTCGATGAAATTCACGGGAAGCGATGTGAGGTGAGCGCCGCGCAATCTAGCCGAACCAGGTCCCGCGTGCCGTCGCGACGCGCCGGCTTCAGCGCGCCACGGCGGACATGGAACGCTACGCCCCCCACTCCGCTATTCTTCACCAGATGTCAGCCCCTCGTCGCGTCGTCCATTCTCTGAGCCTCGTCGCCGGCCTCGCCCTCCCGGCGCTGGCCGCCGCGCAGGGCGCGCGCTGGACCCCCGACTCGCACACCAAGGCGCAGTTGGCCGGCGCCGTGTCGACGGCCAAGGTTGGCGAGCCGTTCTGGATTGCGCTCCACCTGCAGATGGAGCCGCGCTGGCACACGTACTGGCGCACCGCCGGCGACGCGGGCGGGCCGACGCACCTCGAGTGGAAGCTGCCGCCGGGCGTGACCGCCGACACGATGCTCTGGCCGCAACCCAAGCGTCTCGCCGCAGCTGGCCTCGTTTCGTTCGCGTACGAGGACGAGGTCACGCTGCCCCTGCGCATCACGCCGGGCGCAGTACCCGTCGGCAGCACGCTAGCGCTTCGCGCCAAGGCCACCTGGATCGCCTGCGACAAGGTCTGCATCCCCGGGAGCGCCGACGTCGCGCTCGACGTCCCCGTTGCGGCGGCCAGTACGACGGACGGCCTCTGGGGTCCGCGCATCGACGCCGCGCGCGCGAGCATTCCCCAGGGCCTCCCCAGCGGGTGGACCACGGCCGCGAAGACCGTCGCCACGGGGTACGAGATCACTCTCACGCCGCCCACAGGCACCAAGGTCGACGCCAACGGCGTGACCTTCTATCCGGCCACGCCGGATGCGCTCTTCCACTTCACCCACGGTGCGCCACAGGCGCCTGCCATCAGGCACGGCAAGCTCGTGCTCAAGCTCACGCGACAGGAGGGCGAGGTCGCATCGCCGGAGCTGAGCGGACTGTTCGTGCGTGACGGTGGCTGGCCCGGCGGTGCACACTCGTTCACCGCCTCGATGCCGGTCGAGGGCGCGCCGGTCGTGGCGGCCGCGCCCGCTGCGACTCCGGGTGCAACCAGTTCGCCGACGGTTGGCGCCGCGACCACGCTCAACGCGGCCGCTTCTCCCTCGGGCGACATCACCTCGCTCGGCGCCGCGCTCGCACTTGCGCTGCTCGGCGGGCTGCTGCTCAACGTCATGCCCTGCGTCTTCCCCGTGCTCGCGATCAAGGTCATGGGGTTCGCCCAGATGGCCGGCGAGGACGATCGCATGGCGCAGAAGCACGGCCTCGCGTTCGGCGCGGGCGTGCTGCTCAGCTTCTGGAGCCTGGCGGCGGTGCTGCTCGCGCTCCGCGCCGGTGGCGCTGCGCTCGGCTGGGGCTTCCAGATGCAGTCGCCGCTCTTCGTCGGCGCGATGGTGGTCGTGCTCTTCGTGCTCTCGATCTCGCTCACGGGCGCGGTCGAGATCGGGTTGGGGCTGACGCGCCTCGGTGAACTCGAGGGCAAACGGCACGACTACTGGGGGTCGCTGTTCAATGGCGTGCTCGCGGTGGTCGTCGCCACGCCCTGCACGGCGCCGCTCATGGGGGCAGCGCTCGCGTACGCCGTGCTGCGTCCCGCCATCGAGAGCTTCCTCGTGTTCAGTGCGCTCGGCGCCGGCCTCGCGCTGCCGTACGTGGTGCTGCCCTTCGTGCCCGTGCTCATGCACAAGCTGCCGCGCCCCGGCGCCTGGATGCTGACGCTCAAGCGCGTCATGTCGGTGCCGATGTTCGCGACCGTGCTCTGGCTCTCGTGGGTCTTCTGGCGGCAGACGAGCAGCATCGGTCTGCTCTGGCTGGCAGCGGGCGCGCTCGTGGCGTTCGGCGCCGTGAAGGCGTGGGAACAGGCCGACCTCGCGCCCAACGCGCAGGTGCGTCGCACGCGCTTCGGCATGATGGCCGCGGCCGCCCTCGTGGCCGCGCTGCTCGTGACGAGTGGTGCGCGCGTTGCGCCCGCGCTCGCGTCCGCGCCCGCGGCGCCGTTCACCGATCGCAACGGCCTCACCTGGACGCCGTGGAGCGATCGTCAGGTCACGCAGCTGCGCGCGGCGGGCCGGCCGGTCTTCCTCGACTTCACCGCCGACTGGTGCCTCACGTGCAAGGTCAACGAGCGCGTGACCTTCGCCGATGACGCCGTCAAGCAGCGGCTGAGCGATGGACAGGTGGCGCTCGTGCGGGCCGACTGGACCGCGCGCGATTCCGTCATCGGACGCGCCGTCGCGAGCTTCGGCCGCAGCGGCATTCCGCTCTACGTGCTCTATCCCGCCGACGGCTCGAAGCCCGGCGTCGTGCTGCCCGAAGTGCTCACCCCCGGCATTCTGCTCGGCGCGCTCGGCAAGTTGCCCGCCGCCGCGACGGCGCAGCGATAGTTCGCATGCGGCGGCGGTGGCTCGTCGCCCTCGTCGCGGTGGTCAGCACGGCGACACCCGCACGTGCGCAGGACGCAACGGCTCGCGATCCGCGCGGCGCTACGCCGCAAGCCATTCAAGCGCGCTCGCTGCTGTCGCTCGAGCGGGCGGTACTCGATGCCCGTGACGCCGCCGATCGCGCACGCGCCCGCGACACCCTCGACGGCGACGCCAGGTTGCGTCACCCCGTGCGCATCGCACATTGGCTCGGCGCGTGGCGCCGCGCGACCGATCCCACGCACGCGCAGGCGCTTGCGGCCGCCGTGCTGCTCAATGCCGACACCGCGCAGCTCGACGGCGCCACGGCACACGCGCTCGGCGCGTCACTCGATCCGACGTCGGCTGCATGGATGCTGCGCTACGCCCACTACGCCGACGCGGTGGGTGCCGCGCTTCGCTTTTCCAATGCGCGCAGCCTCAATCCGGAGCGGGCGAGCGCCAACGACGACTTTCGCGTGCGCTGGCTCTCGGCGCTCGACAGCGTCATCGCGCTCCGCGATGCACACCCGGCCGCGCGCCTCCAGGTGCTCGTGCGCGCCGCGCGCGTGCGCGGGCGTCGCGAGGGACAAGCGGCCGCCGCACCGTATCTCGCGTTGCTCGCGCACGAGTTCCCGCGCGACCACGACGCCCAAGTCACGATCGCCGCGTATGGCGCCGACCGCGCCACGGCCATCGGCCGCGTCGCACCCGACTTCCGCGTGCGCTCACTCGACGGTCGCCGGGTGATCACGCGCGATTCGCTCCGCGGTCGCGTCGTGCTGCTCGACGTCTGGGCCACCTGGTGTGCACCCTGCATCGCCGAGTTGCCCAACATCGCGCGCGTGCGCGCACGTCATCACGCGCAAGGCTTCGAGGTGCTCTCCGTGTCGATGGACACGCACGCGGGGCTCGTCGCGCGCTTCCGCGCCCGTCAGCACCCGATGCTGTGGCAGCACGCCTTCACGACGTTGCTCGACGACCTGCCCGTTGTGTTCGGCATCCGCCAGGTGCCGCGTGCTATCCTGCTTGGGCGCGACGGCACCATCCTCGCCATGGACGACGACCTGCGCGGCGACGCACTCGAACCATCGGTGCGCACCGCGCTCGCGCGCGAGCGGTAGCGCCTGTCGAGTGCGTTCAGCGCCGGCCCGAATGGGTGCGCGCCGGCGGGACGCTAGAACCGGATCGACACGAGCGAGTGGTAGCCCGGCACGCCGCTCGCCGCCATCAGCGCACTCGACATGTCGAACTGCACCGCGCCCGCCTTGGCCACGCTCGTGCGCGCCGCCCCCATCGCCGGCTGCGACCGCATCGTGCCCGCTGCGAAGTTCGAGAGCTGCGTCACCCCCCACGCGCCGAGCAGTCCGCCCGCGGTGGCGACGCTGAAGAGCACGCCGGCGTCGCGCTGATTGCCCAGCAGGAAGGGCGCCGTGAGCACGGCCGCGCCCGCAATCGTGCCGCCATTCAGCACCCAGCCCTGCTCCGGCGTCATGTCCCAGCGGCGCACGAAGAACCAGTCGCCCGCCACGAGGCCGGCCGCCATGCCGATGGTCGTCAGCGTCGCCGACGACGTCACACTCGCCGAGCTTGAGGGCCGCGCGATTGCGAGCCCCGCCATCATGCCGATGAGCGCCGGCGACGCCATGCCGGTCAAGTCACCCGACGTCACCGTGTACGGCACGCGCGCCGCGTACTCGTGCCCGATGATGCCGCCGGTCGCGAGACCCGCGAGCGTCATGGCACCGATCAGCCGCGCGTCGCCCTTGGCCGTTTCACCCTTCGTGGCCGCGAGAATCCCCGCGCCGAACAGCATGCCCGCCCCGGCGCCGAAGTTGACCCCCTCCGCCTCGGCGTCCGTCATCGGCTTGCCGAGCACCGTGCCCGTGAATGCGCCCGCAAATGCGCCGGCGAGGGCGAAGCCGAGCGTCGACTTGTCGGAGACGAAGCTCCGGTTGGTGTTGCCCAGCCCCGTGGTGTACGCCAGCGCGACACCTGCGGCAGCACCGCCGATCGCCATGCCGGTGGCGAGACGATTCTGCGCCTGCGTGAACTTCCCCTCGCGCGACGGGCGCACCACGGCGAAGTACGTGGCGGCCACCGTGGCGATGTACGCCGCCGTTGCCGCCGCGCCGTCTTCCACCAGCGCGGCTGTCAGCGGCGCGTAGAGTCCCGCTGCGAGAAAGAGCTGGTTGCGCGCGAACTCGCTCCCGGCTGGCTTCGACGGTTCGATGGCGCGATACGCGTACGCCGGATTGGCGTCGCCACTCATCACGGGCTTCGCACTCGACGTCGCAGCCGATGGCGCCGCGCCCGCAGCACCACCCGATGACGCGCCGGCCGATCCCACGGCGTTCGCTGCGTTCGCCGCGTTCGACGCCACGCCTGATGCGGCGGTCGTCGCGGCCGGAGTGACCGGCGCGGCCACCGACGCCGGCGCAGCATTCGTCACGGACGGCGCACCAGGCGCAGTGCCCGCCAGCACGCTCACCCGCGTCTCGACCTCGAGCCGCAGCGATTCGAACTGCTCCGCATCGAGCGGCATGCGCTCCTGCGTGCCGTCGAGCTTCTCCACGACGAGCGCGTACTTGTCGCCCTCTGTCTTGGAGACGCGCACATCGCGATAGTCGCCCAACACGCGCCAGCCGGGCGGCCTCAGCCCCAGCCGCTCGGCGTAGCCGCGGCTGATCACGGGCACCATGCCCGCGCGGTCAAATGTCGCGGCGACGTCAGCGGACTGCGCGCGCAGCGAACCGGCAGCGAACACGACGAGCGCGAGCAGCGCGACAACGCGTAGGCGGAAGAGTGTGCGGATGAATCGGGTCACGAGAATCTGGAGGGAAGTCGGGTCACGCGGTCGCACCCGCATGGGCGCGCCCAGCTACATGACGATTACCCGCCGCCCTCAGTTGCGGGTCCCGCGCGCGCTGTCGAACAACACCGACCGGCGGCACTGCGGACAGAGCAGCCATTCGCGCCGGCGCGCGTAGCCGAGTCCGAATGACCCGCCCCCGAGCGCCCGCGACGTCATGGGCACATGGCAGCGCGGACAGTCCACCTTCTCGCCGCGCGCATGGGCCGACGCGATCGCGCGCTCCTCCACCAGATCGTAGCGCGCTTTTGACGCCGACTCGTCGCTCACTTGGGCGCCGCCACTTGCAGCACCACCTTGCCCATCTGCGCGCCCGAGTGCAGCCGCTCGTACGCCACGCGCCCGTCCTCGATGCGGTGCACCGAATCCACCGGCAGACGCATCCGCCCCTGCACGAACTCCTCGGCGATGGCCGCATACTCGGGCTCCGTGCCCATCGTCGAGCCCATGATCGTCCACTGGTTCCAGAACAGTCGCCGCACGTCGGTCTGGAGCATCGGCCCACTCGTGCCGCCACAGGTCACCAGCCGCCCGCGCTTGCCCAGTGACATCAGCGACTGCGTCCATGTCGCCTCGCCCACCGAGTCGATCACGACGTCGACGCCACGCTTCGCCGTCTGCGCGCGCACCACCTTGGCCACGTCGTCCGTGCGGTGGTTGATCGTCACGTCGGCGCCGAGCGCACGTGCGCGTGCGAGCTTGTCGTCGGAACTCGACGTCACCCAGACGCGTGCGCCGCGCGCCTTGGCAATCGCGAGTGCGGCGAGCGCGACGCCACCGCCAATCCCCCAGATCAGCACCTCGTCGCCCGGTTTCACCTGAGCGCGCGTCACCACCATGCGCCAGGCCGTCAGCGTTGCCAGCGAGTACGCCGCGGCCTCGGCGAACGGGATCTCGCGTGGAATCGCGGCCACGTTGCGCGCCGGCACGAGCACCACGTCCGCCGCGAAGCCCGGCCGATGTTCGCCGAGAATCGCGAACTTCACGCACAGTGGATGGTCGCCGCTCAGGCAGTACTCGCACTGGTGACACGAGACGCCAGGATTCACGATCACGTGATCACCCGCCTTCACGTTCGTCACGCCAGCTCCGACCGCATCCACGATCCCGGCACCGTCGGTGGCCACGACGAATGACGGCGTGATCGTGATGCCGGGCAGCCCGCCCACCAGCCACACGTCGAGGTGGTTGAGCGCCGCAGCCTGGACGCGGAGTCGCACCTCGCCTGCCGCGGGTGCACCGGGATCTGGCAAGTCGGTGCGGAACTGCAACTGCTCGAGTCCGCCGTGTCCGGCGAGGGTCAGTGCGCGCATGGACCGAATGCTAGAACCCCCTCGGGACTCGGGCCACCCGCGGCATGCGGCCAGCCCCCGGTTCGCCGTCTATATTCCATCGCATTGCCGGAGGTCGAGTCCACGCACCGTGCGTGCGCTTCGCGTCCAGCCCGATCCAGCCCCGCGTTCGCGATGACTGCCATCAAGGTGCCACCGCTCGGCGAATCCATCGTCGAGGCCACGATTTCGCGCTGGCTCAAGAAGGAGGGCGACGCCGTCGCCGCCGGCGACACGCTCGTCGAGCTCGAGACCGACAAGATCACGGTCGAAGTGCCCGCCGTGGCGGCCGGGACGCTCGTGAGCCGCGCCAAGCGTGAGGGCGACGTCGTCGCGGTGGGCGAAGTGCTCGGTGAACTGGGCGGCGCCGGTGCGTCGGCGGCCACGCCAGTGGCAGCGTCGAGTGCCGCGAGTGCGCCGGTCGCGGCCAGCGCGACGAACGTGCCCGCGTCCACACCTGCCGGCCCATCCGGCCCATCCGGCACATCCGGTGCATCGAGCGCGCCCATCGCGCCGGCCGCCCGCAAGCTCGCGGCGGAGTCCGGCGTCGACCTGGCCGCCGTGAGCGGGTCGGGCCGAGGCGGCGCGGTCACCAAGGGTGACGTGATGGCCGCGGGCAGTGCAACGGCGGCGGCGAGTGCGCCTGCTGTGAGCAAGCCGCCCGCACCGAGCGCACCGGCCTTCGCGTTCGCGCCCGCCGCGGCCTCGGGCGGCGCACGCGAAACGCGCGAGAAGATGACGACGCGGCGCAAGCGCATCGCGGAGAACCTGCTCCAGTCGCAGCACGCCACCGCGCACCTCACGACGTTCAACGAGATCGACATGTCGGCCGTCTCGGCGCTTCGCGAGCGGCTCAAGGAGCGCACCGAGAAGGAGCACGGCGTGAAGCTCAGCTTCATGCCCTTCTTCGCGAAGGCGTCGGTGATGGCGCTCAAGGCCTTCCCGACCGTCAATTCGCAGATCGATGGCGACACGGTGATCTACAAGCACTACGTGAACCTCGGCATCGCGGTCGCGAGCGAGCAGGGGCTCGTCGTGCCGAACGTCAAGGATGCGCAGGCCAAGGGCATGCTCGACATCAGCCGCGACATCGTCGCGCTCGCCAAGCGGGCGCGCGACGGTAAGCTGGGCATGGAGGACCTGACCGGGGGAACGTTCACCATCACCAACGGTGGTGTCTTCGGTTCGCTCGTCTCGACGCCGATCATCAACTATCCGCAGGTCGCCATCCTCGGCCTGCACAAGACGCAGGACCGCCCGGTCGCGATCGCCGGCAAGGTCGAGATCCGCCCCATGATGTACGTCGCCCTGTCGTACGATCACCGCATCATCGACGGACAACAGGCCGTGCTCTTCCTCGTGCGGGTCAAGGAACTGATGGAAGATCCGGGCATGATGCTCGTGGATTGAGCGCGCGTCGCGCGCGTCGTCGAGGGCCACACCGCAGGCGCGGTGTGGCCCTCGTCACATCGGCGCCAACCGTCGGCACGTGCGCTCAACGGGGCAGCATCGCGCGACGTAGTGGCACGACAGCCTCGCACCCCCCCGAATCCGTCGCATGCCTCCTGCGTTGTTCGCGTCGCGTCGTCCGTACGTTCGTCTCGTCCGCTCTGTCGTCGTTCTCGCGGCCGCCCTCGCGTCGCCGGCCCTCGTGCGCGCGCAGTCGAGTGCCACGTCGGTTCCGCGCACGACGTTCGAGTCGGTGCGCTACCGCGAAGATTGGTCGCGTGCTCCGCAGGGCGATCCGCTCGATCCGCTCAAGCACATCGCCATCGCCGATGACACGTGGCTCTCGTTCGGCGGCCACCTGCGCGGTCGCGTCGAGCGCGACGACAACTTCCAAGGCGGCGGCGCCGGAACGCGCACCAACAGTTTCGAACTCTTCCGCACGCACCTGCACGCCGACCTGCACGCCACCGCGCACCTGCGCTTCTTCGTGGAAGGTCGGCTGGCCACGGCGCGCGATCGCGACCTGCCGGGTGGCATCCGCATCACGGACCGCGACGACGGCGACTTCCTCAACGCGTTCGGCGAACTCAACGCCCTGCCGTTTGCCGACGCGCTCTGGACACTTCGCGTCGGACGGCAGGAGATGCTCTTCGGACGCGAGCGCATCGTCAGCCCGTCCGACTGGTCCAACGTCAAGCGCACCTTCCAGGGCGCCGTGGTCGAGGGGCATGGTGAGGGCTGGATGCTCGCCGCGTTCGCGACGCACCCGGTCACGCTGATCCCCGCCGCCATGGACGTGCCCGACGTCCACACCGCGTTCTGGGGCGCCGAGCTCACGCTCAACGAACGGGGACATGCGCGCGTGACGGAGCTCTTCGCCTACGTGCGCGGCATCGACGCGTCCGGCACGACGCCCTTCGCGCAGCGCACCACCCTCGGCGTTCGTTCCCTTGCCCCCATCGGTGAGACGCGTCTCGCGTACGAAGTCGAGGGTGGCATGCAGGTGGGCGCCACCGGCAACACGTCCGTCACGGCGGTCATGTTCGATGGCGAGCTCAGCGCGAGCTGGAAGGGTCGCTTTTCACCCGTCGTCACGCTCGGCGGCACCTACGCGAGCGGCTCGAACGCGGGCGTCACCGTGCAGGCCAACACCTGGGACCAATTGTTCCCGCTGGCGCACTCGTATCTGGGCTACGCCGACGTGCTCGGTCGCAAGAATGTCGTCGAGGAACGCGTGGTGATGCAGATGGCCGCGACGCCGCAGCTTCGTTTGCGCGCATCGGTGCATGCGTTCCAGCGCGCCAACACGGGCGACGCCGCCTACGATGCGACCGGTGCGGTGCTGCGTGCGCCCGGCACGAGCACCGCGGCGATGATCGGCAAGGAAGTCGACCTCACGGCGCAGTGGCGCGTCACCTCCCACCTGCGGCTCGATGGAGGGCTCGCGCACTTTCGTCCCGGCGCCTTCCTGGCCGAAACCGGCGCAGCGCTGCCGTACACGTGGGCGTTCGGGTCCGTCACCGCCACGTTCTGAGCTTGCGTAGACGACGGAGTGGTACGGAGACGCAGGAGAGGTGCGGGGTTGGGAGACACAGAACACACAGAGGGGCACAGAGGCGTGCGGTGCATCGCGTCATAGCGACAGCCGCGTGATCCCCTCCTTCAAAGTTGGCACGTTGAAGTTGAGCAGCAGGCCGACCGGGTACGCGCCGAGTCGCATGTACGTGAGTGTCTGCTGCACGTGCAGCCGGTGCGTCGCTTCCACGCTCTTGACCTCGACCACCACCGACTCGAGCGCGAGAAAGTCGAGACGATAGCACACGTCGAGCGGCTGACCGCGATACACCACGGGCAACGGCACCTCGCGCTGAAAGGGTATCGCGCGCGACGCCAGCTCCACAGCGAGTGCTCCCGCGTACGCCGACTCGAGTAGCCCCGGCCCCAACGCCCGGTGCACTGCGATCGCAGCCCCATCACCCGATCTGTCCGCGCATCCAGCATGACCATTTCTCCCAATGAATTCCAGGAAACCAACGAGTGCGTTGACTCAGTGATGAGAGCGGTCAGGTGAGCCAGCGATCACCTGTTCCGACTCCAACGAACCCGTACACGCATGGACTCGTAGACCGACGCACGCCTCTGTGCCCCTCTGTGTGCTCTGTGTCTCCCAACCCCGCACCTCTCCCAATCTCCGTTCCCCTCCCTCGCGAAGCATCACCCAAAGCCCGCAGCACGAAATAGATTCACGCCATGGCTGACTCCCTCTCCCCAGACGTCCTCATCATCGGTGGCGGGCCCGGCGGTTACGTCGCCGCGATCCGCGCCGCACAGCTCGGCCTCGTCACCGTCTGCGTCGAGATGGACAAGACGCTCGGCGGCACCTGCGTCAACGTCGGCTGCATCCCGAGCAAGGCGCTGCTGCAGAGCTCCGAGCACTTCGAGTTCGCGCGACTCCACGCCGCCGAACACGGCGTGAAGGTCACGCCCGAGCTGGACCTTCCGACGATGATGAAGCGCAAGGACGACGTCGTCACCGCCAACACCAAGGGCGTCGAGTTCCTCTTCAAGAAGAACAAGGTCACGTGGGCCAAGGGACGCGGCGTCCTCAAGGCCAACCGCGTCGTCGACGTCATCGCCGCCGACGGCGCCGTCACCTCGTACGCCCCCAAGCACGTCATCCTCGCTACCGGCTCCGTGCCCGTCGAACTCCCCTTCCTCAGGTTCGACGAACAACGCGTCTGCTCGAACGTCGGCGCGCTCAAGATCCCCGACGTCCCGAAGCACCTCGTCGTCATCGGCGGCGGCGTCATCGGCCTCGAGCTGGGATCCGTCTGGCGGCGCCTCGGCGCCAGGGTCACCGTCGTCGAGTTCATGCCGACCATCCTGCCCGGCAATGACGAGGACATCATCAAGGAAGCGACGCGCATCCTCGCCAAGCAGGGACTCGCGCTCCTCACCGGCACCAAGGTCACCGGTGCCGACGTCACCGCGACCGGCGTATCCGTCCACGTCGACACCAACGGCGCCGCGCAAACCATCGACGCCGACTACGTCCTCGTCTCCGTCGGCCGCAAGCCGTCGCTCGAAGGGGTCGACGCCGGCGCTCTCGGCCTCGCGCTCGGCCGGCGGGGCGAGATCGTCGTCGACCACCAGATGCGCACCAACCTGCCGGGTATCTTCGCCATCGGCGACGCCGTGGGAGGCAAGCTGCTCGCGCACAAGGCCGAAGAAGAGGGCGTCGTCGCGGCCGAAGTCATCGCCGGGCAGAAGAGCGAGATGCACTACCGCACGATGCCGAGCGTCGTCTACACCTGGCCCGAGATCGCGAGCTGCGGCCAGGCCGAACATGAGGTCAAGGCGGAAGGACGCGCGTACAAGGTCGGCAAGTTCCCGTTCAGCGCGAATGGCCGCGCCCGCACCATGGCGGAAACACAGGGATTCGTGAAGTTCATCGCCGATGCTGCAACAGACGAGCTGCTCGGGTGTCACATCATCGGGGCCAACGCCTCCGATCTGCTCACCGAAGCCGTGCTCGCGATGGAATGGCGCGGTTCGAGCGAGGACATCGGCATCACCGTGCACTCGCATCCGACGCTCTCCGAAACCGTGAAGGAGGCCGCCCTCGGCGTCCTCGGTCGCAGCATCCACATCTAGGAGTCCCGCCGTGGTTGTCCAGCAGCTTCGTTCGAGCATGCGCCTCGCCGCCGCCATTCTCGCCGCCGCCCTCGGTGGCTGCATCAGCAAGGATCCGACGGCCGCGACGGCGCTCACCCTTCCGACCCCGCTCTGGAGCATCACGACCGGCGCCGGAATCGGGCGACTCTTCACCGAGTCGGGCGGCGCGATCCTCGTCGGTACCGTCGATTCGATCCGCGCCATCAACGGCGTCTCGGGCAGTTTTCGCTGGGGGCGACCCTACGGCACACTCCCGCTCGGCGGCTTCAACTTCGACGCGGGCAACAACGTCGCCATCTTCGCCGGCAGCACCATCCAGTCCGTCGATGCGATCGCCGGCGGCACGCTCTTCACCGATCCGCTCAGTGCGACGTCGTCGCTGCCCATCTCGGACGGCACCAACCTCTACATCGCGCGCACGGCGCCCGCGTATCGCATTGACCAGCTTTCTCCCACGGGCACGGCTGGATGGTCCACACCGCTCGCCACCGCCTGCCCCAACGGCTGCCGATGGGCGGGAACGGCGGTTTCCGGTGACACCGTCTTCCTCGCCGGGTCGCAGATCGCGGCTGCAGCCGCCACCCAGTCGATCATTTTTGCCTTCAATCGACTGACCGGCGCTGAACTCTGGCGCAGGTTGGACGCCACCATCGATTCGTCGGTGCGGTTCTCGCCAACCGTCGCGGGAGCGCAACTCGTGCTCGTCGGCACGTCGGGATTCACCGCGTGGGCCATCAACCGCAGCACCAGGGCCGTGAGTTGGCAGCGCAACACGATCGCGAACCCCGTCGTGATGCGCCCGACGGCGGCCGGCAACCTGGTCATGCTCACGTCGCTCTTCCTCGGCGAGGCGGTGGCGGCGGATAGCGGCGTCACGAGCTGGTCCGTCGGTTCGACCGTTCCGATCGTGAACGTCGCGGCCTGCCCGGCGAGCGTGGCGTGGGCCGCGACCAACGGCATGATCGTCGTCAACCGCGTCACTGGTGTGCTCATCGGCGGCCGCGAGAACATCACGCTCGGCAGCGGGACGGGCGACATCGCCGTCGGTGGCGGACGTCTCTATGTCGCGACCGCCAGCGGACCCAACCTCGCAGCGTACGCCTGCCCGTAGCTGCGGCGCCGGTCCTTCCCCACCCCCTTGGTACCGCCATGAGCGCCGCTCCACTCTCGCCCGGAGACGTGCTCGCGCGCCTCCAGGTGGCGCACGCGCATCTCGTGTCCACTCCCCTCATCGTCGCGCTCGCGGCCATGATCGGCGGCGGTGCCTGCAACGGAACCACCGACCCGACCTCGCGCGCCGCCCTGCCGACCGCCGCGTGGAGCCTCACTGGCTCGCCGTCCGACCTGTACGCGGTGGTCGGCGCCATTGACCAGTCGCTGATAGTCACCACGACGCAGGGGGCACGCGCCATCAACCTTGGCGGCTCGGCGCCGTGGGGCGGCGCGCCCGGTACGACTCGATGGACGACCGTGGATCCCGTCGCCCCCTTCACTTGGCGGGGCGAGCTCGTACCCGCGGGCGGGTCGCGCGTCATCGTTGGTGGCCCGACCGCGATCGCCTTCGATCTCGCCGACGGCAGCGTCGCGTGGACGTTCGGCTCCGTCGGCTTGGGACAGTCATACGTGGCGTCGTCGAACCGGCTCTTCGTCTCCACGGCCCAATACGGCGCTTCGACCGTTTCTGCCGTGGACAGCTCCGGGCAACAGCGATGGTCCGTGCCCTACGACACGCTGTGCGCGCCCTCATGTCAGCTCTACGGGCTCGCGGTATCAGGCGATACGGTCTTTGCCCCCGGCGCCGCTTCGGACGCCTCCAATCACCTGCGCTCCTTCCTGCTCGCCCTCAACGCCACCACGGGCGCCCGCCTGAGCACGTTCACCAACGTCACCGTTGACGATGCGCTCGGCTCCGACTCCCCTCCGCGGGTGTTCGGTCGCCTGTTGATACTCACAGGGTTGTTCAAGGCCGTCGCGATTGACCGGACGACGGGCACCGTCGTGTGGCGCCAAACACTTCCCACGATCACGCACATCCCGTTCGCACCCACCCTGCTCGTCGGCAACCGCCTCATCCTGCCGCGCGACAGCAGCATCATGGCACTCGACGCCGCGACGGGCGCCATCCAGTGGGAGAGCCGCTTCTCGCTGCGCGGCGCCGGCTTTGCCGCCTGTCCCTCGCATCTCGTCGTCGTGGGGCCGCAGAGCCTCTTCGCGGTCAACACGGCCACCGGACAGTGGACGCACGGCGGCCAGAGCAACCCGCTGCTGCCGTCGTACACATCCATCGCCGGCGATGGCACGCACGTGTACGTATCCACCAACGCGGCGAGCGTCGTGCAGGCCATCCCCTGTCCGTGATCACGCCCGCCGGCGCTTGACCGTCCCCCGCGGCGGCGCGACGTTTGCCGCGCACGATCCACGCCCAATCACGCTCCGCCGATCATGAGCGACACGCCCACCACCCCCGCACAGATCGTCGCGCGCCTCGAGTCCTCGTCGGTCCAGGTTGCCGACACCCTCAACGCGCTCAGCGACGCACAGTGGATCTGGGCGCCCGACGAGACGACGTGGAGCGCCGCCAACATCTCGGAGCATCTGGGCGCGGTGGAGCGCGGCATCGCCAAGCTCTTCGACGAGAAGTTCGACGCGCTCGAAGCCTCGACCTTCAGCGACGCGCAGCGCGCCAAGCGCGACGCGACGCTCTTCGCCGCAGTGCCCAACCGCGAGTTCAAGATCGAGGCGCCGCTTGGCGTGCGCCCGAAGAACCGCTTCGCGACGCGCGCCGAGTGCATGGCCGCCGTCGCCGCCGCCCGCGCATCGTTCGTGGCCGTCATGCGCGCGCGCGGCGACGCGATGCGCACTCGCCTCTACCCGCACCCCGCGTTCGGCAACATCGACGGCGTGCAGTGGGGGATCGTGATCGCCGAGCATGGTCTGCGCCACATGGCGCAGCTCGCCGAGCTGCGCACGCGACCGGGCTTCCCCGGCGCGTGAGCCTGAGCGCGGGCGCCGACCGCACTTCTCCCCTTGGAGCTCGCATGACCGTCCTGCACCCGCGTGACACGGACGCGCGCCGCGCGCATGCCTGCACCGGGCGCCTCTCCAGCGCGCTCAACGCGGCATGGCTCGCGGCCGCCCTGAGCGTGATGGCCGCGACCGCACTGGACGCGCAGGCCGCGTCCGTCCTGGCCGCACGCCGCAATCGCGCCCTCCAGCGCGCCGGCGCGAACCTCGTCATCGTGCCCGCACGCGCCTCGTTCCTGGCCGACGACCAGAAGGGGTTCGTGCAGGCCGCTGACTTCTACTACCTCACGGGCCTCGACGACGTGCTCGGCGCCGTGCTCGTGCTTGATGGGCGTGATCGTTCGACGCACCTGTTCGTGCAGAAGCCCGCGCCGCTCGTCGGCCGCGGCGTGGTGCCCATCGGCGACGCGAGCGCTGCGCGCTTCGGTCTCTCGCACGTTGCCCCGGTGGACTCGCTCGAGGCGTGGCTGCGTCATCGCCTGGCGCTCGCGCCCACGGCCGCGTTCGTCGCCCCGACCGATGCGCGCATGCCCGTGAGCACGCCGCTCCCCATGGCGGCGAGCGTGCAGCGCTGGGCGGCGTGGCTCGTGCCGCTCGGCGCCACCGCGGCGTCGAGCGCGATCCCCGTGCTGCGTCCGCTCCGTGAGATCAAGGAGCCCGCCGAAGTGGACACGCTGCGTGAGGTCGCACGCGCGAGCAACGCCGCCTTCCTCGCTGGACTCCGCGCGCTGCGACCCGGCCGGCGACAGGCCGCGGCGGAACTCGACGTCGTGCAGGCGTGCCAGGATGCCGGCGCACGTTCCGTGTCGTTCTGGCCATGGACGATGAGCGGTCGCAATGCCGACTTCCACAACCTGTGGGACACCTTCCTCGCGTACGATCACGTGGATCGCGCGATGCAGGCCGGCGAGGTCGTGCGCGTGGACGTCGGCTGCGCGCTCGGCCACTACAACGGCGACGTCGGGCGCACGGCGCCGGTGAGCGGGCGCTTCACCGATGGCCAGCGCGAGGCTTGGGACCTCTTCATCGCCGGCTACCAGGCCGGGCGCGCCGTCATTCGCGACGGCGTGCCCGCGCGCACCGTCTATGAGGCCGCGCTCGCCGAGATCCGCCGTCGCGCACCGTCGCTCCGCACCGCACAGGGAAAGGAAGCGGCCAGCGTGCTGCTCGGCCCCGACGGCACCGAGGCGTGGGAGCTGCATGGCGTGGGGCTCGACGACGCCGAGGGGCTGCCGGACACGCTGCGCGCCGGGATGACGGTGGCCTACGAGTTGATGTTCGTCGCCAAGGGCGACGGCTTCTACCTCGAAGACATGATCCTCGTGACGCCGACTGGCAGCGAGGTCCTCACGTCGGGACTGCCGTATACCGCACGCGAGATCGAAGCCGCGATGCGGGGCCCGGACGCACGACGGGCCGGTACTCGCGCACCGGCCCGTCCGTAAACTCGCGGCAACCGGCCCGCCCCTACGGGCGGCCCTTGTCGCGGATCTTCTGCATCACGATGGCCTCGACACTCGAAGGCGTTGCCGTGTTGCGGAGCTTGTCGGCATCGCTGCCCAGCGCCTTCCACATCGCGATCACCTGCGGCCGTTCGGTGATGGCCAGCGAGGCGTCCGAGATCTCGCCATCGAGCCAGGCGTGCAACGCGGGGCTCGTCAAGCGCGGCTCGAGCGCGTCGCCGTCGGCCAGCGAGGCGCGGGGCGTGGTCTCGGGCGTGGTCGGGCGCGTCGCCGGACGCTCCGAACCCTCATTCAGGTCACGATTCGTGTTCACGCGTATTTCTCCTCCAGCAGGGCCTGCAGCGCTTCTCGTGCTCGATGCACTCGCATCTTCAGCGCTCCGACCGTCGTGTGCAGCAGTTCCGCCATCTCTTCGTACGACCGCCCTTCGACGTGCTTCATGACGAAGGCTTCCCGCAGGCTTGGCGCGAGGTGCGCCAGGGCCCGATCGAGATCCGTCCGGAGCTCCGTCCGGTCGAGGTCTTCCTCGGGGGTCGCATAAGAAGACGGTTGATCGTCCTCATCGTAACTGAGGTGGGTGCGCCGGATGTTCTTGAGCCAGTCCTTGCACCCATTGGCAACGATCCGGAACAACCAGGCGTCGAACCGCCCGCGCACTTCCGCGAGGTGGTTGAACGCCTTGATGAAGGACGACTGGAGGATGTCCTCGGCAACGTCGGGCGACCCGGTCATGCCCAATGCATGACGGTAGAGGGGGTCGCTGTAGCGGCGAATGAGGATGGAGAAGAGCTCGGACTCCCCGGCGAGAATCCGATTGATGAGCTCCTGATCCGCCTCGGCCGGGTCGGTCATTACGGGCTGGGCCGTCGTCATCATCCGCGACTAGTGTAACGTCGCGAGCGCGCACGGGACAGTCCCGCGTGGCCAAATGGCCGCCCGGCGCCCGTCACGGAAAGACGACGGCGACAGCCGCAGTCACGCCAGCCTCACAAAAACGCGGCCCAGCGCCGCGCACGGATCTCGGCGCCGTGCTCGTCGAGCCGCGGCGGCGGCATCCGCACCGTTCCCGACACGGCCGGAGGCATTCCGGTGACCGGCGAGCCACCCGCGTCGGCAATCGCTTCGCGCACCGAGAGCACGCGACCGCACGGCACCTGCGCCGCCTCGAGCGCGACAATCCAGGCGGCCGCGTCGCGCGCGGAGAGTATGCGGGTGAGTTCGGTGATCAGCGCGTCGCGATGCATCACGCGCCCTGCGTTGGTGGCGAAGCGCACGTCAACCGCGAGTGCAGGATGCTCGAGCACCGTGCAGAGCGCCGCGAATTGATGGTCGTTGCCGACGGCAAGGATGAACGGCCGGTCGCGCGCCTCGATGAGCTGGTACGGGACCAGGTTCGGATTGCCGTTGCCGGCACGTCCCGCATCGTGCCCGGACACCATCACGTTCTGCGCGGCGTAGGTGAGCGACGCGAGCGCCGTTTCGAGCAGCGTCACGTGGATGCGACGTTCGGCCGCGGGCTGCGGGCCGCGCGCGCGCGCCGAGAGCGCGGCGCAGATGGCGATCGCGGCATCCTTGCCGGCCATGAGGTCGACGATGGCGATGCCGTGTTTCATCGGCGTGCGCTCGGGCTCACCCGTGATGGACATGAGCCCCGACTCGGCCTGTGCCACGAGATCGTAGCCAGGCCGATGCGGCTCGCGCTTGAAGCCACCGATGGTGCACCAGATGAGGGCCGGGTGCCGCGCCACGAGCTGATCGGGATCGAGGCCGCGGCGCGTCAGCGCGCCTGGCAGGAAGTTGTCGACGACGACGTCGGCGCTGGCGATCAATTCGAGCGCGAGTTCGACATCGGCCGCATCGGAGAGATCGAGCGCGATTCCCTTCTTGTTGCGATTGATCGAGCGGTAGTACGCGCTCTCACCGTCTTCAGCGAACGGGGGACCCCAGGTGCGGGTGTCATCACCGGATCCCGGTCGTTCGACCTTGATGACCTGCGCGCCCATGTCGGCAAGGGTCATCGTGCACATGGGGCCGGCCAGAACCCGAGAGAGATCGAATACGCGGATGTCTTCGAGCGTACTCATTGTATATTGTCGCTATTGTGTTTCATTACTGTTGCATGATCTAGTCGATATTTGTGTGAAAGACAGAAATTGTCGCAATCCGTACCATTTCACGAATCACGTGACGCACCTTGCGTACGTGACTGAAAATCATATAGTTACCCCCCGACTAGTACGGTGCGCGCAAGCTGAATCGCGCAAACACAAGCCGCACAACACTCTAGCTCGCCTTTTTGTCTCGTGCCCGACTGTGGGCAGGGAGTTTACACGAATGACGACCGAGAACGCTGCGCCGCCAACCACTCCGCCCGCTCCTCGACGCGGTCCTGGCCATCGCGGTCAGGATCTGCGCGATGCGGTCGCCGAAATGACCGCCAAGGCGCATGAAATCTCGCTCGAAGCGGGCTCCAAGATGTCCGCCGCGATGCGCGACGTCATTCACGCCGCCGCCGGCATCTCGCAGTTCGCCGCCGAGAGCGCGCGCGACCTCGTGCAGTTCATGGTGCGCCGCGGACAGATGACGCAGGATGAAGCCGACAAGCTCATCAGGGAAGCTGAGGAGCATGCGGCCAAGCACAAGCGTCCGGTCAAGGCTGCGCCTGCGCCCAAGGCCGACGCGGCCAAGAAGTCCGCCGGCGCAGCAAAGCCCAAGGCCCCAGCGCCGAAGGCCAAGGCCGCGGCCAAGCCCGCCGCGAAGAAGACCGCCAAAAAGAAGTAGCTCGCATGCGGCCCGCACGCCGCGCGCTCATCGCGTGTGCGGTCGCCCCGTGCCCATGCGGGTGATCGCGCGCGCGCCGACCCGGCTCGATCTGGGAGGCGGCTGGACCGACGTGCCCCCGGTGTGCGTCGAGGAGTCCGGCGCCGTCACCGCCATCGCCATCGCGCGCCACGCCACGGTCACCCTCGAGGAACGCGAGGGCTCGACCACCGCGCTCAACATGGAGCCAATCGCACGCGCGGCGCTCCGCCGCGTCGGCCTGCACAGCGTGCACGCCACCATCAACTCGAATTTCCCTGTCAGCGCCGGACTCGGCGGGTCCGCAGCGGCGGGCGTCGCGCTGCAAGGCGCGATTGCCGCGTGGCGCGGCGAATTCGTCGAGCCGATGGAGCTCATCGTTCGCGCGCGCATCGTCGAGACCGAGGACCTCAAGGTCGCCGGCGGGTGGCAGGACTACTGCACCGCGGCATTCGGTGGCGTGCTCGGCATGCGCTTCGGTGCGGGCACGCCCGCCGTGCAACCGCTCGACGTCACGGAGGAGCTGCTGCACGCCTTCGAGCGTCGCGCCCTTCTCGTCTACACCGGCGAGTCGCGCCTGTCCTCGCGCACCATCACCGGCGTGCTGGACGCGTGGCGCGACGGTCGCGGCGACGTGCGCGCGAATCTCGCGCACATGCGCGAACTCGCGGTGCTCATGGAAGGCGCCCTCGAGCGCGCCGAGCTCGGCACCCTCTCCGACCTCGTGCGCGCTCACTGGGAACGTCAGCGTGCCTTGCACGAGGACATCACCACCGATCGCATCGACGAGCTGATCACCGCCACGGCCGCGGTCGGCGCGCGCGGGTACAAGGCGCTCGGCGCCTCAGGCGGAGGCTGCGTGCTCATCCTCGCCGCCGAGGAAGACATGCAAGCCGTGCGGCGCACCGCCGCGGGATTGGGTGAGGTGCTGCCATTCACGATCGCGCGCACGGGCGTGCAGATTACGGTTGCGCGTTGATCGCGCCCACTGCGCGCGCGACGACTCCCGCGCTTCCCAGGCCCCGCCGATGACCGCCATTCCATTCGCCGACGCGCGCGCGCTGACCGCCGCGCTCGTGGCGACCGACTCCCGCAATCCGTCGCTCGCGCCCGGCGCCGCGGGGGAGTCCGCGGTCGCGCAGGTGCTGGCCGCGGTGCTCCGCGATTGGGGATTCCGCGTGGAGCTCGTCGAGTCGAGCCCGGGACGCCCGTCGGTGCTGGCCACGGCCGGACCCGAGGGTGGCGCGTCGATCATCCTCAACGGGCATCTCGACACCGTGGGCGTCGAGGGCATGGTGCATGCGCCGTACGAGCCGGTCGTGCGACACGGCAGGATGTACGGTCGCGGCAGCTGCGACATGAAGGCGGGCGTGGCGGCGATGTGCGCCGCCGCCGCGCGCGCCGTGAGGGCCGGCGAGTCGCCGCGCGTGATCATTGCCGCCGTCGCGGACGAGGAGTTCGCGAGCGCGGGCACGCGCACGTTGCTCGCGCGCGGGCTGCGGGCTGATGCGGCCATCATCACCGAACCGACGTCGCTCGCGATCATGCCGGCGCACCGCGGCTTCGCCTGGATCACGGTGCAGGTCGGTGGACGCGCCGCGCACGGATCGCGCTATGACATCGGGATCGATGCCATCAAGGGCGCCGCCGCCATCCTCGGTGCGCTCGACCAGTTCGAGGCGACGACCCTCACCGGACGCACGCACGCGCTGCTGGGGCACGCCTCGCTCCATGCGTCGACGATCGAGGGCGGCATCGGCTGGTCCACGTACCCCGACCACTGCACGCTCAAGCTCGAGCGCCGCACGCTGCCCGGCGAGCGCCCGGCGGATGTGCTCGCGGAAGTCGAGTCGGTGTGCGCGCGCGTCGTGTCCGCCACGCCGGGGCTCTCGGCCACGGCCACGCTCGAACTCGCGCAGAGCCCGAGCGACGTGGCCACCGATGCGCCCGTCGTGCAGGCGCTCGCACGAGCGGTCACGGCGCGCGGCCAGGCGGTGCGCGTCGAGGGCATGACGGCGTGGACCGATGCGTCGCTCTTCAACGATGCCGGGATTCCAGCCATCTGCTTCGGCCCCGGCGACATCATGCTGGCGCACGCCGCCGAAGAGTACGTGCCCGTCCACGAGATCGACCTCGCCACCGACATCCTCGAGTCGCTCGTGCGCGCGTGGGGGCGCGCGTGACCTTCTCGACAGGTGACTACGACCGGCTCGAGAGCGCAATCGATCGCGGACGTCGCGTCTCGATCCGCCGGCGCGGCACCGAGTACCTGGTCGTGCCGGCGGCGATCCGTCTCGTGGCCGGACGCGAGGCGCTCGACGCGACGCACCCGACCACTGGCGACGCGATCCGTTTCTGGATCGACGAACTCGACCGCTGGGACGTGGTGACGTGAGCGACGCGCCGGCCCACGTGGCCATCTACGCCGACGAGTCCTGCCTGGGCAACGGACGTGACGGCGACAACCCTGGCGGCGCAGGCGCGATGCTCGAGTTTTCGCGCGAGGATGGCGCGCTCGTGCGGCGCGACGTCTGGGTCAGCGCGCCGGGCACAACCAACAACCGCATGGCGCTCATGTCCGTGATCGCGAGCTTCGACGCGCTCCACACCAAGGGGAGCCGGTTCCGCGTCACCTTCACGAGCGACTCGCGCTACCTGATCGACGGCATGCGCGAGTGGCTGCATGGCTGGGCGCGCCGGGGCTGGTCGCGCACCGCGGGCCCGATCGAGAATCTCGAGCTCTGGTGGCAGGCGATCCGCGCGGTCAACGGCAGTGCCGTGGACTGGCGCTGGGTGCGGGGCCACGATGGACATGCGCAGAACGAGTACGTGAACGACCTCGCGGTGCGTGCGGCCAAGGAGCAGATCGCGAGTGAGGGCTGGGTGGCGAGCGGCTTCGACGACTGGATCGCCGCGCGCACTGGCGCCAAAGTGTCGGCGCCGGAGCTGTTTCCGCGTGATTTTCGCGCCGCCAAGCCGTTACCTGCGCCGCCGCCGGGCCGTCCCTGATCGGGCACCCGCACGCTCTACCGGGGAGGTTCTCGCATGCGCTTCATCTTCGCCCTCATCATCGGACTTGGCGCCGGCTACTTCATCGGGTGGAACGACGCCAAGTCGAACCAGAAGCACATCGTCCAGCGCCTCGTCGAGCGCGCCGGTGGCACCACGCGCGACAAGCTCAAGAACGACGCCGATTCGCTGGCCAATGCCACCGCTGATCCCGCGACCAAGCACTGATCGTGCCGCCGATCGCCGATGATCTCGACCGGATGCTGCTCCGCCTCGTGCGCGCCCTGCGCGCGCGCGAGGCAGCTGACCTCTCGCGCCCCTGCGAAGTGCTGGAACTCGCGCAGGACGTGATTCCCTATCGCCTGCTCCGACGCGAGGGCGGCTTCGACACCAACGAGGACTACGAGCACGCGCTCACGCGGCTGCTGAGCGGCGAACGCGGCTACCTCCGCGGCGACGACCGCATGCAGCAGGTGCTCACCGAGGAACTCGCCGCGAAGAATCCCGACACGGCGCTCTTCCGCGAGTTCGCACGCAACCACGTGGCGCTCACCGACGCCGGACTGGCCGCTGCCGATAATTTCGACGTGGGCTCCACCGCGCAGGCGCCAGTTGCCGTGGCCGCACCCGACGTCGCGCCGCGACGCGTGTCGGCCGTGACCGCCGCCTTCGCTGACGTGGACCCGACTCCCGACACCGAGGCCGACATGGCTGTTGCCCCGATCCGCTCCGTCACCGCGCAGGCCGTGGGCGGCAAGTGCCGCTACTGCGCCGCCACGCTCCCCGACGGCCGCAAGATCGTCTTCTGCCCGTTCTGCGGAAACGACCTCACGATGACGCAGTGCCCGGCCTGCTCCACCGAACTCGAGCTCGGCTGGAAATTCTGCGTGACCTGCGGCCGCACCATGACCGGACGCACGACGACCGGCACGACCGCCACGGACACCAAAGCGCAGTCCGGGCCGTAAGGTTCAGCGTCGGACCTGCCCGTCCCCCGCTGGTGTACGGGATGCCCGTTGAACGGGGCCGCCTCCAGCGACCTCCCCTGCGTGTCCCTCACCTCGAACGTTCCGCGCGTGTCGCGCTTCGCCATCCGCTTCACCCTCGCCTGCCTCGCGGTCCTTGCCGCGTGCGGTCCGGCCCGTCCCGCCAATCCTCCGGCCCCCATGGCCGCCGCGCAGCTGCCGGTGCGCCCGTGGCCGATCAAGACCCGCGAACACGTGGACCTCTGGTTGCACGGCTTCGCGATGCTCACCGAAGACCACGCCAAGGTGCCGCTCTTCGCACGCGGATACCGCGACGCGATGACGGTCGCGAAGAACTCGCGCTCGATCTTCACCAAGCTCGACGAGGGACGCGCCGAGCTCTCGCGTCGCTACATGGCCAACCCGGCCTATCAGGGCGCACAGTTCGCCGCGCTCTACTTCGGCTCCCTCAACGAGCTCATGACCGCCGCGCAGCTCGCCGTCACGATGGACGGCGACCCGCGCAAGGCGACCTCGCGCGAAGCACAGGCCATCTTCACCCTCTTCAACGGCTTCTTTCCCAACAAGCCCGATCGCGAGTGGTTCCGGCAGTTTGTCGATGCGCTGAACGACGAGCAGCTCAAGTTCTACCACGAGTACTGGACCGCGCAGCAGCGCGATCGCGGCGCGGCGCTGGCGGCAGCCGACGCCTCGTGGCTCGCCCTGCGCCCGAAACTGCAGGCGTTCCTCTCGGGCACCAAGCAACCCACGGGCGACTTCCTGCTCTCGCTTCCACTCGAGGGTGAAGGGCGCACGGTGAGGGAGGGCAACCAACAGGTCGTGGCCGTGACCTTTCCCACCACCGCCGCGCAGGGCAACGAGGCCCTCTTCGCGTTCGTGCACGAAGCGATGGGCGCGGTGGCCGAGGGCCAGGTCGGCGACCAGACCTCGCCCGCCGACAAGCGCAGCGGACTGGCCGAAAAGCTCATGGCGATGGCCACCGTGCGCGGTGGTGCGCTGCTGCTCGCTGCGGCCGCGCCGGACCAGGTCGCGGCGTACCAGCGCTTCTACCTGCGCGTGGTCGGCGCCAACACGACAGGGAGCGACGTCAACACACTCTTCGAGGCGACCTTCCCGATTCCCGATGCGATCCGCGACGGCATGAAGAAGCAGGTCGAGATCCTGCTGGGCGGCATCTGACCATGGCTGACACTCCCACTCCTCCAGGACAACCGCTCGACCGCGGCGCGCTCGAGCGCGTGCTGGCACGCGCGGCCGAACTGCAGGCGCGCTCCTCCGACGCGCCCGACTCGCTCACCGAGTCGGAACTCATGTCACTGGGTTCGGAAGTCGGACTTTCCTCCGATCACATGCGACTCGCGTTGGCCGAGGAACGCACGCGTTCGCTCGCGCCGGCGGACACGGGCTGGTCGGCGCGCCTGCTCGGCGGCGCCACGGTCAATGCCTCGCGCACGGTGCCTGGCGCACCCGCCGACGTCTTGGCCACGCTTGACAGCTGGTTCAATCGCGAGGAATCGCTCGCCGTGCAGCGCCGCGCGCCCACACGGCTCGTCTGGGAGCCGCGCCAGGATTTCTTCGGCAGCATGCAGCGCGCCTTCCAGCTCGGCGGACGTGGCTACGCGCTCGGTCGCGCGAGCGAAGTGGCCGCCACCGTGCAGGCACTCGACGGTGGACGCACGCTCGTGCGCCTCGACGCGAACCTCGTGGGACTTCGCACACAGCGCGTCGGCGGTGCGGCGGGGGCGCTCTCTTCGGGCGTCGTGGCGAGCGCCATCCTCGGCGTCCTGCACGTGTTGCCGCCATTCTGGGTCGTGCCGGCCGTGGCAAGCGCGGTGATTTCGGTGTTCGTGGCGCGCAGCTTCCGCGAGCCCGTCGCGCGCGCGCAGGTGATGCTCGATCACTACCTCGATCGCCTCGAATACGGCGACACGCGCAAGTCGCCGTCGCTGCTGGACCTGCTCGCGGCGGGCACGCCGCCCCGGTAACGCGCGCGTCGCTGTTACCCGGCGGGTGCGCCCGGCTCAGCCCGCGACGACGCCCACGGGTTGCGGCATCGTACGACAGCCGGCGTTGGTGCATCCGGGACACTTGAGGGCGTAGCGCACGCTGCACCGGTCGCCCGAGATCAGGTGTTCGGCGACGATCTCGCCGAGCGCGTCGAGGAAGTCGGGACGATCGTTGAGCGCGGCGGCACGAATGTAGTTGCGGTAGCCCACCTGTTTCGCGAGGTCACCGTACTCGAGGTCGAGTTCGCTGAGCGTCTCGATGTGGTCGCTGGTGAACGCGATCGGCACCACGATCAAGTCGCGCACGCCCTGCTGCGGGAGCTCCTTGATGACGCGCTCGGTGCTGGGCCCCAGCCACTTCACCGGCCCGACTTCGCTCTGGTACGATAGCAGGTACGGGTTCTTGAGCTTGAGCTCACTGATCACCGCCGCGACCGTCGCGCCCATCTCCTGCGGATAGTGGTCGCCCTTGTCGATGACCGAGAGGGGCAGCGAGTGTGCGCTGAAGAGGATGGTTGCCGTTTCGCGCTGGTGTTCCGGCAGCGTGAGGACGGCATCACGCACCGTGTTGGCCATGGCCCTGATGAAGCCCGGATGCGTCGGCCACCGATCGATGATCGACCAGTCGAACTGCCCCTCGAGGCCGAGGCGCTTCTCGGCGCGCCACAATTCGTTGAGCGACGAACCCGTGGTCGTGCACGAGAACTGCGGATACTGCGAGAACGCGACCGCACGGCGCACGCCATCGGCCGCCATCTGCTTGAGCGCGTCGTCGGCGGTAGGGGTGACGTAGCGGAAGGCCACGTACGACTTGTGCGGCGCGTTGTTGGGAAAGCGGGCGTCGAGGCGCTCGATCAGGCCCGCGGCCTGCGAGCGCGTGTGCCGCAGGATCGGCGAGCCGCCGCCGATCTTGCGGTAGTTCTCGCGCACCATCGGGGCGCGTCGCCTGGCGATGAATGGACCAAGGATCGACTGCACGGGCAGCTTGATGATCTCGCGATCATCGAACAGCGCGAGCAGGAATGGCTCCACCTGGTCGAGTGTCTCCGGACCGCCGAGGTTGAGGAAAACAACGCCGGTCGGGGCGCGACCGGCGGCGGTCTTGAGCGGCGTGACGGGCGTGACAGGAGCCACGGGCGAATTCGGGAACGTCGTCGGGTGAGAAGGCGGGTCTGGCGCGGTTCCCGCCAACTCCCGGAAACGGCTAAGTTTAGGAGGTTGCGGGACTTCCGTCAGCCGTTCCCGGACCGCCGCTTTCACTAAATCTGCATGACCGCTGCGTCGTTCCATGCTGAGGACCGCCACCGGCTCAAGGAAGCCGGGCGCTTCTCGACGGCCATCCTGCCCCGGGTGTCGCGCACCTTCGCGATCTCGATCAAGTGGCTGCCGGGACCGCTCGGTCGATCCGTGCTCGCGGCCTACCTGCTATGCCGGATCGCCGACACGGTGGAAGACGACGCCGCCGCCGACATGACGCGCAAGGCGCACCTGCTCGACCGGCTGCTCGAGAGCTTCGAGGATCCGCGCGTGGCCGATGCCTATGACGCCGAGGCGGCGGACATCCAGGGCGAGGCCGCCCACATCGAGCTGCTGCGCAACACGAGCCGCGTCTTCGTCCTCTTTCGTTCGCTCCCGGCCGCGTCGCAGGCCCACGTGCGCCGTTGGGTGACCGAGATGGTCGTGGGCATGAAGAAGTTCGTGCAGCTCTATCCGCGCGGCATCCGCATCGAGACCGTGGCGGAGTACAAGGAGTACTGCTACTACGTGGCCGGCACGGTGGGCCACATGCTCACGGATCTCTGGCACGAGCACCGGCCGCTCACGATCGGACGCGCGCGCTACGAGGCGCTGCGCGCCAAGTGTCGCGAGTTCGGCGAAGCGCTGCAGACGGTCAACATTCTCAAGGACATCGCCTGGGACGCCGAGCACGAGAACGCGATCTACATCCCGGGACAGGCGTTGCGCGCACTGGGCTCGAGCCACGAGGAGATCCTCTCGCCGGCGCCGGAGCGGCAGGCGGCCAATCATGCGGTCATCGCCGACTTCATCACGATGGCGAGTCGCGACCTCGACGAAGCGCTCGAGTACACGCTGACGATTCCGCGGCGCGCGCTCGCCATCCGCGTCTTCTGCATCCTGCCGCTGCTCTTCGCGCACGCGACGCTGCGCGACCTGATGGCGAGCCGCGCAATGCTCAAGCGCGGCGGGCAGGTGAAGATCTCGCGCGCCGAGGTGAAGGTGCTGCTCATCGTCGGCCCGATGCTCATCTGGAGCAACGCGGGACTGCGCTGGCTCGTGAGCAAGGTGCGCCAGGCGCCGTTCACGCTGGGCGCGAGTGTGCCGGTGGTGCAGCCGGTAGCCGCAGGCTGACCCGTCACACCCCGCGCTGCGCGCGGTAGGTTGCGGCATGATCCGCCTGACGATCTCCCTCTGGGCGCTGCTCGCGCTGGGGAGCGCCGCGACCGTTGCGGCGCAGAACCCGGTGCCCCTCGACACCGGCATCGCCCCATGGGTGCCGGCGCCAGGCCAACCCGGGCGCGCGAGCCAGAAGTTGCTCGGCGACAAGCGGAACCCGGGACTCTTCATCGAGCGCGTCAAGTTTCCGAAGGGCTTCCGCGCGCCATCCCACACGCACACGATCGACGGCTACGTGACGATCATTTCGGGTGAGTTCACCGTCGGGTTCGGCACCGTGGTGGACTCGAGCCAGGTGATCCGCGTCAAGGCGGGCGGGTACATCGTGCTGCCGGCCGGCGTGCCGCACTACGAGTGGTTCGACGAGGACACGATCGAGCAGGTGACGGGCGTCGGTCCCTTCGCGACGACCATCGTCAATCCGGGTGAGCGGCCCGCCGCTGCGCGCGACAGCACGCCGCGACGCGCGACCAAGCCACCCGAACGTCGCTGACGAGCGCCGGCTCAGGTCGCATGCGCAGCCCCTCGACGCCTGCGCCGCGCAACTTCCGCGGCATCTTCCGTTCCGACGAACTCGCGCGCGCCGCGTACAGTGAGGCGGCCGGCGTGGCGCAGGCATGGCCGCGCGCCGTCGCGGTGCCCGCCGACGCGGACGCGGTGGCCACGCTGGTGCAGTGGGCGGCCACCACGCGTCAACCGCTCATTCCGCGCGGATCGGGCTCGTCGATGGCGGGCGGTGCCGTCGGCGACGGCGTGATTGTCGACCTGTCGCGCATCGACGCGATCGGGACCATCGAACCACTCGCGGGTGCGCCGCCGCGCGGACTGGGCGCGACCGCGACCCACACGATCGTCGTCGGACCGGGCGCGCTCTGCGCGGCGGTGGAACGCGCGGCCGCGGAACGGGGACTGCGCTTTCCGATCGATCCGAGTTCGCGCGCCTTCGCCACCGTGGGCGGCATGGCCGCCACCAACGCGGCCGGCCCGCACACGCTCTCGCGCGGTGCGATGCGTGCGTGGGTGAACGGCATCGAGTGCGTCTTTGCCGATGGTACGCGCGGCTGGATCCGGCGCGGTGCGCCGCTGCCAAAGTTGCCGGTCATCGAACGGCTCGTGTCGTGGGCGACGGCGCGTGGCGCTGCCGCCGCTGCGTCAGGTGCGCGCGACGTGCGCAAGGACTCGAGCGGTTACGCGCTCGGACCTTGGCACGTGTCGGGTGAACTCGTGGACCTGCTGGTCGGCAGCGAGGGAACCCTCGCACTCTTCACCGCCCTCGAACTCGCGCTCGAACCACGGCCCGCCGCGACCGCCACCGTGCTCGCGGCGTTCACCACGCTCGAGGGCGCCGCCGCGGGCGCGGCCACCGCGCGCGATGCGCGTGTCTCCACATGCGAGTTGCTCGACCGCACCTTGCTCGACCTCGCGCGCACGGGGACACGCGCACTGCCCGTGGCCGGTGACGCCGAGGCCGTGCTGCTCATCGGACTCGAACATGCGACGCCGGCGGAAGCCGCGGCCGCGGCCGCCGCGCTCGAGGCTCGGCTGCACGCCGATGGCGCGCGCGACGTGACGCTGGGCCTGACCAAGGACACGGAGCACGCGCTGTGGGAGTTGCGACACGCCGCGAGCCCGATGCTCGCTGCGCTCGATCCGGCGATCGCCTCGGTGCAGGTCATCGAGGACGGATGCGTGCCGCCCGACCAGCTCGTGGAGTACGTGCGCGGTGTGCGCGCCGCGCTCGACCAGCACCACTTTCGCGGCGTCATCTTCGGACACGCCGGCGACGCACACGTGCACGTGAACCCGCTCGTGGACCTGCGCGAGGGCGACTGGCGCGTGCGACTCGACGCGCTGCTGGCTGACGTCGTTGCGCTCACCGCACGACTGGGCGGGACGCTCTCGGGCGAGCACGGCGACGGCCGCCTGCGCGCGCCGCTCAACCGGGCGCACTGGGGCAGCGCTGTGGTGGAGGCGTGGGCGGAGGTGAAGGCGGCCGCCGACCCCGATGGCCGGCTGAATCCGGGCGTCATCATCCCCCTCGAGGGGCAGCGGGCACTACGCGACATCAAGTACGATCCCGCGCTGCCGCCACTGCCCGGTGCGGCACGGGCCGCCCTGGACGAGATCGCGCGCACGCGCTCGTGGCAGCGTGCGCGGTTGGAGTTGGTGGACGCGCGGCGGCTGCGGTAATTTCCCGGCGGCGCATCGCGTCCGCCTTCCCCCATCCGAGCATCGTGTTTCATACCGAGCCCCGCATCACCGTCCTGTCGCGCCCGCTCTTTGCGGAACCTGCGCACCTCCCCGTGCAGTGGATCGGTGAGAGCACCGATGGCGAGCGACTGGCGGAGTTCGCGGGACGGCTCTGCTACATGAGCCAGAAGAACCCTGCCAGCCGCACCACGCGCGATTACCTCGAGAACATCAAGAAGCAGGGACATGGCTCGGTGCTCGAGCACGCCAACTACTCGTTGCTGCTCGAAGGGGTCAGTCGCTCGCTCACGCACGAGCTGGTGCGTCATCGCGCCGGCTTCGCGTATTCGCAGCTCTCGCAGCGCTACGTCGACGAATCACAGGCGGAGTTCGTGGTGCCGCCGGCCATGATCGGCGACGACGCGCTCGAGACGGCGTGGAAGGCGCAGGTGACGGGTGCGCAGGCGGCCTACGTCGCGCTCGTCGATCAGTTGATGGCGCGCTACTCGTGGGTCGACGACAAGGTCCACCGCCGCAAGATGGCCCGCGAGGCCGCGCGTGGCGTCCTGCCCAACTCGACGGAAACCAAGATCGTCGTCACCGGCAACGCCCGTGCCTGGCGCACGATGCTCGAACTGCGGTCGAGCGAGGCAGCGGAACTCGAAATCCGCCGCTGTGCCGTGGCCACGCTGCGCCTGCTGCAGGCCGAAGCCCCGGCTTTCTTCTCCGACTTCGAGATCTATCAGTCGAACGATCGTCGTGAGGCAGCGCGGATCTCGTTCCACAAGGTCTGAAGCGGGATTGGGCGCCGCCGCTGCGTCTGCAGGCGAGTGACCTGAAAAGCACACGGAGGGTGCGGCGATATTCTGCCGACACCCTCCGTGCGTCCCCACCCCTGGGGAGTCCTGCAAGGCGTGATACCCGCGGTCGATTCTGCAGGTTCCAGCCTCTCCACTCATGGATACGCACGACTCGCCAAATCGTTAGGCGAAGCTCCCGAACTCGCGTCCTGAGGCTGGTATCGGCGCCCGTGGCGCTGGACTTCACACCGTCTTAGCGCCTCGTTTACGCGGGCGCTGAAATGCGCGCCAGCACGGTGCCCACGAGTTCGGCACGGCGGAACGGCTTGTGCACGAAGCCGTTCGCGCCCCACGTCGCGAAAAGCGCAACGGCTTCCTCCATCGCGTGCCCACTCATGACCACCACGGGGCCCGGCCAGCCGGACTGACGCAACGCCGCAATGGTTTCCGGTCCGCTCATGACCGGCATCGAGGCGTCGAGCAGCACGAGATCCACCTGCGGCTCCGTCCGCATGATCTGCAGCGCGGCCTGTCCATCGGCCGCCCGCAGCACGCGAAAGCCGGCGCGCTTGAGGATCTGGTGCGCCACTTCTCGCACCGTCTCGTCATCGTCCACGACGAGCACCGTGCCACCCTTCCCCGCCACGGCCAATGGCGTGCCGGCGTGGGGCGTCAGGAACGCGTCGGCGCGACTCCGCTGCGACGCCGGAAAGAGCAGCGTGAACGTCGTGCCCCGCCCGGGCTCGCTGTCGAGGCCGATCGCGCCCTTGTGCGAGCGCATGATGCCGAGCACCGCCGCGAGACCGAGGCCGCGTCCCGCGAACTTGGTGGAAAAGAAGGGCTCGAAGACGCGCGCCATCGTTTCGCTCGACATCCCGCCGCCGGTATCGCGCACCACGAGCCGCACGTACGAGCCCTCGGGCAGGTCCGCGCCGAGCACGAGCGAGCGCAGCAGCGCCCGATCGGCGCTCACCGGACGCGTCGCCACCGAGATCGTGCCGGCGCCATCCTCGAGGGCGTCGCTCGCGTTCACCAGCAGGTTCATCAGCACCTGTCGCAGCTGCGTCGGATCAGCGTCGATCAGCGAGAGGGCGTCGGCGAAATCGAACTGGAGCGTCGCCTTCTTCGAGATCGCCGCCGACACGAGGTCGATGACGTCGGAGATCATGCGGTTGATGTCGATGGGCTCGACGACGAAGCGCGCGCGGCCGGCATAGGCGAGCATCTGGCGCGTCAGATCCGCCGCGCGCGTGGCCGCGTGCTCGATCTGCCGCACGAGATCGCCCGCCTCGCTCCCCTCCGGCAGTTCCGCCTGTGCGAGCTCGGCGTTGCCGAGGATGCCGACGAGCAGGTTGTTGAAGTCGTGCGCGATGCCGCCGGCCAGCACGCCGAGCGACTCGAGCTTCTGCGCCTGCGCCATGCTCCGCTCGAGCTCTTCGCGCTCCGCCGCCGCAGCCATCCGGTCGGTGATATCCACCACGACACCGAGTGCGCGCACCGGACGACCGTCATCACCAGGCTCGAACTTGGCCTGCACCGAGACCCAGCGCCACTCGCTGTCGGTCTCGTGCCATCGCACGCGCACTTCGCGTTGCACTTCGCCCACCCGCGCGGCGAGCCGCGAACCCTCGCGCAGGAATTGCGCGCGATCGTCGGGGTGCAGGCGACCGAGGATGCTGGCGCGCACGGCGGCCCCCGCCGCGGGCGACTTGAGCGACACGAGCGGAGCGAACGAGGCGCTGAAATCCACGACGTCGCGCTCGAGGTCCCAGTGCCACGCGCCCGCCTTGACCGATTGCAGCGACTGCTCCATGCGACGCTCGCGCTCGGCCACCGCTGCCTCGGAGCGCGTGCGCGCATCGACTTGCGCCGCGAGCTCGGCGTTGGCGCGCTGCAGCGCCTCGGTGCGGTCGCGCACGCGCTGTTCGAGCGCCTCGTTCGCGCGACGCAGCTCTTCTTCGGTGTGCTTGCGACGGAAGAAGGCCGGAATCGCCACGGGTGCCATCGCGTCGGGGGTGTGGGCCAACACCTCCGCCACGCGCGCCTCGATGCGCGTCGTCGGCGCCATCACGAAGCGGCAGCGCTCGTCGCCACGCGCGCGGCAGGTGATCTCGGCTGACACGAGGTCGAGGCCGAAGCTCTCCGAACACCATCCCGACGAATACCCCGCGTTCATCACGCAGACGGGAAAGTCGCTCAGTCGTCCCTGCCGCAGCCAGGCGTCGGACTCGAAGGCGTACGGATGGTCGTAGACCAGCAGGTACTGCTCGTCCGGTGACGGCGACGACTGGGCGTCGATGTCCACGAACGCCCAGCCGCTGTACGAGAAGTGCACCGGTCCGGCGGAGAGTCGCGCGATCGGATCGTGGACACCCGTGCGCGCATGGAAGGCGCGCGCATCGGCCTTCCCGATCGCGTGCGCGACGTCGTACAGCAGGTTGGACGCGACGCCCGCGGCTTCGTCGGGGCCACGATCGGCGTAGAGGGAACGCACGAGGTCGAAGAACTCGACCGACATCGACGCGGCGCGCACGAGGATGTAGCGCTCACCGGATATCGAGAGCGTGCCGTGCGCGGGATCTTCCACGCGATCGGCGAAATACTGCGCCACGAACGCTTCCGCCGCCTCGAATACCGGCGCGAAGGCCGCCGGAACCTTGACGGTCACCGGCGGCGGGACTGCATCCGGCCTCTCCGACGCGGGACTCACGCCTCGACGGGTTCCTCCGCACGCTTCGACGTCGCGATGAGCTTCTGCGCGGCTTCCGTCGGCATCAGCTCGTAGCCCTCGAACCGTCGCGAGAGCGTGCCGCGACCGTGCGTCAGCGACGAGAGGTGCGTGGCGTACAGGTGGAGCTCCGCATGCGGGACGACCGCCCGGATGCACGTGCCCAGCCCCTCCGCGGCCGGCTCGGTGCCCACGATTCCACCGCGACGACCCGAGAGGTCGACGAGCACGTCACCGAGGTACTGGTCCGGCGTCGTGACGACCACGTGATCCACCGGCTCGAGCACCACGGGGCGGCACTGCGGCGCCACGTTCTTGAAGGCGAGGATCCCCGACATCTTGAACGACATTTCGTTCGAGTCCACCGAGTGCGACGATCCGTCGTAGCACTCGCAGGCGAAGTCGACCATCGGATAGCCGGCGAGCACGCCGCGAACCGACGCTTCCTGCACGCCCCGGTCCACGGCCGGAATGAACTTGCCGGGAATCGAGCCGCCGACGATGGCATTGTCGAACCGATAGCCGGCGCCCCGCGAGCGAGGTGAGAGGCGCACCCAGCAGTCGCCGAACTGTCCGCGACCGCCGCTCTGCTTCTTGTGCCGGCCCTGCCCGCTCGCGGTGGCGGTGATCGTCTCGCGGTACGCGATGCGCGGCGGCGTCAGCTCCGCGAGCACGCCGAACTTCCGCGTCAGGCGCCCCATCGAGACCTCGAGGTGTCGCTCTCCCATGCCGGCGACGATCGTCTCGTGGGTCTCGTTGTTGTAGTGCATCTCGAAGGTCGGGTCCTCGTCGTGCAACCGGTGGAGCCCCGCCTGCAGCTTGTCCTCGTCGGCTCGCGTGGCCGCGTGCACCGCGAAGTGCACCACCGGCTCGGGGAACTCGATGCCGGGCAAGCGCACCGGGTGGTCGCGCGTCGAGAGCGTGTCGTTGGTGTGCGTGTTGCGCAGCTTGGCCACGCAGCCGATGTCGCCCGGCTGCAGTCGCGGCACCTCGATGCGCTCGCGTCCCTGAGGCACCGCCAGGTGACCCATCTTCTCGACGTGGTCGCGCGTCGCGTTGTAGACCTCCTGGCCCGAGGCCACCGTGCCGGAGAAGACGCGGAAGTACGACACGTCGCCCACGTGCGGCTCGGCCACCGTCTTGAAGACGAGCGCCGTGAGCGGTGCGTCGGGCTGCGCGTGGATCTCGACGGTCTTGTTGCCCTCGGCGCCGGTGAAGGCGTGCAGCTCCTCCATCTCGTACGCCGTGGGCATGAGCTCGACGATCTTGGTGAGGAGCTCGCGCGTGCCGTAGGTGAGGCCGGCCGCGCAGCAGAAGAGCGGGAAGACCTCGCCGCGCTTCATCGCCTCCTTCATCGCCGCCATCGCTTCCTCGCGCGAGAGCTCCGCGCCCTCGAGGTAGCGCTCGAGCAACGAGTCGTCGCCGGCGGCGATCGTCTCGATCAGCTCGCCGTAGTAGCGGTCGAAGGTGGCCTGCGCGTCGGCGGGCACCGCGCCCTCGATGTACTCGCCGCTCTTCGTGCCCTTCACGAAGGTGCGGGCCGTCTTCTCGAAGAGGTTGAGCAGTCCGTGAAACGCGGGGCCCTCGCCCAGCGGCACCTCGACCGGGATCACGCGCGTCGTGAGCCGCTCCTTGATCTGCTCGAAGGTGCGCTCGAAGCTCGCATGATCCTTGTCGAGCATCGTCACGACGAAGAGCACCGGATCGTGGCGCGCGACTGCGGCGCGGAACATCTTCTCGGCGCCGACCTCCACCCCGGCTGCGGCGCTGATGCAGAGGAGCGCACCGTCTGCCGCGGTCAGTCCCGCGATGGTGTCGCCCTGGAAATCGAGGAAGCCCGGCGTGTCGAGCAGGTTGATCTTGGAGTCCATCCACTCGGCGTGTGCGCAGCCAAGGTTGATGGAGTACTGATGCTCGATCTCTTCCGGCGCATAGTCGGTCAACGCCGTCCCATCGCTGATATTGCCGTGTCGCTTGCTGGCTCCGGACACGAACGCGAGGGCATCCACCAGGGTGGTCTTGCCACTCGCGCCGTGTCCCACTACAGCCACGTTGCGAATCTCCTTCGAGCCATACTCGCGCATGCCACCTCCTCCCGCTCCCCGCGGGTCATTGAAGCCGCCCGATCGGCGGCGCGTGACGGAGCCAGTCGCGCAGGGTCTCGTCGGGGAGGTCGGCGAATGGAATGCCGGGATCGGCGGCGAGGCACGAGATGCGGCCGGAGCGTCGAGCGTCGGTGATGCAACTGAAGATCACCAACACCTCGCCCTGATCCTCGACCAGGGTCGCGCTCCACAGGTAACCCGCGTCATCGGACACGACCCGGTCGCCCTGACTGGGGCGAGGCTGCGGTTGTACGACGCTGGGTCTGGGCATGTGGTCTCCTCCGCTCGATGCTCGCTCCGGACCCGCAAGGCGTCAAGAGTGCTCCGCCCGACTTCACGTCGGGAGACCGGCACGGTTACGTCGTCTGCTCGGGGGTCAACCGAGCGCCGAGCGCCAGGCCGCCGGCCAGCACGAGCCAGGCCACCACACGCTCTGCCGGTGCGAGATCCAAGGCCAACGGGCGAAGCAGGTCGGGCAGGACCGGCGCCACGAGCACCGCCAACGCGGCGACGACGAGTGCTGTCCATCCTGGATGGCGCCGAGTCGCGGGTGCCCACGCCATGAGCGCGCCGAGCGGTGTGACGAGCAGCAGGTGACGCGTCGCGCCCACGACGACGTATGGCCAGAGCGCGCGCACCGGTGAGCCCATCCAGAGGTGACCCCCGGCTTCGAGCGCCACCCACGGGTCGGCCGACGATCGGCCCAGTCCAATCACCAAGCCAAGGGTTGCGGCGCTCGCCGTAATGCCGGAGGCCAGCGCGATATCAGTGCGTGTCACGGTCATGCGTGGAATCAATCCGTGCGATAGGTCACCGCTCAAGGGGGGACGGCGACATTCCTTTGTGCAATTCGAGTGAAGACACCCGCGGCACAGGCTTAACGTCGATGATGCCACCTCGTCCCCTTGGCGTGATCATGCACTTCCCTTCGACCATCGTGAGTCACCTCGTCGTGCGACGTCGCAGGACCGCCGTCGTGGCAGCGTGCTGCGTGGCGCTTGCGGGCTGTGCGGGTGGCGCAGGTGGCGTACCACGGCTTGCTCCGAGTCCCGAAGTCGAAGCGGTGGCCGCGCTCCCTCGCGACCTCACCGAGGACCAGCAGGCGCTGCAGGTGCTCAACCGACTCGCCTTCGGGCCGCGCCCAGGTGACGTGGCCGCGGTGCGGGCCGTGGGTGTCGATCGCTGGATCGAGCAGCAGCTGCAGCCGGAGTCGATGGCCGACACCAGCGCAGCACGCACGGAAGCCGCCTTTGCGCTGTTGGCGGGCTCGCCCGCTGAGCTGATGGAACGCTCTCCGCCGCCGGCCATCGTCGCGCGACAGATGCAGCGCGCCGGTGACGTGCCCACCATGGACGATTCGGCGCGCTACCGCGAGATGCAGCGCACGCAGGGACAGATGGTCGCGCAGTTGCAGGCATCGCGCGTCGCGCGCGCGGTCGGCACCGAGCGGCAGCTCGAAGCGGTCATGACGGAGTTCTGGCTGAACCACTTCAACGTGTTCATCCAGAAGGGTCCGACCATGCGCCACTATCTCGCCTCTTACGAGCGCGACGTGATCCGTCCGCACGTGTTCGGACGCTTCCGCGACCTGCTGGGCGCGGTGGCGCACAGTCCGGCGATGATGATCTACCTCGACAACGCGCAGAGCATGGCCGACAGCACGCACCTCACGCAGCTCGAGATGCGCGCACGGCCGAATGCCTTGGGGCGCCCCGCGCCGCGCCGGCGCGCGGGCCTCAACGAGAACTACGGGCGCGAGCTGCTCGAGCTCCACACCCTCGGCGTCGACGGCGGCTACACGCAGCAGGACGTGATCAACGTGGCGCGCGCCTTCACCGGGTGGACGGTGGATCAACCCGCCAAGGGTGGACCGTTCCTCTTCCGGCCCGGCATGCATGATGCGGACGCCAAGCAGGTGCTCGGCCAGCTGCTGCCACCCGGACGCGGCATCGAGGACGGCGAAGAGGTGCTCGACATCGTGAGCGACCACCCGGCCACGGCGCGCTTCATCGTGCGCAAGCTGGCCGTGCGCCTCGTCAGTGACAGCCCGAGCGAAGCGCTCGTGGCGCGTGCCATCACGACGTGGCGCCGCACCCATGGCGACCTGCGCGAAGTCGTGCGCACACTCGTGTTGAGTCCCGAGTTCTTCGCACGCACGGCGTGGCGCGCCAAGGTCAAGACGCCGTTCGAGGTGGTCGTGAGCGCCGCGCGTGCGATGGGTGCGCCGGTGGATACGACGCCGCGTTCGGCGGCCGCGGTGGCGCAGCTGGGCCAGCCGCTCTGGGGGCACATGGCGCCGAACGGCTGGCCCGACCAGGCGCGTGACTGGATGAACACCGGCGCGATCCTCAATCGCATCAACTTCGGTTTCGCCGTCGGCGCCAACCGGTTGCCGGGTGCCAGCACCACGAACTGGGCCGTCGCTCGCGAGATCGCGCAGTCACCACGCGCGGCGCAGGTCGATCGGGTCGTGCTCGAGCTGCTCGGCGGCGATGTGTCACCGGATACGCGCGAGATCCTCAACACCGGTGCGCATCCGCTGGGCGATGCGGCCGCGCAGCAGGCGTCCGCGCCCGCGCCTCGTGCCGACACGACCGTCATGAACGCGAACGCGAACGTGAGCGTGAACGCGGATCCGATGCCGATGCGGAATGGCACTGCGCCGCCGCGTCCGGCAGCAGGGCCCGTTGGACGCGCCGGTGCGCAGCTCTTCCGTGCGTTACCGCCCCTCAGCGGGCTTCCCCAGATCGTCGCCCTGGCGATCGGCTCGCCCGAATTCCAGCGTCGCTAGCGGAGCATTCGATGCGTCGTCGTGTTTTCATGAAGGCGGGCGCCCTCTCGCTCGTGACGATGGGGTTGAGCCCGAGCTTCCTCCGCCGCAGTGCCTATGCCATGGCGCGCGGCCCGGCGGGCAAGGGACGCGTGCTCGTGTGCCTTTTCCAGCGCTGCGCCGCCGATGCGCTCAACGTGCTCGTGCCGTTCGGCGAGCGCGCGTACTACCAGGCGCGTCCCGGCATCGCGGTGCCCGCGCCAAAGGCAGGCGCTGCCAACGTGGCCCTCGATCTCGATGGATTCTTCGGCTTGCATCCGAGCATGGCGCCGCTCGTGCCGCTGTACCAGCGCGGGCTCCTCGCGCCGGTGGCAGCCGTGGGGAGTCCGAGCAACACGCGCTCGCACTTCGATGCGCAGGACTACATGGAGACGGCCACGCCCGACGTGAAGGGCACGACGAGCGGATGGCTCAACCGCTACCTCGCGGCCAAGGGGACATGCGAGGAGTGCCTGGTGAACGGCAAGCCGTCGGCGTTCCGCGCCGTGGCGCTCACGGCGCAGACCCCGCGCATTCTCGAGGGACCGGCGGCGACGGTGGCGATGGACGGACTCGACGCGTTCGCCCTGCGCGCGAGCAATCCCGACGCCGCGGCGCGGATCGAGGCGCTTTACCGGACCGGTCAGGCCGACGTGGTGCACGCGAGCGGCAACGAGATGTTCGAGGCGATGAAGATGCTGCGCGCCGCCAACCCGCAGCAGTACGCCCCGCGCAACGGCGCGCAGTATCCGGCCGGGCCCTTCGCGCAGAAGCTGCGTCAGATTGCACAGCTCATCCGGGCCGATGTGGGGCTCGAGCTCGCGTTTGCAGATGTCGGCGGCTGGGACACGCACGTGAACCAGGGCGGCGCCACCGGGCAGCTCGCCAATCGACTCGATGAGTTCGCGAAGGCGATCGCCGCCTTCGTGCAGGATCTGGGCGACAAGATGGGCGACGTCACGGTGCTCACGATGTCGGAGTTCGGGCGCACGGTGCGGCAGAACGGCAATGGCGGCACTGATCACGGTCACGCGACGACGATGTTCGTCATCGGCGACGGGCTCAAGGGCGGCAAGGTGCATGGACGCTGGCCGGGCCTCGCGCCCGAGCTGCTCTACGAAGGACGCGACCTCGCGCTCACGACCGACTTCCGCGCGGTGTTCGCCGAAGTCGCGTCGCGCCGGCTCGGCGCCACCGCGCTCGATGCGGTCTTCCCGGGGTTCAACACGTCGAGCGCTGGCTGGCTCGGTATCGCGTAGCACCCGTGCGCTTCGGCGCCGATGGCATGACGGCCGCGCCCTCCCTCGCGCGTGATGCGTGCCGATAATTTGCGGCATGACTCGTACGTGCTCATCCACGCACGCGCGCCGCAGCGAGCACATCGTCGCGGCGCGCGTTGCAGATTGCTCCCGGCGCGCGCTCGCGACCCTGCTCATCGCGCTGGGCGCTGCCCTTCCCGGCCTACTCGGCGCCCAGACGACGCGCGCGGCGCGGCGCGACGGCACCGTTCCCATTCTCGAATACCACCAGATCGGCGGCGAGGACGCGCGCTGGACGCGATCGACGGCAAGCTTCCGCAAGGACCTCGAGCTGTTGTACGCGCGCGGCTATCGTCCCGTGACCGTCGGCGAGCTGGTCGATGGCGTGCTCGACCTTCCGGCGGGCATGTCGCCCATCGTCTTCACCTTCGACGACGCCTCACCCGGCCAGTTCCGCTACCTCGAGAAGAACGGACAGCTCGAGATCGATCCCGAGAGCGCCGTGGGCATCTGGCTCGCCTTCTCGAAGGCGCATCCCGATTGGCGCAACAAGGCGACCTTCTGCATGCTCCCTGCGGCCACCGCCGGCCATGCCTTCTTCGGTGACAAGGGGATCGACGGGCAGAAGACGGCGTGGCGTTTCCAGAAGGTGAAGTTCCTGGCCGAGCACGGCTTCGAGCTCTGCAACCACACGTTGTGGCATGCGCAGCTCAACAAGTACGACGATCGCATGGTGCAGGAGCAGATCGCGCGCGGCGTGATGGCGATCGACTCTGCCGTGTCGGGCTACCGGGTGCGCACCTTCGCGCTGCCGCTCGGACTCTGGCCGAAGAATCGCGCGCTGGCCGTTGCCGGTAGCTGGACCGATCCGCGTACAGGCAAGACGGTGAAATACGGGTTCGACGCGGTGCTCGAGGTCAGCGGACGACCCACGCCAGGACCCTTCAGCCCGGGCTTCAACAAGCGCTCACTCAACCGGCAGCAGGTGCTCGGCGATGCGCTCGTGCGACTGCTCGATCGCAACGAGGCGACGCGCCTCGTGGTGGGACCGGCCAAGTAGGGGCCGGCGGGAGGCGCTGGCTCAGCCCGTCGCGGTGCCCGTGTTGCGCTGCGGCAGGAAGCGTCGCATCTGCGCGGTGACTTCGAAGAGATCGAACGGCTTGTGCACGGCCGGGCAGCGCGTCGCGGCGAGGAGCGCGTCGGCCTTCGGGCTGATGTCGCCCGTCATGAAGAGCGTGGCGCTGGCGAGCGACGGCTGCAGTGCGCAGGCGACGTGCAGGAAGACGTCGCCGCGCATGTCGTTGAGGCGCAGGTCGACGACCATGGCATCGAACGGCTGGTCGCGCAGGCACGCCTGCGCCTGTTCGGCGGAGGTCGCATGCACGCAGCTCCACCCGTCCCGCGCGAGCGCGAGGGAGAGGGCGCGGCCGATGGCCGGTTCGTCGTCCACGATCAAGCAGCGCGGCATCAGCGACGACGGCGCTGGAGGAAGGATGCGGCCCATGGTTCAGTTCTCGCTGGGGTCGTCGGGCGTCTCATCCTGCACGCCCTCCGGTGAGTCGCGCATGAGCGCGACAAGACGTTCCACTATCAGGTCGTCCGAGGAGAGGCTGCGCACGACGCGCGGACTCGCCCCCGTGGCCCGGGTGAGCTGCCGGCCGAACTGCTGCCGGGACGAGAAGCCCAACTTCCGCACGACGTCCTGCGCGGAGTTGGCCGGATCGCGTAACCAGACGTACGCGCGCAAGAGGCGCGCGCCCAGCACCATGCGACGCGCCGGCGCGAGTCCGGCCGTCTCGAACTGCCGGTAGAGTGTGCGAGGATTCACTCCCGCCGCTCGCGCCAGATCGCTCACACCGTAGAACGCTTGTGGTTCGTCGAAGAGTCGCAGCACACCAGCGCGCACCCGTTGCGTGAGCCGGGAGAGCTCCGGATCGAGCAACTGCAGGACGCGCGGCGTCAGCGCATCCGTCGGCCGCGCCCGCAGCATGTCGAGTAACCGCTGCGGTGAGTCGTCGACGCGATGCAGGATCACTCGCGAGATCCCGTGCGGAGCAAGCTCCGCGATCGCGCGCATCGCCGACGCTGACATCGACGTGTACGGGATGACGGGCAGCGACGGGAAGGAACGCCGGAAGCGGATGATCTCGGCGACCGAGATGAGGGCGCTCATCGACGGATCGATGAGTACGACGTCGAACGCCTTCTGCCTGGCCACCTCGGTCATTTCGACCGAAGAGGCGACCGCTGTCACCCGGTGCGCCGGTTCGAGCACGGCGCGCAGGTGCGTGAGCTGTGGAGGAGGCAAAACGGCCAGAACGTGCAATGGAAAAGATGCAAAATGTCAGAAATCTGCACCATTCTGTCGCAAATGCCGCATTTCCGACAGGGGGCAGACAATAGACATTCATGTCCAGAGTTAACCCACCCCCCACCTCTGAGGCTTCCATGCGCCGCATCGCCCTTGCCCTGATCGCCCTCGCGACCATTTCCATGGCCGCCTGCACGTCGCCGACCGCTCCGCGCAACGACGGCGTCACGGAGAGCAACGGCCACTGAGCCCTGGCGGCGCCAGAGGCGCCGCGAGCGTCACCCTTCACCGGGCAGACACTCGCGCATCGCCCTCACGCGGCGCGCCAAGGGTTCCAGCGCACTGGGAACGGGCGACTCGGCACCTGGCCGAGGCATCTCGTCCAACTCACTGAGGCCCGCCATAGCGGCTTCAGCTTCGACCACCAGCTTTCCAAGTTGGTGGTCGTGTGCGTTCTGGAGAGCCCGCTCATAACACGCCGCGGCGAGGTCGGGCCGCCCGAACGCACGGTGACCGTGGCCCTCGTACAGTGCGAAGTAGCCGGCCGCAATCGGACTGAGCGGCTCGGCCGCGAGTTCACGACGATACGACTCGAAGCTGATCTCGTTGCGATCGAGCACGGCAATCTCGAGCAGGTTGACCACGGCCAGCCAGCGCGTGTTGCGCGTCTGCGCCGTGACCGCGAGAACGAGCAGCGCATCACGCGCCATGCTGCGTGCACCCACGTCGATGCTGACCGCGGAGATCGTCAGCAGCAGACGTTCGCGTCCGATGTCCGACGGCGAGCCTTCGAGCGCTCGATGATAGAATTGCAGCGCACTGATATTGTCGCCGCGCATGCGTGCCACGTTGCCGCGACCATGCAGTGCCTCGCTGTAGACCGGTCCGCCGAGCGGCGCGGCCAGCGCCACGGTCTCGGCGATGATGTGTTCGGCGAGCTCGGGCTGGTGGCGATCGACGGCCACGTTCGCGCTCGCCATGCGCAGTCGCAGAAGGCGCGACGCGTCACCCAGGCGCGCGGCGAACTCCCGACCGCGCTCAATGGCGAATTCGGCGTCGGCGTATGCCGCCATCATGCGGGCGACGTACGCGCGTCGCATCCACGCGTCGGTGACGATTTCGAGATCATCATCGGCGGGGATGAATTCCGTGACGGCGCGGTAGACATCCTGCGCCAGCGCCCACGCAGCGTTGTTCTCGAGGGCACGCGCCCACGCGAACAGCTGCACGGCGAGCGCATGTCGCGACGGCTCGGCTTCGACCGCCAACTCGGCGAGACCGACGAGAATGCGGCGTGTGGGGTCGGTGAGGAGCACAGCACGCGCGGCGTCGAGCGTGAAGGCTGTGGATCTGGGGTCTGGACGGAGGCCGTCCCTCAGCCGGTCGTCCAGCTGGCGTAACACCAGCAGGCCCGCCGAGAGGGTGGGCCAGGTCGGATCTTGCTCCTGCAGGTCGGCCAGACGGTCAAAAAAGGCCTGGTGACGAAGAAGCTCAGGTTGTCTCATGCGCTCTCGCCGCTCGGTCCGGGCAGGACGAGTCTGACGGGCGGCGCCCGGGACTGGCCGCCCGCTTCACCAAGTCTCGGCAGGCCAATCCCTACGCGGAGGGCGAGTTTGCGACATTTTGGTGCTAGTTCACGACATTACCGCCCTTTTTGTGACGGGCGTGCCGATATACCGGACATTTTGCCTAGCTCAGAGCGACCAGGCGCGTAGCGTGATGAGCGCTTTGTCGAGTGCCTCGCGCTGCTCCGGTCGTGCCGCCCGCGCTCGCAGGATCTCGTACTCGCCTATGGCGAGCGCGAGTGCATCCGGGTCGCGCTCGGCGCCGGCAAGCGAGGCGGCGCTGTCAGCCAGCGTCGCGCGCGCCAGATCGTCGTCGGCGAAGCGCGCGACGACTTGGCGCCAGCGAATGGTGCGCTCGCGCGGGTCGCTTTCGGAGAGGCACCAGAGGTGCCAGCCAGCCCGATTCTCGGGGTCGGCGGCGATGGCGCGGCTGGCGAGCTCGCCGACTTTCTCCGGTCCGCGACCAGCGAGCCAGTAGGCGTTGGCGAGCGCGACGAGCGCTCGTGCATTGTCGGGGTCCGCCTCCACAACCTTCTCGAAGATCGGGCCGGCGACCTCTGGCATGGTACGGTACGGCTCTGCGGCGGCGGCGAGTTCTGCGGCCGGATGATCACGCACGAGATGAGCGAGCGATTCCTGCAAGGCTCCCATGTCGCCCTCGGCGCGGAACGTCGTGACCGCGGCGGCGAGGTGCTGGGAGAGTTCCTGAGTCGACATAGCGTGAGCGAAAAAGACGAAGAAGGGCGGAAGCTATCGTCCCCGACGGGTTGCGCGGGCTTACGAGCCTCACCACATTAGGGTCGTGCGGGGGGCCATGGTCCCTTGTTGTACGAAGGACTCACCGAACGTTCTGTACGCCGCGCAGTGGTCGCCATCGACCGGCCTCGTACACTCGGTGAAGGGTCGCCTTGGTGTGTATCCCACGCGCGACCGCCATTTCGAGACGTGCCACTTTCGGCGCGTGCCAAGGCCCCCGGCCCATCAGCGTACTCGTGCCGCCCAACGGATTGGGCACTCCAGGCACGAGAACGAAGCTGCGTGGATACCGGGACAGACTCCAATCGTTTTACCGCGCCCGCCGGGGCCATTCCGGCCGACCGGGGCGCGCCTGACCTGACACATCCAGACATGACCGAACGTCGACGTCCCTATCGTCGCCGGCGCACCACGGGCAAACGCCCCGAGGGTGACGCCAACCAGGACAACCCGTACCGTGACACTGACGCGCCGGTGAATGATGCTGACGCATCATCCAGCGGATCGCCATCCGTGAGCGACGGCGATGGAGGCGCGTCCGACGCGCCAGCGGCTCCGAGTGAGGCCGCGAGTGGAGAAGGCGGTGGTGACAGCGCTCCACGCAGCGAGACACCCACGCAAAGTGGCGGTGGTGGACAGCAGGGCGGCGCGCCGTGGCAGCAGGGCGCCGGCGGACGTCGCAATGGACGACGCGGACGACGCGGACGCTTCCGCGACCGGCAAGGTCGTGAGGGCGGCGAGAACCAGAGCCAAGGCGGTGGTGGACAGCCGCAGGGTGGCAACAACCAGCAGCAGCAGCAACCGGTCGTCGCCGATGGCGAAGTGACCGGATGGTTCGACCCCTCGCGTGACGGCGGATTCGTGCGCCGCGCGGGTTCGAGCTACCTCGCAGAACCGACGGACCCGTGGATTGCGGCGTGGCAGCTACGCCAGCTCGGGCTCCGCAAGAGCGACAAGATTGCCGCCACGACCGGACGCGACTTCCGCGGCCGCACGGTGGTGGTGGACGTGACCGCAATCAACGACCGGGAGCCCGGCGAGAGCCTCAAGCGCGCCGACTTCCAGACGCTCGTGGCGAGCTATCCCGACCGGAAGCTGATTCTCGAAACGGGACGTCCTGCGAAGGTCGGGCCCGAGCTCACGCGCCGAGCGATCGACCTGATTGCGCCGATCGGCTACGGGCAGCGCGCGCTCATCGTGGCGCCGGCGCGTGCCGGCAAGACCATGCTGATGCACGCCATCACCGAGGGGATCACGATGAATCACCCCGAGGCGGTGCTGCTCATCCTGCTGGTGGACGAGCGTCCAGAGGAAGTGAGCGAGGCGATCTCGTGGAACGTGGGAGAAGTGATCGCCTCAAGCTTCGACCAGCCCGCCAAGCGCCACGTCGAAGTCACGGAGATGGTGCTCGAGCGCGCGCGCCGCCTCGTGGAGCTCGGCCGCGACGTGATCATCGTGCTCGATTCACTCACGCGCATGGCGCGCGCCCACAACACGGCCGAACGCGGCACCGGGCGCACGATGTCGGGTGGCCTCGATGCGACGGCGATGTCCAAGCCGAAGGCGTTCTTCGGCTCGGCGCGTGCCGTGGCGGACGCGAACGGCGGCGGCTCGCTCACGATCATCGCGACGGCGCTCGTCGAAACGGGCTCGCGCATGGACGACGTGATCTTCGAGGAGTTCAAGGGCACCGGCAACTGCGAGATCAAGCTCGATCGCTCGCTCGCGGAAAAGCGCATCTTCCCGGCGATCGACGTCGCGACGAGCGGCACGCGGCGCGAGGACAAGCTCTTCCGTCCCGACCAGCTCGAACACGTGCACATGCTGCGCCGCGGCTTGGGTCAGATGCCGCCGCAGGCCGCGATGGAGTGGCTGATCAAGCGCATCGCGAACACGACGAACAACGACGGATTGCTCGACGGGTTGTAGGCCGTCGTCCTGATCGCGGCGAAGGACCTGCTTGTGTCGCATTGCGACGAAGCAGGTCCTTCGCTGCGCTCAGGATGACAGGCGACCGGCTTCGTCCCAGAACGCGGCGACGGCGCGCATGCCGGTGGTGAAGTTGCCCACGCTGATCCACTCATCGGGGGCGTGCGCGTTCTCGCCAGGCAGGCCGAAGCCCATGAGAATCACAGGCACGCCGAGGATCCGCTGGAAGTCGCCGACCACCGGAATGGAGCCGCCTTCGCCCGTGAGCACGGGCGCCTTGCCGAAGGCGGCCTCGAGCGCGTTGGCCGCTGCGTGGAAGAACGGTCCCTCGGGTTCGCCGCGCCACGGATTGCCGCCATGCAGGTGCGTGACCTTCACGTTGACGCCCTTGGGCGCGATGCGCTCGACGTGCGCCTGCATCAACTGCTCGATCTCGGCGGGCGTCTGGTCGGGCACCAAGCGGCAACTCACCTTGGCCATGGCCTTGGCGGGCAGCACCGTCTTGGCGCCTTCGCCGGTGTAACCGCTCAGGAGGCCGTTCACTTCACAGGTGGGACGCGTCCAGATGCGCTCGAGCGTGCTGAACCCCTTTTCGCCGCCGAGTGCGGGAGCACCGACTTCGGCACGGAAGTGCTCGTCGCTGAACGGCAGCGCGCGGATACGGTCGCGCACGCGGTCTTCCCACGTCTTGACGTTGTCGTAGAAGCCGGGCACGGCCACGCGTCCGTCCGCGTCGTGGAACGTGGCGAGGATGCGCGCGAGCGCCATCGCGGGATTGATGACCGCGCCACCGTACGAGCCGGAGTGCAGGTCCTGCGCAGGGCCGTCGATGTCAATCTGGAAATACGCGAGTCCGCGCAACGCGAAGAGCAGCGACGGCAGCCCGGGCGCGAACATGGCCGAGTCGGAGATGACGCAGGCGTCGCACGCGAGGCGTTTGGCGTGCTGCTCGACGAACGGCGCGAGGTGTTCGCTGCCGACTTCCTCTTCGCCTTCCGCGAGCAGGATCACGTTCACCGGCAGCGCACCGCGCACGGCGAGATGCGCCTCGAGCGCCTTGACGTGCAGGTAGAGCTGGCCCTTGTCGTCGACGGAACCGCGCGCGTACAGCTTGCCGTCGCGCACCTGCGGTTCGAAGGGCGGTGACGTCCAGAGCTCGAGCGGTTCGGCGGGCTGCACGTCGTAGTGGCCATAGACGAGCACGGTCGGCTTGCCCGGCGCGCCGCGCCACTCGGCGAGCACGATCGGATGGCCCGCGGTGGGAATGATCTCGGTGGTGAGGCCGATGCGCGTGCATTCCGCGGCAAGCCAGTCGGCGGCGCGACGCGTGTCGGCGTCATGCTCCGAACGGGCGCTCACCGAGGGAATGCGCAGGAAGGCGTCGAGTTCGCGCTGGATGCGCGCGTCGTGCACGTCGAGAAACGACGCGAGGTCGGCGGGAACGGTGGCGGTCATGTGATTTGGCTTAGCGGCCGACAACCGTGCGGGCGAGCGCCGCACCGGCGAAGATGGCCGCGAGGGAAAGGAGCACCGAGGCGGCGACGTAGGTGGCCGCGCGCGCGGCGAAGCCATCGTCGATGAGGCGCATCGTCTCGAAGCTGAAGGTGGAGAACGTGGTGTAGCCGCCGCAGAGGCCGATGGTGAGCGCGGCGCGCAGCGACGGATTGACGGTGTCGCCGCCGAGCGCCTTGGCGAGAAAGCCGAGGAGACACGAGCCGGTGACGTTGATGACGAAGGTGCCCCACGGGAAGCCGGGCACGCCGCGCTGGACCCAGAGGCCGACGGCGTGACGCAGCACCGAACCGAATGCGCCGCCGAGCGCGATGGCGAACCACGGCATCATGTGGGCTCCCGTGCGGCGGCGGCGGCGTCGCGGGCGATGCGCCGGATGGCGAGTCGTCGCACGAAGACGAAGCGCAACCACGGCCCGATGAACGCCATGCCCCAGAGCCAGATGATCCACGAGAGCCGTTCCATCGCGGAGATGCTGGCGTTGAGGTCGTAGAGCATGGCCGGCACGGTGAAGAACAGTTCGCTCACGGGCGGTCCAACCTGCGGGGTGCGGCGCTCGATGGTGCGCACGGCGAATCGCCGGCGGGTGCGCAGCGTTTCTTCGATGCGGGCGATGATGGTGTCCGTCGGCAGGTGACGCCAGCCGGGAATGCGCACGAGGCTCCAGGCGGCGGCGGTGCGTCCCCATCCGTGATTGTCGCTCGCGGCCACGGGGGCGAGGTTGAGCGAATCGACCATGCGCAGGATGAGCGGACGATCGCGGAGGTTCTGCGCGAGGCCGCGCGGTGCGGCGTCATTGACCTCGATGCCGATGCTCGGCGTGACGGAGTCCACGCTTTCACGCGCAAAGTTCGCGAGATCGGCCGGGATGGTCTGGAGCACCACCGGCGTGAGGCCATTGGCGAGCTTCGCCTTCGCCTTGAGGTGATCGGCCGGGCCGAAGATGCCGAGGTCGCGCGCGCGTGCGCCGAGCACGTTGACATGCGTGCCGTTGGAGTGCGCCTCGATGCCGGCGGCGATGATCGTGCCCTCGCCGGCGCGCACCGGGTTGTTCGCGATCCCTCTCTCGACCTCCGACCAGCTCGACGCGCCCTCGGGCGCGAGGTGGTCGGTGATGTAGCTGACGTGATAGCCGGCCTGCTGGTGCCAGGCGCGATTCATCTCGGCGTCGAAGCCGGGCCGACCGTCGTGCGACGCGAGCGTATGCGAGTGGAAGTCGACGGCGACGAGCTCGGAGTCGAAGACCTGCAGCTTCGCCATCGGGCGCGGCAGGAGGATACCGGCGGCATAGACAGCGACGATGGCGGCCGTGACGCCCAGCAGGCCGGCGAATTCCCAGAGGAGGTTCGGCGGCGTGGTGGTGCGGAGGCGCGCCATGGTGCGCCGATAGAGCCACCAGAGGAGCACGGTGCCGATGACGCCATAGTGCTGCTGGAGGGTGAGCAGCGAGAGCGCGTCGAGGACGTTGAAGATCGGGGCGAAGCGGAGGTACCCGGTGCTGACGACGAGTCGTCCGCCGTCGAAGCCAAGTCCGTTGAGGGAATCGCGAAGCGCGGGGAGCGGATAGATGCCGGGGAGGAGCAGCACCACCGTGAGGACCGTCGGCCAGAGGATGCGCCGAGGGTTGGGCAGGAAGGTGGGCGCGCCCGGGAGTCCGTCGCCGGCCGTGGGGGTATTGCGAGTGGTGAAGCGAGGCGCGGCGGGCACGGAGGGTGCGGAGGGAGGTGCGGGTGGAACCACCACTGCAACCACAACTGCAACCACAACTGCAACCACACCTGCAACCACAACTGCAACCACAACTGCCAAAGAGCAGGTCCTTCGCTGCGCTCAGGGACGACACGCCGCGCACAAGATGTTCTCGGATAAGTTGCCCTTGTAGACGGGTAAGCTCAACCGCGCAGCGCGACGCGATTTTGCCGTACACCCGCTTCGGAGGAGCGAGATAGCCGTGAGGCCCGCCTAGCGCTCCAGCTTGAACGCGGGATCGAGCGCCGGACGTTTGTCCGCGTTGGCCACGAACCAACCGGTCAGATACATCCACTGCGCCATGCGCGTGAGCTTGGGATAGTCGATGCGCTGCGGGTTGTCTTTGGGTGTGTGGTAGTCGTCGTGGAGGTTGGTGGTCCACATGAGCGACGGCACGCCGACCCGCGCGTAGGGGACGTGATCCGAGCGGAAGTACCAGCCTTCCGGATGCGTGGGGCGATCCCAGAGCGAATCGAGCGTGAACTTGCCCGTGAGCGCGTTGGCCTTGAGCGCCATGGCCACGAACTCCGGGGAGTTGCGATGGGGCGGTTGCGCGCCGAGGAGACTCGCGGAGTCGGGGTGGTTGCGACCGATCATGTCGCCGTTGATGACGGCGACGATCTGGGCGATGGGCACGACCGGGTGGGCAGCATGCCAGCGCGAGCCGATGAGGCCACGTTCCTCGGAGCCGTGGTGCACGAAGAGCACCGAGCGCTTGCCCGGCTTCTTGACGAAGGCGCGCGCCGCGGCGAACTGGGCTACGGATACGGAACCGTTGTCGTCGGCCCCGGCCCAGACCGAATCGCCGTCGATGACGTAGCGCGTGCCGTTGGCGTCCTGGTGCGAGGAGTAGAGCACGTATTCGTTTCGGAGTTTCGCATCGGTGCCCTCGAGCTCCGCGATGACATTCACGCAGGGCGTCTCGAAGCGCTCGAGGCGGACGGCGATCTCGGCCGTGGGCTGCGCCTGCAGGGTGGCGGCCATGCTCGCGCGCACGAGGAGGATGGGCGGCGCGCCTTGGCCGAGCTGCGGCATCGGCGCGAGGCGATCAGAGCCGCCGTTGAAGCGCGGCACGCCGCGGTCGACATCGTAGAGGCCGCGGATGCGCATGGTCGCGAACGGACCGAATGCCGCGTCGGTGCGCGCATCGGCGACGAGCAGGATGGCGAGGGCGCCGCGGCGCGCAAAGCGCGCGTTCATCGCGGCGATGGCGGCATCCACGTAGCGGACGTTGAGTGGATAGCTGTTGGGGCGGATGCTGGCGGGGTTGGGCGCCGGGAGCATCGCGGCCACGATCTTGCCGCGGACGTCCACGGTGGTGTCGGCGAGGTCGGCGAGCCAGGTGATGGCGCCGATGGCCTCGATGGGCACGACGCCCGGGGCGGTGACGTCGGTGAAGAGCGCGAAGGACTGGCCCCCGATCATGACGCGGCTCATGGTGGTCGAGACGCGCGTGCGCACCATGTTGAACCACTGGAAGTACGTACCGTCGTCGCCCTTGGGGGCGAGGCCGATCTTGCGATACTGCTCGGCCACCCAGATCGAGGCGCGCAGTTCGTCGATGGTGCCACCTTCGCGGCCACGCATGCCGTCGGAGGCCATGGCGTAGAGGTCGCGCTTGAGGTCGGCTTCGCGCACTTCGCGCATGGCGGCCGGGACCTCGCGTGGTGCGGGAGCGCGCTGGGCGGTGGTCGCCGTCGGGAGCAGGAGGGCGAACGCGAGGGCGAGCGGGACGAGCGGGCGGCGGGGCATGCGATGAGCGGCGAGGGAGGCAGAGCGGTCGAGCGTGGGGCATGGCAACGATAACGCGGCGCTCGTGCGATGGCACATATTTCGGCCTCGCGCCACGCCACCACATCGATCCATGCACAAGTTCCGGCTGCTCAAGATCATCCTGCAGGCGCTGTTCTCCCGCTCCGCGCCCGACGCGCTCGCGCCACGTTCGTTCCGGGTGCTCGTGACTCCGTTCGACGTGGAGCTGACGCGTGCGGCCTCGCACAGCTACTTCGCGTGGGCGGGGCTGGGCCGGTGGTGCATGGTGCTGCACAACGTGAGCTGGCTGACGGTGGTCCGGGAACGTTGGATTCCGCTCACGCACAGCGAGATGATGCAGTTCAAGCGCGCCGCGCGCCTGTTTTCGGTGGTGACGGTGACGACGCGCGCAGTCTGGTGGGACGAGAAGCTGTTGTACTTCGAGCACCGCATGACGCAGGGTGAGACGGTGAACGCAGTGTGTTACTCTCGCGGCGCGCTGTACCGTGGCAAGGAGCGCATCGCGCCGGCGAGCACGATGCCGGGGTTGCCGGCAGTGCCACCGTTCGAGAAGCCGGCGGTCGTGACGTGGTGGAGCGAAGGGCCGGTGCTCGTGTCGTCGTGAGCGGAGTGAAGGGTCGGCTTTCCGGGACCAACAGCGCGGACCAGGACAAGCAGGTCCTTCGCTGCGCTCAGGACGACATATTTGAGCATGACCGACACCAAGCCCTCCTTCACGCGCGGCCTCTACGCCGGCGCGATCTTCGACGCCGCGATTTTCCCGTATCCACCCACGCTCGAACAGCGTGACGCGGGCGAGGCCGCCGTGGTGCGTCGCCTGATCACGGGACTGCGCGCACTGCACGGCGACCTGATCATCAACGAGCAGATCGACAGCGAAGAGAAGGTGCCGGAGGCGGTGATCACGGCCTTCGGCGAGATGGGGATGCTGGGGCTGTCGATTCCGAAGGAGTACGGCGGGCTCGGGTTGTCCGCGACGGCGTACGCGCGGGTGTTTGCGACGCTGGCGAGCATCGATGCGTCGCTCGGCGTGCTTGTGGGCGTGCACTGCGGGCTCGGCTCCAAGGCGATCGTGCTGTTCGGCAACGATGCGCAGAAGGCGCGCTACCTACCCGACCTGGCCAAGGGGAAGATGCTGGCGGCCTACGCGACACGGAGCCGGAGACGGGCAGCGACGCGCAGAACATCGTGTCGCATGCTTCGGAGAATGCGGACGGTTCGTGGAGCCTGAACGGGCGGAAGATCTGGATCGGCAACGGGCACCGGGCCGGCGTGATCGCGACGTTCGCGCAGACCGAGGTGATGAAGGGCGGCGTGAAGAAGAAGCGGCCGACGGCGTTCATCATCCGTCCCGACATGCCGGGCTTCAAGGTCGTGGGCACGTTCAAGAAGCTCGGCATCAAGGGGAGCACGCAGGCCGATCTCGTCTACGACAACCTGCAGGTGCCGGCCGATCACGTGTTGGGCGAGGTGGGCAAGGGCTTTGCCGTGGCCGTCAACGTGCTGAATGGGGGACGGCTCACGCTCGCGGCCGGATGCACGGGAGGCGCGAAGGAGTTGCTCGGCGAGATGGCGCGCTATGCGGAGCAGCGCGTGCAGTTCGGTCAGCCGCTGGCCAACTTCGAGATCACGCAGCGGAAGATGGCGCATCTCGCGGCGGAGACGTACGCGAGCGAGGCGATGCTCGGGATCCTCGCGCATGGCATCGACGCCGACACGCACGACTGGGCGCTCGAGGCGGCGATCTGCAAGGTGTTCGCGAGCGAGCTGATCTGGCGCGCGAGCGACGAGATGGTGCAGGTGGCGGGCGGACGCGGCTACTGCCAGCCGCAGCCGTACGAGCGCTGGCTGCGCGACGCGCGCATCCAGCGGATCTTCGAGGGGGCGAACGAGGTGCTGCGCCTCTTCATCGGACTGACGGGCATCCAGGGCCCCGCCGAGCGACTGGCGCAGATCGGCAGCGCGATGCGGGCGCCGGTGAAGAACTTCGGGCTCGTGAGCGGATTCGCGGCTGACCGCGTGCGCGAGGTGCTCGGCGTGAGCGACGGCGTGGACACGCCGCTCCACCCGCGGCTGCAGGAGCACCGCAAGTACCTCGAGAAGCACGTGGCCGACCTCAAGCGCGCCACCGACGAGATGATCATGAAGTACAAGAAGCAGATCATCGAGCGACAGCTGGTGGTGGAGCGGCTGGCGGAGATGGCGATCCAGCTCTTCGCGACGTCGGCGGTGCTGAGCCGGACGCAGGCGCTGATCGCGGAGCGCGGCGTGGAGCAGTGCGAGCGGGAGCTCGCGCTCGCCGACCTCTTCTGCGTGCAGGCGGGGCGCTGGTTCCGCCATGCGCGGAACGCGCTCGACGCGCGCGAGGAGGAAGTGGACGCGCGGCGGAAGGACATCGCCGCCATCGTGCGCGCGGAGGCTGGCTACTGGGTGACGGACCCGATCATGGACGAGCCGCGCGGCACGATCGACGAGCGGCGCGAGTTGGCGAAGCGGGCGATGACGGGGTGAAGGGCACAGGCAGGCCCTTCGCTACGCTCAGGACGCCGGCTAGAGCGCGATGTGGGCGAGCGCCATGCCCATGCCGATGCCCCCGATCCAGGTGGCCACCTGCAGCATGCGGTACTTGCGCACGTTGATGCCGGCGAGGTCATAGATGCCGCGCAGCACGATGCGCTGCGTGTCTTCCTCGGTGAAGTCCGCCATCGCCTTGACCCAGTCGTCCTGCGTCTCGTACTTGCGGATCGCTTCCCAGTAGATCGCGCCCTTGGGCACCTTGCGCGCGATGCGCGGGATGATGACCCAGAGCGCGGTGAAGCCCGCGAGCGCGAGGACCGCGATCGCGATTTCACCCGTGATCATCTTCGCGGTCCACTCCGCCATCGGCGTCTCGCGCACGTCCTTGAGTCCCTTCGAGCGATCGAGGAACGAGGCGAAGGCGTTCGCACCGAAGACGATGAAGGTGGCCTTGCGATCGGCGAACTCGATGCAGCGGCGCTGGTACTCGTGGATGAGCTTGAGGAGATCGTTCTTGCGACCCTCCTTCGCGCTCTTGTCCTTGTCCTTCTTCTTCTCGCCCTTGGCCGTCTCCTGCGCGTGCTGCTCCGCCATGACGTCGGCGAGCCCGCGCTCGATCTGGTCCCGGATGAGGGGATCTTCGGAGAGCGCGTTGAGGTTGAGCAGCGGGTCGGAGGCCCTGGGCGTCGTCATGCGGGAATTGTGCTGCCCACCACGCCCCGTCGCAACCCGGGATGAATCGGTGTCAACGACTTTCTAGTGATGGACCGCGCCAGGGGCGCGCTTGAAGACGCGGAAGAGGTACCAGAAGCTCGGCACCAGCACGACGAGGCCCACCGCGAGTCCGATGAGCACGAGACGGAGCGTGGCTTCCGGCGCGGCGGCGTCGCTGATGGTCATGCCGGGCGGCAGCAGGTACGGGAACTGCGCCCACGCCCAACCCCAGACGAGACAGGTCGCCTGCAACGCGGCCGCGAAGCGCGCGAGGCGGAAGCGTCGCGTGATCAGGGCGACGAAGCCCGTGATCGCGGCGAGCGCGGCGAGGCCGTGCAGCGGCAACGCCCAGCGTTCTTCGGCGAGGCGCGTCCAGAGAAAGGGCGCCGACGTGCGCGCGAGCGCGAGCACTGCGAACGCGCAGAGCCCGACTGCGGCGCCCGCCCAGAGCGCGCGCACGCGGAAGTCGTCGCGTAGCGCGTCGTCGAGTGCCTCGACCGTGAGATAGACCGCGGCGAGAAAGGCGAAGAGCGCGAGCGTGAGGACGCCGACCGCGAACGCGAAGGGCGTGCACCACGGCGCGATGAAGATGTCGTACGCGCTCGCGTCGATGCGCACCGCACCCAGGTCGCCGGAAATGGTCGCGCCGACGCAGACGCCGAGCATGACGGGGGTGAGCGTGCTCGCGATCGCGAAGGTGCGACCCCAGCGCACCTGGACGTCGTCGCGCTGGCTGTCGTAGGTGCGGAAGGTGAACGCGGAGCCGCGCAACACGATGCCGACGAGCATGACGACGAGCGGCACATGCAGGAGCGTGGCGAAGCGCGCGAACGCGGGAGGGAAACAGGAGAAGAGCATGACGACGACGAGAATCAGCCAGACGTGGTTGGCTTCCCAGATCGGGCCGATGGCATCGGCCACGAGTTCGCGCTGCGCCGCCTTGCGTGGCCCACGCGCGAGCAGGTCCCAGACGCCACCGCCGAAGTCCGCGCCACCGAGCAGCACGTACATCGTGAGCGCGACGACCATGAGACCGGCGAGCACGTCGGGGAGGCCGAGTCCGTTCACTCGCCCAGCTCCCCGAAGGCGCGCGAGCGGCGCGATGGGCGCACGGGCGGCATGCCGCCGGAGGGGCGTCCGTCGACGGTCACCGTCTTGAACTCCGTGGTCGACACGAACTCGCCCATCGGTGTGGTGCGCACGATCTGCCGGTAGAGCAGCACGGCCACGACGACGCCGAGGAAGCAGTAGAGCAACGTGAAGACCGCGAACGGGATGACGAGTCCAGGCATCGGGGTGACCACCTGCGCGGTGCGCACGACGCCGTTCACGATCCACGGTTGCCGGCCGACTTCGGTCACCGTCCAGCCCGCTTCGACGGCGATGAAGCCCATCGGCGCAGCGAGGACGAGCGCGCGCAGCAGCCAGCGCGACTCGTTGACGGGCCGGCCGCGCAGCTGGAGCGTGAGCGGCCAGAGCGCGACCAGCGCCATGTAGCTGCCGAGCGCGACCATGACCTGGAAGGCGACGTGCACCACGCGTACGTCGGGCCAATTTTCGCGCGGCACACGGTCCAGTCCCGTCACTTCCGCATCGAAGTCCTCGAAGGCGAGGAACGAGAGGCCGCGCGGCAGCTCGAGGCCAAGGCGCACCGTTCGCGTATCGGGATCGGGCCACCCGCCGATGCGGAGCGGCGCGCCGCGCTGTGTCGTGAAGAGCGCTTCCATGGCCGCGAGTTTCGCGGGTTGATTGCGCGCCACGAATGCCGCGCTCAGGTGTCCCGAGAACGGCTGGAGCAATCCCGCGGGAATCGCGATCCAGAGCGCGATCGGCAGTGCACGACGATGGAACGGATTGTCCGGTTCCTTGAGCACGAACCAGGCGTGGATGCCCGCCACCGCGAACCCGGTCGCGGCAAACGCGGCGATGGTCATGTGCAGCGCCTCGGGGATCGCCGCGGGGGTCATCATCGCCGCGATCGGATCGATGTTGACCGGACGTCCCGCGAGCAGCTCGAAACCGACCGGCGCGTTCATCCACGCGTTCGCGATGACGACGAAGATGCCGCTCGCGATTCCCGAGATGGCGACGAGCACTCCCGAGGCGAGGTGGGCTCCGGCCGAGATCCGGTTCCATCCGTACAGATAGATGCCGAGGAAGATCGCTTCCGTGAAGAATGCAAAACCCTCGAGCGAGAACGGCATGCCGATGATGGCGCCGGCGAACTCCATGAAGCCCGGCCAGAGCAGGCCGAGCTCGAACGAGAGCACGGTGCCGGACACGGCGCCGACGGCGAAGAGGATCGCGGTCCCCTTGGACCATCGTTTCGCGAGCGCGAGCTGGATCGCGTCGCCGGTGCGCATCCAGCGCCACTCGGCGATGACCATCAGCACCGGCATGGCGATGCCGATGCAGGCGAAGAGGATGTGGAAGGCGAGCGACATCGCCATCTGGGCGCGCGCCGCGAGGAGATCTGGCATTCGGATGGCCGAAAGGTCGCGGGAAAGCTAACGCGCGACGACGTGCACCCGAATCGACGTCAGCGTACGTGCTGCAGCGCGATGGTCAGCGCGTGGTAGTTGACGCCAGGATTGCGATCCGCGGTGAACCCGTTGGAGAGATGTTGCAAGCGGTAACCGACGGCGAGCGCTCGCGACTTCGAGAGGGTGAACGAGACGCCCGCGCCTGCGCCGAGCAGGAAGTTGAGCCGGTTCGAGTCGCGCACCGGATACTCGCGGTCGAAGGCGACACCACCAGCCGACGCGTCGCCCCAGAGCTGGAGGCGCGGTGCGACGCTGCCGTGGAAGCGGAGCGTGAGCGGCGCGAGTCCGGCGCCGATGGCAGGCGTGGCGTAGCTGTCGATGACGGGGCACGGCCCGACTGCGCAGCGAGCGCGCGCGGGCAGCACGAGCTTGTCGGCGCGCGCGAGCACGAGCGGGATCACCTCGGCGCCGGCCGAGAGTGCGAAATCACCGTCACCAGCGATGACGCGCTCCCAGTGCCAGGCGATCGTGGAGAGCTGCGCGTTGTTCTCGAACCCGCGGAGTGGACTGAACGACCCCGCGCCTGCGGAGAGCGTCCAGCCTTGCGAGACCGAGCCCGCCGAATCTGTGGCGACACGTGGGAAGGGCGCGCGATGCTCTCGCGAGAGGCCGATGCGAACGCCGGACGTCTTCATGGCGCGGTCATCGAGCACGAAGGCGCCGTTGGCGAGTGAGGTGCGCACCCAGTCGACCGACAGGCTCGTGACGTCGGTGAGCGCGACGCGCAGTCCCACGCTGCCGTCGAGGACCCACGTGGGGCCGCGCTGGTTGCCGAACGGCGCGTACTCATCGAGAAAAAGGGCGGCGATGCGCGTTCCCGCGGCGATCGACACGCGAGAGCCGATCGGCCAACTCGCGCGGAGCGCAATCGGCGCCGCGCCGATGCCGACGGCGTTGGTCCGCACGATGAAGCCTTCGTTGATGCAGAACTGGACCGAGCTGCACCCGAATCCAGAGTTGGTCAAGCTGAGGCCATCGCGTAGCGTCGCGTATGGCATCAGCTCCGGCGCATATCGCACGTCCAGCGAACCGAGTCGCGCGATCGTGCGCTCCCAGCGCACGCTGATGCTGTTGAAGGATCCCTGCGTCGAGATGCCGGCCAATGGCACGGGGCCCGCGGAGAAGTCGACGCTCCACGCGAGCGCACGCGTCTGCAGCGTGTCGCCCTGCGCGTGCGCCTGCGCACTCACGAGGGCGAGCAGCAGCGGAACGGCGGAAAAGGTGCGGCGCATCCCGCGGAGTACCCGCTACTCGAAGTCGAGTGCCAGGTCGAGGGCGCTCGCCGAGTGGGTGAGCGCTCCGACCGACACGAAGGTCACGCCAGTTTCGGCGATCGCACGCACGGTGTCGAGCCGGACGCCGCCGGACGCCTCGGTCTGCGCCCGCGTGCCGATGCGCTGGACGGCGTCGCGCATTTCGTCGAGGGTCATGTTGTCGAGGAGCAGGATGTCGGCGCCCGCAGCGAGTCCCGACTCCACCTGTGCAAGGGTGTCGCACTCGAGCTCCACGGTGGTGCCTGCGGGTGCGAGGGCGCGCGCGCGATCGACGGCGGCCTTCACGTCACCACCCAAGGCGGCGAGGTGGTTGTCCTTGATGAGCACCGCGGCCGCGAGATCCATGCGATGGTTCGTGCCGCCGCCGCAGCGCACGGCGTACTTCTCGAGGTGACGCCAGCCCGGCGTCGTCTTGCGGGTGTCGAGGATGCGCGCGCCCGTGCCCTGCACCGCGTCCACGTACCTGGCCGTGAGACTCGCGACGCCCGAGAGTCGCTGCAGGTAGTTGAGGGCAACACGTTCGGCGCCGAGGATGCCGCGCGCGTGACCGCTGACGAAGAGGATCTCGGTGCCACGTGCGAGGCGCGTGCCATCTTCCGCGTCGATGCGCAGCGTGACCTTCGGGTCGAGCTGGCGGAAGGCCTCGATGGCGAGCGCGACGCCCGCGAGCACGCCAGGCGCGCGCGCAACAAGCTTGGCGCGCACACGCGCTTCCTTCGCGATCGTGGCGATCGACGTGATGTCCTGGTGCGCCTGGTCCTCATCGAGAGCGGCGCGCACGAGCGCCGTGGTGGCGTCGGGCTTGAGCGGGAAGCGCAGGACGGCGTTGACGTCCACGGCCGGCGTCGAGAGCGGCGTGATGGCGCGCGAGATGCGGCGTGGGGCGTCGTCGCTCATCCGAAGGACTCCGGTGCGGGTCGTCCTACTCGCCAGGGTCGCGCGGTGGCGGCGCAGCCTTCGACGCGCCGACCGAGACCATGCGATCCAGCGCTTGTCGTGCACGCGTCGCGACATCGGCCGGCACCGTGACGCGATGCGTCATCGTCTCGAGCGCATGCTGGACCTTGAGCAGCGTCGTGACCTTCATGAAGCCGCAGACGGCCTGCTCGCTCGCGGCGATGAACGTCTTGGTCGGGTTGGCCTTGCGCAGCCGATGCAGGATGCCGACTTCGGTGGCGACGATGAAGGTGTCGTTGGTGGATTTTCCCGGACGCTGGATCATCCCCTCGGTGGAGAGGATCTGCACGCCCTCAGCCGAAATGGCGCCGGCGCTCACCGCCTCGAGTGCCGGCGTCGCGCAGCCGCATTCCGGATGGATGAGAAATTCCGCGCCCGGATGCGCCGCGCGCTGGCGGTTGATGTGCTCGGGGTCGATGCCCGCATGCACGTGACACTCGCCCATCCAGACATGGATGTTGTCGCGCCCGGTGATGCGGCGGACATGCGCGCCCAGGAACATGTCGGGCAGGAAGAGGATCTCCTTGTCGGCCGGGATGGCGTTGATGACCTCGACCGCATTGCCCGACGTGCAGCACCAGTCGCTCTCGGCTTTGACCGCGGCGGTCGTGTTCACGTACGACACGACGACGGCGCCCGGGTGCTCGGCTTTCCACGCTTTCAGCTGATCAGCGGTGACCGTGTCGGCGAGCGAGCAGCCGGCGGCCAAGTCAGGAAGCAAGACGGTCTTCGTCGGCGACAAAATGGCGGCTGTCTCCGCCATGAAGTGCACGCCGCAGAAGACGATGACATCGGCCGTGGTCTTCGCGGCCTCTCGCGAGAGTCCGAGCGAATCGCCGACATAGTCGGCGACGTCCTGGACCACCGCGCGCTCGTAGTTGTGCGCGAGGATTACGGCGCGCTTGTCCTTGGCGAGGGCGCGGATCGCCTGCTGGAGCTCGGCGACGCCCGCGGGGGCGGTGGTGGTGGCCATGCAGGAATTCTAGCGCCTGTTGGTCAAGGCCACACCGACGAGGTCCGCGGCAACGCCCGCACGCACTGCCCATCCAGATGGAGCGATCAGTCCTGATTCGCACCGTGTGCGAACGGCATGATGACGCGCCTACCAGACCCGCTCGATACCGAATGCGTCGAGGGCGCGATCACCCGAGACCAGCTGCCGTTGATCAAGCTGCGCCTGCGCCACGAGCATGCGATCGAACGGATCGCGATGCGCCACGGCGAGCTGTCCTGCGAGCTGTGCATGTCGTCCGGTGATGACGAGCACCTCGAGTCCGAGGGCAGCGGCAGTGCCCTCGAAGTCTGCGGCGAAGGGTCCGGCGCCCGGCAGTTTGCCGAGGCGATGCTTGGTGGCGATCTCCCACGCGGAGCCGGCGCTGACGACGATGTCATGCGCGGACGACTCGAGCAGGGCCCGCACGCGTCGCGGAAGCGCCGCATCGCCGGCGGCGAACCAGAGCAGCGCGTGCGTGTCGAGGAGGAGGCGCACCCGCTACTGCCCCCACGCGTCGAGTTCGTCGCCCGCGAGTGGTTCGAAGAAGGCGTCATCCACGCGCACGAGCCCCTTGAGCACGCCGAACTGTCGCGGCCCCGCGGGGGCATCGTAGGGCACGAGGCGTGCGACCGGTTCGTCACCGCGGAGGATGATGACCTCGCCGCCGGCCTGCGCCTTGTGGACCAGGGCCGAGAACTGCGTCTTGGCCTTGAGAATCGTGTAGCGTCCCATGGAACCTCCGGTTGACCAATGTAAGTTGGTCAACCGTGGTCAAGTAGTCAACTCCGGCCCGCGCCCGACAACCCTCGCCTACACCGCGTCCGAGAGGCTCGCGAAGGTGAAGTCCCGCACGCGCATCGGCGGCGCGGGGCTGCCGCTCTCCGCGCGATCGGACTTCCCGATCTCCTCGATGTTGTTGAGCATCTGCATGATGCTCTGGTTGAAGCGGAAGTTCTTGACCGGCCGCACGATCTTCCCCTGCTCGATGAGGAAGGTGCCGTCGCGCGTGAGGCCGGTGAGCATCATGGAGCGCGGGTCGAGCACGTTCGTGTAGAAGAAGTGGGTGCAGAGAATGCCGCGCGTGGTGCCGGCGATCAGATCGTCGAGCGACTTGGTGCCACCGACCATGCGCACGCCGCCGCCGAATCCGAAGCCGCCACCACCGCCGAAGCGCCCACCACCGCCGCCCGTCGTCGGGGCGACACCCTTCTTTTGCGCCCAGAAGCGATCGTACTGCAGCTCCTTGAGCACGCCACCCTCGATCCAGACGTGACGGCTGCCAGGAAAGCCTCCGCCATCGAACGGATCGCCGAGGATGTCGGGATCGGACGGATCGGAGTAGAAGCTGACGCGGTCGTCGAAGAGCTTCTGGCCGAGCTTGGTGCCACCGCCGCGCTGCGAGAAGGCGTTGCGACCTTCTTCCGCGGCGCGCGCGTTGAGCGCACCGCCGATCTGCCCCACGAGCTGCGCTGCGGCCGCGGGTTCGAGTACGACCGTGTAGAGCCCGGGCTCGACGGCCACGGGTGAGCGCGAGAGCGCCGCCTTCATCGCGGCACGGCGGCCGAGGAAGACCGGATCGATCATCGCGAAATCGCGCGCATTGGCCGCGGCCCACCCCGAGCCCGTGGCATCCGGCGTGCGTGCGGTGTTGCTCATGCGCACGTTGCTCGAGCGGTGATACGCGAACAGTCCACGGCTCGTGGCGACGACCGCAGCGCTGGCGTCCGCGTCGAGGAAGCCCGCCATGAAGAGATCACCGCTGCCCTTCGATTCCTTCCACACGCCCTCGGCCGTCTGGATGGCCTTGTGCGCAGTGGCCGCGCCCTGCTCAGGGGTGAGGTTCGCGGTCGAGTCGAAGTAGTTCTTGATCTCGGGATAGCTCTGCGGTCCGAGCTCGGGCATCAGCTCCGGATCGTCCGGCGAAAGCTTGGCGAGACGCTCGGCGAGTTCCACCGTGCGGCGGAGCGAGTCGGTGTCGAGCACGTTGGTCGTGGCCGATGCGCGCTTGCGGCCGATGGTGCTCTGCACCGTGACGACCGTGTTGGAGCCGTTGCCGGACGTGGTGACCTGTCCGCCCGCAAAGCGCGTGTTGCCCTGCCAGCCGCTCCGCACATTGACGCGCGTCTCGTCGGCCTTGGAGAACGCGAGGATCTTGTCGGTGAGTGCCTTGGCGTCTTCGCGCGAGAGGAACTGGGCGCCGGCCTGGTCGAAGAGGGACTTGGGTGACATCAGACCGCCCTCCCCGTATTGACGATGTTGACGTTGCGGAAGCGCGCGGGCGGACAGCCGTGACTGATCGAGTTCGATTGCGGTGGCTCGCCCTTGCCGTCGGAGAAGGTGCCGCCCAGCCAGTAGCTCGACTTGCCACCGATCATGTCCATCGAGTTCCAGAAGACGGGGGTGTTGGCCTGGTAGGCGACGTCCTTGAGCATGCCGACGACCTTGCCGCCCTTGACCTCGTAGAACGCCTGTCCCGAGAACGAGAAGTTGTAGCGCTGGTGATCGATCGACCACGAGCCGCGATTGCGGATCATGACGCCGCGATCGGTGGCCGCGACGATGTCGTTGAGCGTGACGTCCTTCTCGGCCGGCAGCAGCGAGACGTTGGGCATGCGCTGGAACTGCACCGTGTCCCACGAGTCGGCGTACGAGCAGCCGTGCGAGCGCTTCGTCCCCGAGAGCTTGGAGACCCAGGCGGCCTGTTCGCGCGTGGTCTGGTATTCCTTGAACATGCCCTTGTCGATGATGAGCCACTTGTCGGCGGGCACGCCCTCGTCGTCCCACGCGCAGAGGCCCACCGAGTGTTCCTGCGTGCGATCACCCTGGATGTTCATGAGCGACGGGCCGTACTTGAGCTTGTTGATCATCTTCTCCGGCGGCGAGACGAAGCTCGTGCCGGCGAAGTTGGCCTCGAAGCCCATGGCGCGGTCGAGTTCCGTCGGGTGGCCGATCGACTCATGGATCGTGAGCCAGAGGTTGGTCGGCTGGAGGATGAGGTCGTAGCGTCCGGCATCGACCGTGCGCGCGGAGAGCTTCTCGACCGCCACCTGCGCCCACTCGGCGGCGTGCGCGGGCATGTCGAGCGATTCGATGTACTCCCAGCCCTCGCTGCGCGGAGGAAGCTCCTCGCTGAAGGTCTCGACGAGACCGTCGCCGGCGGCGGTGGCGCTGAAGCTCGCTTCCGAGCGGATGAAGGTCTGCGTGATGAGCGTGCCTTCGGTGGTGGCGAGCGTCTTGACTTCGCGCAGCAGCTGCAGCCCCGACGTGCAGAAGCGGATCTTCGGCACCTTGAGCGCGGCCTCGTTGGTGGCGAAGAGGAGCGCGACCTTTTCCTCGATCGGCACCTCGATGGGATCCTTGACGATCGGCGTGATCCACGTGCCCTTGACCGGCGCCACGGGCGCAAGCTCGACGGGTCGGCGTTGCGTCGTGCGGGCGGCGCGCGCGAGGCGCACGGCGGTGCGCGCACACTGCACCACCGCATCCTTGGTCATGGTGGCCGTCGACGCGAAGCCCCATGAGCCGTCGACAAGGGCGCGGACGCCGATGCCGTACGACTCGGCGTCGGAGACCGAGGTGATCTGGCGCTCGCGCGTATTGAGGGCCTGGCGGCGGTAGCGTCCGACGCGCGCGTCGGCGTACTGCGCACCGGCGTCGCGCGCGGCGTTGAGCGCCTCGAGCGCGATCTCGCCCTCGAAGATTTCGGTGGGCGTGGCGATGAGCCGCTTGGCCGGCTGGGCGCCCAGTCCGCGCGGCAGGAGGAGCGCGCCCGCCGCGGCTGCGGCTCCTGCGCGTACGAAGTCCCGACGATTCGTTGACATCAACGCCTCAGAACAGTGTGGATGATCGCACGAACTGCTGCGCAGCCGAGCGACGCTCGCGAATGGCTCGTGTCGGTGAACGCGCGAGACGATACGGGCGTTGCACGCGGCCCGTCAGGGGGAACGGGGTGCACTGCTTGCCGCTCGAACGGGCACGCGGCCCGCGATGGTCACGCGCCTACCACTCGATGTGCTTCCCCTTCCACTTCCGCTTCTGGTGCGGGAAGTCGCTGCGGTAGTGCCCGCCGCGGCTCTCCTTCCGCATCAGCGCGCCGGTCGCGATCAGACGCGCCGTTTCGATCATGTTGGCTTCCTCGGTGGCGCCGACGGGCAACCGGTCATCGACCTCCTCGAGCTGCTCGAGCGCCTCGCGCAGTCCGCGCGCCGACCGATCGATGCCGGCGTGCTCCCACATGAGCTGGCGCACGCGATCGGCGGCCACCTGTGCCGCGCCGCGATCCGTGAGGGATGGCACCGTCCAGCTGCCCTTGCGGGGTAGCGCGGTGAGCTTCGGCGTGTTGGAGATGTCACGCGCGACGCGCTCCGCGAACACCAGCCCCTCGAGCAGCGAATTGGACGCGAGCCGGTTGGCGCCGTGCACGCCCGTGCGCGAGACCTCGCCCACCGCATAGAGGCGCGGCATGCTCGAACGACCTGTCAGGTCCACCACGACGCCGCCCATCATGTAGTGCGCCGCGGGGGTGACGGGAATCAGGTCCGTGGCGGGATCGACGCCGCGTGCGCGACAGATCGTGAAGATGCCCGGGAACCGGCGCTGGAAGCCGCGACCGAGCTTGCGCGCGTCGAGGAAGACACGATGGCCGTCCTGCTGCTGGCGGAAGATCGCGCGGGCGACGATGTCGCGCGGCGCGAGTTCCGCGAGGCGATGCTTGCCCGACATGAAGCGCTGGCCACGATCGTTGACGAGCCGGGCACCCTCGCCACGAACCGCCTCGGAGATGAGCGCGAGCGGATTCTCGGGCGTCTCGAGCGCGGTGGGATGGAACTGCACGAACTCCATGTCGGCGAGCTTCGCGCCGGCGCGATGCGCGATCGCGTAGCCGTCACCCGTGGCGACCACGGGATTGGTCGTGTAGCGATAGAGCTGGCCGCAGCCGCCGGCCGCGAGCACGGTGGCATCGGCGATGATCTCGACGGCCCGGCCGCCCACCGACGCGCGCACGCCGACGCAGACGCCATCGCTGACGATCAGGTCGAGTACGCGCGCGAATTCCACGACCTCGATGCGCTTCGACTCTCGCACGCGCGCCATGAGCGTGCGCTGGATCTCGGCGCCGGTCTGGTCACCCTGTGCATGAACGATGCGCGAGCGCGAGTGCGCGGCTTCCTTGCCAAGCTTGAGGCGGCCGCGCGGGTCGAGGTCGAAGCGCGCGCCGGCGGTCTGCAGTTCGCGCACGCGCGCCGGGCCTTCCTCGACGAGCACCTCGACAGCGGCGGCGTCACAGAGCGCGGCGCCTGCGGCGAGCGTGTCGTCGCGATGCAGCTCGGGTGAATCACCGGCGCCGAGCGCGGCGGCAATGCCGCCCTGGGCCCACGCGGTGGCGCTGTCGAAGAGCGCGCGCTTGGTGAGCACCATGACGTCGCCGTCCTGCGAAGCGCGCCAGGCGGAGTGGAGCCCGGCGACACCGCTTCCGATGACGAGGAAGCGCGTGCGGATGCGATCAGCCATGAAGCAAAGCTACTTGGCGTCCGCTTTCTTCGCCGTCGCCATCAGCCAGAACAACCGAAGCGCGTGCAACACGCTCACGAAGAGAATCACGGCGGCGACGAACCGGCAGAACGCCGCGATCTTGAGGTCATCCTGCAGGTGACCGGTCTTGTAGAGCAGGTAGTTCCAGTCGTGGCCGGTGAATTCGCTGGAGCCGTCGTCCTCGCCGAGCGAGACCAAGTCCATCTCGAGCGCTCGCGCGTCGCCGATGTAACGCGACAGCTCCGCGAGCGAGCCCGCGAACCAGGCGCCACACACCGACAGCGCGAACCAGTCGCGTTGCGTCAGGAAAATCGCGAGACCCGCGAGCGCGGGCACCAGCAGCTGCATCAGGCTGCCGCCGAGCACACCGACGAACAGGCCGAAGCCACCGAACGCGATGTGGCCGAACTCGTGGATGCCGAAGTTCACGCCGCGAAAGACGCTCTGGTAGTCGGGGTCGCGCAGTGCGGTGACCGCCATCCAGCCCACCCACGCGAGGATGAGCGCGCGTGGGAGCCATGAGCGGCCTTCGGCCCATTCGGCACTGCTCTGCTTCGCATCAGACATGGGTGAACAAGGACGCCTCGACGCCTTGAGCGGCAACGGCCCCGGGGCGAGCTTTCCCCCCTCATGCGGAAGCTGCTGGCCGTTCTCGGGGCCCTCCTGTTGGTGCACGTGGCCCTGCTCCTGGTTCGGCCTGCCGGTGCCGCGGTGGCGCCGACGGCGAAGCGTGTCCGCATCGGCATCGTCTTCGACTTGGGCGGCCGCGGCGACAAGTCGTTCAACGACGGCGCCTACCTCGGCGGCGAGCGCGCCCGCAAGGAGCTCGGCGCCAACGTCACCTTCATCGAGCCCGGCGACGGCAGTGATCGTGAGCCGGGATTGCGCCTGCTGGCCGCCGAGGGCAACGATCTCGTCATCGGCGTCGGCTTCATCTTCACCGACGACCTCAACAAGCTCGCCGCCGAGTATCCGAACACGAAGTTCGGCGGCGTGGACTACGCGGTGGGCAGCGACAAGGATGGCAAGGTGATTCCGCCACCGGCCAACCTGGCCGCGCTCAAGTTCCGCGAGGAGGAGGGCTCGTTTCTCGTGGGCGCGATCGCGGCGCTCTCCGGTGGCTCGAAGAAGCTCGGCTTCATTGGCGGCATGGACTCGCCGCTCATCCGCAAGTTCGAGGCGGGCTACACGGCCGGCGTGAAGCACGTCTGTCCCGACTGCGAGGTGATTGCGCAGTACGCGGGCGTCACGCCCGTGGCCTTCCGCAATCCGAGCCGCGGCAAGGAGCTCGCGCTCGCGCAGTACCAGGGCGGCGTGAAGGTGATCTTCCACGCGTCGGGCTCAACGGGGCTCGGCGTGTTCGAGGCTGCACGCACGATGGACGCGCTCGCGATCGGCGTGGACGCGGACCAGTTCCGCGAGGCGCCCGGCCACGTGTTGACCTCGATGGTGAAAGGGATCGACGCGTCGGTGTTCGACGCGATCAAGCGCGTGCAGTCGGGCAGCTTCCAGGGCGGCGTGATCGGCTTCGGCCTCGCGGAAGACGGCGTGGGCTACGTCTACGACGCGAACAACAAGGCGCTCATTTCCGATGCGGTGCGTGCGCGCGTCGAGGCGCTCAAGCGCGAGATCATCGCCGGCACGATCAAGGTGCCGAGCACCACATGAACGAGCCCGCCATCGCGCTCTCAGGGATCGCGAAGTCGTTCGGCCCGGTGCAGGCGATCCGCAACGCGTCACTGACCATCGCGAACAGCGAGATCCACGCCCTCATGGGGGAAAACGGCGCGGGCAAGAGCACGTTGATGCGCGTGCTGGCCGGCATGTTCACGCCGGACGGAGGCAGCGCACACGTCGAGGGCCGCGACGTGACGGGATGGGACACGAAGGCCGCGATCGCCGCGGGGGTCGGCATGGTGCACCAGCACTTCATGCTCGTGCCGACGCTGACGGTGGCCGAGAACGTCATGCTTGGCCGCGAGATGACGAAGGGCGTGTCGCTCGACCGCGCCGGCGCGGAGGATGCCGTGCGTGCGCTCTGCGAACGGACGGGGCTCGCGGTCGATCCTGCGCGCAGGGTGGCGGACTTGAGCGTGGGAGAAGCGCAGCGCGTCGAGATCCTCAAGGTGCTGTTCCGTGGTGCACGCATCCTGATTCTCGACGAGCCGACGGCCGTGCTCTCGCCGCCTGAGGTGCAGGAGTTGTGGCGCGTGCTGCGCACGTTGCGCGCGAACGGCGGCACGGTGGTGCTGATCACGCACAAGCTCGACGAAGTGATCGACATTTCGGACACGATCACCGTGATGCGGGCGGGCGAGACGGTGGGACGGATGGCGACCGCGGGCACGACGCCGTCCGACATCGCGCGCGCGATGGTGGGACGCGAGGTGTCGCTCGCGAAGCGCGTGGCGAGCGGCGTCGTGGTGCCGCCGCAGGCGACGCCGCGCTTCGAGGTGCGCGACCTCTCGGTGCGCGGACCGACGCGCGCGCGGGCCGTGGACCACGTCTCGTTCACCGTGCAGGCGGGCGAGATCTTCGGCATCGCGGGGGTCGAGGGGAACGGCCAGACGGAGCTGATCGAGGCGCTGGCGGGGCTCAGGTCGTGCGAGAGCGGCAGCATCCTGCTCGACGGCCGCGCAATCCAGTCGTGCGTGGTGAGCGAGCGCATCGACCTGGGACTCGCACACATCCCCGAGGACCGTCACCTGCGCGGGCTCGTGCTCGACTACTCGATTGCCGACAACCTGATCATGGGGCGGCAGCACCAGTACGCGGGCGCCTGGTCGCTCGACGGCGCGCGCGTGGCCGCCAATGCCGGCGCGCAGGTGGCGAAGTTCGACATCCGTCCAGCCGATGCCACGTTGCCCGCGCGCGCCCTCTCGGGCGGCAACCAGCAGAAGATCGTGATCGCGCGCGAACTGGGCGGTGAGCGCTGGCCGTCGGTGATCCTCGCGTCGCAACCGACGCGCGGCGTGGATGTCGGAGCGATCGAATTCATCCACGCTCGACTGCGCGCCGCGCGCGATGCGGGCGCCGCCGTCGTGCTGGTGTCGGCGGACCTGGGCGAAGTGATCGCGCTTTCGACGCGCGTGGCGGTGATGTACGGCGGCACGTTCGTCACGATCGTGAATGGCGACGACGCGACACCGCTCGCGCTCGGCCCGTGGATGACGGGCGCGATCAAGTCGGGCGATGCGAAGGCGGGCACCGCGACGGCAGGCGCCGCATGAGCGACCGCGCCGTGCGTTGGGACGAAGCGCTGCTGCCGCCGGCCATGGCGCTCGCGATCGCGCTGGTGGTAGGCGACGTGTTGATCCTCGCTTTCGGGCAGAGCCCCGGCCACGTCTTCGGCATCCTGCTCGAGGGTACGTGGGGCAATGCGTACGGATTCGGGCAGACGCTCTACAAGGCGACGACGCTCGTTTGCACGGGACTTGCGGTCGCGATCCCATTGCGCGCTGGGCTGTTCAACATCGGCGCCGAGTCGCAGTTGGCGGCGGGCGGGTTCGCGGCTGGGGTGGCCGGCATCGTGCTGCCAGCCGGGATGCCGTGGCCGCTCGCCGCGCTCGTCTGCCTTGTGGCGGCCGCGATCGGTGGTGGGTTGGTGGGCGCGGTGCCGGGCGCACTCAAGGCGAAGTTCGGCGCGAGCGAAGTGATCGTGACGATCATGCTCAACTTCGTCGTGCTCGCCTTCCTCAACTGGATCGTCGCGGCCAAGCTGCACGTGCCCGACTCGTTGCACACCGCAGAGATCGCAGCGGGCGGCATTCCGCGCTTCGCGGACTTCACGCTGGCGTTCCGCGGCTCAGCGGCCAACCTCACGCTGCTCGTCGCGCTCACGCTCGCGGCAGCATGCTGGTGGTTTCTTTTCCGCACCAAGGGCGGCTACGAACTGCGCGCCGTGGGGTTGCAACCCGAGGCCGCGGAGAACGGCGGCATTCCACTCGGGCGCACCTGGTTCCGCGCGATGCTGATCGGCGGCGCGCTCGCGGGGGTCGGCGGCATCAACTACGTGCTCGGCTACAAGCACTATTACGAAGAGGGCTTCGGATCCGGCACCGGCTACATGGGCATCGCCGTGGCGCTGGTGGGACGCAACCATCCGGCAGGCATCGTGCTCTCGGCGCTGCTCTTCGCGACGCTCTCGCAGGGCGGGCTCGCGGTCAACGCGATCGTGCCCAAGCAGATGATGGAAGTGCTGCAGGCCGTGGTGATTCTCGCAGTCGCGGTCAGCGCACCTGAAGTGAAGCGCGTGCTGCGCGCCTCGGCCAAGACCAACGCATGAGCGCCGTCGACATTCTGCTGCAGGTGATGCGCATCGCGGTGCCGTATCTGTTCGCAGCAGCGGGCGGCGTGCTGTCGGAACGCGCGGGGATCATCGCGTTGACGCTCGAGGGC
>JANYHJ010000218.1 GCA_025359135.1 Gemmatimonadota bacterium | reverse complement strand
GGCTCTCGTTCTACTACAAGAGCCCGATGGCGCAGCCGGGATTGATGCCCGAGCACGACCTGTTCATCCAGCAGACGAAGCTCAAGAACACCTTGCGCCACCTGATGGGCGAAGAGCAGGTCACCCACCTCGGACTGGAGGATGGAGGATGAATCGCTCGTCGCACTTCCTTGTCGTCCTGAGCGCCGCGAAAGACCTGCTTCTCCGCGCCACGCGACTCCTCGCCGTGGTCGCCCTCGTCGTGCTCACCTCGGCGGCGGCCTGCAAGAGCTCCGGCAATAGCGACAAGAGCGACATCCGTGACTGGACCAAGGATCTCGCCTTCCGCATCTCCACCGACCCCAAGCCGCCCAAGGCGCGCGAGGACATCATCTACAAGGTGGTGGTGCGCGACAAGACGACGGGCAACCCGATCGAGGGTGGCGAGGGGCGCATCTTCGCCACGAGCCGCGATGGCGCCAACACGTGGGACGCGCTGATCGCCGGACCCGAGCCGGGCACCTACTACGGCAAGCTCCGCTACATCACGTCCGGCGACTGGGCGATCGCGATCCAGTTCCGCCGCGACTCCACGCAGGTCCTGCAACGCATCGACTGGATGCAGGGCGTCAAGCAGTCGTCGAGCACCTTCTGACCATGAAGCATTTTCATCGCACGTCCATCTCGCCCGACGCCGCGTTGGCGCTCGCCGATGCGTTCTTCCCGGGCGTCGGGCTCGCCGCGACGGCGAGCGCTGCGCGCAGCCGCACCTTCAGCGGCGCCATCGGCACGCTGACGCTCACGGCGCGTCCCGAGGGCGGACACTACACCTTCGTCGAGGCGCATACCGACCAGATGGGCGAGAGCCGTCTCGACCGGAACGTGAAGAAGTATTTCGTCGAGGTGCATCGCGCCGCCGACCCGCGTCACCAGATCGAGGCCGCCTACTGATGGCCACGAAGTCACCCGCCGCGCCTGCCTCGCGCGGCGCCGTGGTGCTCGGTCCGCACGCGAACGCACTGACGCGCGCGGAGCGCCTCGAGCTCTACTACTGGATGCGCTTCACCCGCTCGCTCGAGGAGCGGCTCGTGAACCTGTACCGGCAGACCAAGGTGGTCGGCGGACTCTTCCGGTCGCTCGGACAGGAGGCAGACGCGGTGGGCTCGGCCTTCGCACTCGAGCCGGGCGATATCCTCTCGCCATTGATCCGCAATCTCGGGTCGATGCTGGTCAAGGGCGCGACGCCGGTCGAGATCCTCAAGCAGTACATGGCCAAGGGCGACTCGCCGACGCGTGGGCGCGAGCTCAACATCCATTTCGGCGATCTCGAGCGCGGGTTCGTCGGGCAGATCTCGCACCTGGGCGACATGGTGCCCGTGATGGCCGGCATCGCGCTCTCGTTCAAGCTGCGGAGGGAAAAGCGCGTCGTGCTCGTCTACGTCGGCGATGGCGCGACGTCGACCGGTGCGTTCCACGAGGGCATCAACTTCGCCGCGGTGCAGCGGGTGCCGATGGTCGTGATCGTCGAGAACAACGGCTTCGCGTATTCGACCCCCACGACCACGCAGACCGCCGCGAAGAGCTTCGCGGACAAGGGCATCGGCTACGGGATCCCCGGCGTGACGGCGGACGGCAACGACGTGCTCGCCACGTACGAGGTGACGCGCGAAGCCGTGAATCGCGCGCGCGCGGGTGGCGGCGTGACGCTCATCGAGCTCATGACATATCGCCGCAAGGGACACGCCGAACACGACAACCAGTCGTATGTGCCGGCCGGCTTGGGCGAGCGCTGGGCGGCAGAAAACGACCCGATCGATCGCTACGTGGCGCGCTTGACGGAGGAGTTCGGCTTCTCGCCGAAGGAGCTGGCCGCGATGGACGCGCGCGTGCAGGCCGAGATCGATGCGGCCACCGACGAAGCCGAGAAGTCGGGCGTGCCCGGGGCGCTCGATGCGCTGACCGGCATCTACGCCGACCCGCCGCTTGAGAAGCCACTCTGGTTCCGCGAGGGCGTGACGAGCGCCGTGGACGCGCACGAGCGTCCGGTCGGATGGGGCGTGTACGACGCCGCCAAGGGAGGGAAGTCCTGATGGCGGAGATCACCTACCTCGAGGCCATCCGCGAGGCGATGAGCGAGGAGATGGCGCGCGACCCGAACGTCTTCCTCATGGGCGAGGACATCGGCGCGTACGGCGGCGCCTTCAAGGTCACCGAGGGGCTGCTCGAGAGGTTCGGTGCGTCGCGCGTCATCGACACGCCGATCAGCGAGGCCGGCTTCGTCGGCGCCGCCGCCGGCGCTGCGCACATGGGCATGCGGCCGGTCTGCGAGCTGCAGTTCATCGACTTCATCTCGTGCGCCTACGACATCCTCACCAACTACGTGGCGACGGCGCGCTATCGCGCCTTCCTCGGCTGCCCGATGGTGGTGCGCGGTCCGAGCGGCGGCTACGTGCGCGGCGGACCGTTCCACTCGCAGAATCCCGAGGCCGCGTTCGTGCACACCCCGGGCCTCAAGATCGTCTACCCCGCCACGGCCGAGGACGCCAAGGGGCTCATGAAGGCGGCCATCCGCGACGACGACTGCGTGCTCTTCTTCGAGCACAAGTATCTCTACCGTCGCATCAAGGGCGTCATGCCCGCGGGTGATCACGTCGTGCCGATCGGCAAGGCGCGCGTGGCGCGCGAGGGCACGGACGTCTCGATCATCACGTATGCGGCCACCGTCTACAAGGCGCTCGAGGCGGCGGAGCAGCTCGCGGCCGAAGGCGTCTCGGTGGAAGTGATCGACCTGCGCACGCTCGCGCCGCTCGATGACGAGGCGATCGTGAGCACGGTGAAGAAGACGCACAAGGTGCTCGTGCTGCACGAGGACACCCGCACGGGCGGCATCGCGGGCGAGATCACCGCGCGCATCAACGAGACCTGCTTCGAGTGGCTCGACGCTCCCGTGCTGCGGGTGACCGCGGCCGATGTGCCGCTCCCGTATGCGCCAAGCCTCGAGGACTACGTGTTGCCGCAAGTGGCGGACGTGCTCACGGCGGTTCGCCGCCTGGCCGCGTACTGATCGTGGCCGAGACACCGCCGCTCGACCGCCGGGCGCAGTACATTGGAATCGGCTGCCTCACCTCGGCGGGGGGCGCGTTCGGTGGTGCGATGGTCGCCGTGTTGATCGCGAAGGTGGTGGGCACGCTCACGCGGTGCGAGCCGATCGAGGGGCTGCCCGCCTGCAACTGGCAAAATTTCGCGGGTTGGGGGGCGCTCATCGGCCTCGCCATCCTGCCGACGACGGCGCTCTGGCGCGTGCGACAGTCGCACGTGGCGGAAGATGCCAAGACTGGAGACTGACTGTGGCTCGCGTTGACGTCATCATGCCCCAGATGGGCGAATCGATCGCCGAAGGCACCCTCAGCAAGTGGGTGAAGAAGGTCGGCGACGAAGTGAAGCGGGACGAGACGATCTTCGAGATCTCGACTGACAAGGTGGACGCGGAAATCCCGTCACCCTCGGCGGGCATCCTCGCGGAGATCATCGTCACCGAGGGGCAGACCGTCCCGGTGCAGACGATCGTCGCGCGCATCGAGACGGAGAAGGGGGCGTACGTGCCGGGCGGGGCGTCGGCGCCTGCACCGGCCGCAGCCGCGCCGGCAGCGGCGGCGCCTGCGGCGGTTGCCCCTGGCGCGACGACATCCGCAGTGGCCGCGCCCGCGGCCGCGCGCCCGAGCAACGGCAACGCGCTCGAGGACAGGCTGCGCACCAAGTCGTCGCCGCTCGTGCGGAAGATCGCGGCGGAACATGGCATCGAGATCGCGGCCCTCTCGGGCTCCGGCATCGCGGGCCGTGTCACCCGGAAGGACATTCTCGCCGTCATCGAGAGCGGTACGGCTCCCCAGAAGGCGCCGGCTGGCGCACCGGGTGCGAGCATGTACGCGCCGCATGGCGCATCGGAGTCGCACGGCCCCATGCCCACGCCGTGGGCGGGGGACGTCGTCGAGCCGATGTCGCGCATGCGCAAGCTCACGGCCGACCACATGGGCCAGGCGCGCCGCGTCGCGGCGCATGTCACGTCGTTCTTCGAGATCGACCTCACGCGGGTCGCGCGCGTGCGCGGCAAGATGCGCGCGGAGTTCGAGGCCACCACGGGCCAGAAGCTCACCTTCCTCCCGTTCATCATCTCGGCCGTCGTCCAGACCCTCAAGCGCCATCCGGTGCTCAACGCGTCGGTGGCTGGCGACTCGATCATCCTGCGCAAGCGCTACAACATCGGCATCGCCGTGGCGCTCGAGCCGACCGGACTCATCGTGCCGGTCATCAAGAACGCGGAAGACCTGTCGCTCTCAGGGCTGACCAAGGCGACCAACGACCTCGCGGCGCGCGCCCGCTCGAAGAAGCTGCAGCCGGCCGAGGTCAGCGAAGCGACCTTCACCATCACCAATCCCGGGGTGTTCGGCTCGCTGATGGGCACGCCGATCATTCCGGTCGGCACGACCACGATCCTCGGGCTCGGCGCCATCGAGAAGCGCCCGAAGGTCATCACGGGCCCGGACGGCGAGGACACGATCGCGATCCGCACCTGCGCGTATTTCTCGTGCTCGTTCGACCACAAGGTGGTCGATGGCGCCGATGCGGACCGCTTCATGGCGGACCTCAAGAAGACGCTCGAGACGATTCCCGACACGGGATTCTGACCGGCGGTGGCCAGGGCGCTCACGATCGCGCACTCGAAGGTCGCGCCGACCGAGCGACCGCCGTTGCTCGAGCGGTTGCGCGCGCGCCGCGCCGCGTACGTGGCCGCGGGCTGTCACTACTGGGTATTCGAGAACCCGCTCTCGCCGGGAGATTTCACGGAGTTTGCCGAGGCGACGAGCGCGTCCGTCCTCGCGCACGCCCACGCCACGGTCGTCGATCCGCTGCCTGGCGCCACGCACATGCTGAACGAAGTGGAGCTCGCCTGATGCCCAGTCGCAGTGTCGTCATCGAGGGCACGACGTGGCACGTCTATCCGTCCGGCTTCGTCACGCAGTCGGACCACGATGAGTTCGGCCTGCTCTTCGTGCGCGCCGGCGACGCATCGCACGACGTGCGCACCACGCGCTATTCGCCGCAGGGCGTGTCGTCGCGCGAGCAGTCCTTCGCCGCGCTGAGCGATGCGCAGCTGCTTGGCTACTTTGCCGCCTCGCAGCCGTCGGCCACCGCGCCCGAGACGGGATACCACGCGTGACGGCACCCGGCGCGGAGGACACGCGCTTCGTCGACCTGCACATGCACTCCACCGCGTCCGACGGTGCACTCGCGCCGGCGGCCGTGGTGGCGGCCGCGGTCAAGGCCAGGCTCGCGCTCATGTGCCTCACGGACCATGACACGGTCGGCGGCGTCGCCGAGGCGCAGGCCGCGGGGGCCGAGCAGGGGATCGAGGTATCTGCGGGCGCCGAACTCTCCGCGCATGACGGCTCCACGGAAGTGCACCTGCTCGGCCTGCACCTCGTGAAGCTCGAGGTCATCGAGGGACGCATGCAGGAGTTTCGTGCAGGACGCGAGCGACGTGGTGCGCAGATCGTCGCGGCGCTCAACGCGGTGGGCGTGCCCGTGACGTTCGAGGCCGTGCAACAACAGGCCGCTGGCGGCGCGATGGGACGGCCGCACATCGCGCGCGCGCTCATTGCCGGTGGCTACGCGCGCGACATGCGCGAGGTGTTCGAGCGCTGGTTGGGCGCCGGCAAGCCCGCATACGTCGACAAGGAGCGGCTCGAGGTCGCCGATGCCATCGCCATCGTGCACGCGGCGGGCGGCGTCGCGGTCTTCGCGCATCCCGGCAAGGACGGCGATCGAGGTCGCGTCGAGCGACTCGTGGCTGCGGGCCTCGACGGACTCGAGGTACGGCACCCGTCGCACACTGCGGACGAAACGGCGCGCCTCGTCGGATTCTGCGAGGAGTTCGGCCTCGTGCAGAGCGGAGGCTCCGACTGGCACGGCGTGCCGGGACCGCGCGTGCTCGGCGCGATGAATGTGCCGTACGAGTGGGTGGAGATTCAGCGCGAGCGCGCCGTACGCTGGCGCGGCGTGCCCGCGTGACCCTTCGCGGGCGCGTCGCGCTCGTGACCGGCGCGGGCACGCGCGTCGGTCAGGCGATCGCGCACCGACTCGGCGCCGAAGGGATGCGGGTGGCCGTCCACTACGCTGGCTCGAAGGCCGGTGCTGACGCGACCGTCGCGCAGATCACCGCCGACGGTGGCGAAGCGAGCGCGTTCCAAGCGGACCTCACGAAGCCTGAACAGATCGAGCCGCTGGTGCGCGCGGTCGAGCGCCATTTCGGTGCGCTCGACCTGCTCGTGAATTCGGCCGCCAGCATGACGCGCACGCCGTTTGGCGAGGTGACGGCCGCGGAGTTCGATGCGATCGTGGCGCTCAACCTGCGCGCGCCGATGCTCCTCGCGCAGGCCGCCGCGTCGCTGCTCGAACGCAACGACGGCGCCGTCATCAACATCGGCGACCACATGGCGAGCGAACCGTGGCGCGGATACTTGCCGCACGGCGTCGCCAAGGCCGCCGTCGAAGCGCTCACGCGGCACCTCGCATCGGCCATGGCGCCGCACGTGCGCGTCAACTGCGTCGTGCCCGGGGCCGTGCTCGCGCCTGACGGGTGGGGCGCGCCGCATCAAGCGGCCTTCGCCGAGGAAACGCCCCTCAAGCGGATCGGTTCGCCCGATGACGTGATCGGCGCGATTCTCTATCTCGCGCAGGCTCGGTACGTGACGGGCGAGATCCTGCGCGTGGACGGCGGCCGGCATGTCCGGTAGCGAGTCCAGCGCGGCGGCCGAGCGCGCGGAGAGAGTAGTGCCGCGCTACGGCACCATCGTGGTGGTTGGCGGCGGCTGCTACGGATCGTACTACGTGCGGCAGTTGCAGCGGGCGGCCAAGGCTGGCGCGCTCGCATGGGACCGTCTCGTCGCCGTGGACCGTGACGCCGCGTGTCAGGTTGCGCGCACCCCCGCGCTGCTCGAGGCGTCCGACGGCTCGAACGGCGCGGACGTGGTGGTCGCGGAATGGCGCGACTACTTCGCCGGCACCATCGCCACGTGCGGCGAGCTCGACGCGATCGTGCCGTCACCGCTCATGCCGCACCTGATGGTCGAGTGGTTGATCGATCGGGTGACGGCGCGCTATCCCGGTCGCTCGGTGGGCCTCAAGGCACTCACGCACGAGCTGCCCGTGCCGTGGCAGCTGGCGAACGGTGACGCGCCGCACTACGCGAGCTTCGCCACCTGGACCTGCCCGGTGAATTGCATCGAGCCCGCCACCTGTCCGCACACGAAAGCGCCGCGCGACTGGAGCATGCCGGTGGCGATGCGCGCCTACGTCGAGTCGCTTGGCGCCGCTGGCCTGCCGCTCGGCGGTCCACTGCTCTTTCACTGCGAGCACCGGGCGTACGGCGTGGGCATGTTCGACACGCGCGTCGTGCGCGAGGCTGGCGCGACCGTGCTTGAGGCCGCAGGGCAGGGTGCGGCGGAGTTCCTCGTGGGGACGGTCTCCCATTGTCATGGGGCGCTTGCTCGGCTGGTGGTCGCCGCGCACTGACACTTGGGGAACGTCGCCTTTCCGCTTCGCTAGATTGAGGTCATGCGGCGCGAGTGCGCGCTGCCATCGGCCTCGATCCCCTCCGCACGTGGAAAACGTCGTCATCATCGGCTCCGGACCCGCTGCCTGGACCGCCGCCGTCTACGCAGCCCGCGCCAACCTCCATCCCGTCGTGTACGAGGGCGAACCCTCCGGCATCGTCCTGCCGGGCGGACAGCTCATGATCACCACGGAAGTCGAGAACTATCCCGGCTTCCCCGAGGGGATCACCGGTCCCGAACTGATGGAGAAGATGAAGGCGCAGGCGATGCGCTTTGGCGTCCGCGTCATGTCGGAAGACGTCAAGTCCGTGAGCCTCAGCCAGCATCCTTTCACGGTCACGCCGAACTACAGCGCGCCGGTCGAGGCGCTCACCGTGATCGTGGCCACCGGCGCGTACGCACGTTGGCTCGGCATTCCCAATGAGGAACGCCTCGCCCAGTCGGGCGGCGGCGTCAGCGCCTGCGCGGTGTGCGACGGCGCGCTGCCGTTCTATCGCAACAAGGTGCTCGCCGTCGTCGGCGGCGGTGACACGGCCATGGAAGAGACCATGTACCTCACCAAGTTCGCGCAGCAGGTGCTCGTGCTGCATCGGCGCGACTCCTTCCGCGCATCGAAGGTCATGGCGCAACGCGTGCTCGAACATCCGCGCGTCAAGGTGCTCTGGAACACGCGCGCGGTCGAGGTCATCGGCGAGAACGAGATCACGGCGCTGCGCATCGCGGACACGATGACCGGCGCGGAGCGCACGATCGAGGTCGGTGG
>JANYHJ010000196.1 GCA_025359135.1 Gemmatimonadota bacterium | reverse complement strand
CATGTACTGCGGCGTGCCGAGGCTCAGGCCCGTCTGCGTCATGCGCTGGCCGCCCGCCGTCTGCACCGCGAGCGCGATGCCGAAGTCCGCCACGAGCGCCGAGCCATCGTGCAGGAGCACGTTCTCCGGCTTGATGTCGCGATGGATGACGTTTTGGCGGTGTGCGTAGTCGAGCGCGCTGGCGACTTCGCGCGCAATGCGGACGGCGTCAGTGATCGGCAGTTGGCGTTCACGTTCCAGACGTGCGCGCAGCGTCTCCCCTGTCACGAGCGGCATCACGTAGTACAGCAGGCCGTCGGCCTCGCCGCTGTCGAGCAGCGGCAGGATGTGCGGATGCTGCAGTCGCGCCGTCGTGCGGATCTCGCTCAGGAACCGTTCGCCGCCGAGCGCCGCGCCGAGATCCGGGTGCAGCACCTTGATGGCCACATCGCGGTCGTGCTTGAGGTCGTGCGCGAGGTACACCGTGGCCATGCCGCCAGCGCCGAGTTCGCGCTCGAGGCGATAGCGATCGGCCAATGCCATCGCGAGGCGCGCCTGCACGTCGTCACTCATCTGACCGGGCCCTCCTGGCGCGAGCGGAACCGCATCATCGGTTCGCCTCATCCACCGCCCGCTTCATCTTCCGCGCCCAGTCGGGGACCACGCGCACGTACTGCCCCGCGTTCTCCGACATCGCCTGCAGGTAGATGATGTCGCCGCCTGGCGCGATCGCGAACGACCAGCCCGGCGTGTCCGAGAAGCGCGGATCGGAGAAGAGCACCTCCGGCTTGCTCACGGGCGTGCTCGACCTCGGATCGATCATCACGTGGCTGAACGACTGCCGCTCCGCGCCGCCCGTGCTCGTGGTGAAGTACACGAGTTCGTTGGGGCCGCGCCACTGCGGCTCGTGGCCCGTCGCGTCCACGGTGTACTTCCGGTCGAGCGCGGGGTACGGCTGCACGATGATGCCCACGATCCCCTCGTTCTGGTACGCGAGCCAGCGCCGGTCCGGCGAGGCGGAGACGAAGTAGGTCTTGAGGGGGAGCGTGTCCGTGCGCATCGGCGTCGTACCCAGATGCATCACGTGCGCGTTCACGCTGCCGATCGCGCCGACGAGCAGGAAGTCGTCCGAGAGCCAGGACGACGGCTGCAGCTTCATGGGCGTGTCGCGCGCCGCGAGCACGCGGGGCGACGCCGGCGAATCGAGCTGCCGCAGCAACAGTTGCTCCGCACTGGGCGTCTTGGCCAGCTGCAGCCGGTACGCGAGGCGTCGCCCGTCCGGGCTCCACGACATGCCACCGACGTAGAAACCCTGATCCACCAGCTCCGACTTGGACGACGCGAAGTCGAAGATGCGCAGCTCCTCCTGCTGCACCCCCGCGATCACCGCGGCGAGCCGGTTGCCGTCGGGGCTCACGGACCAGCGCAGGTACACTGCCGGCGGGAATGGCAACGGCGCCGACAGCCCCGGACCGGACCACCGGATGAGTCGCCCCGCCTCGGCGTTGATGCCCGGCACGTACACGAGCGCACCGGTGGCCGTGATGTCGAACTGCCCCGCACCCGAGTACGTGATGCGACGCACCATCGGCTCGAGGGGTACCGACTTGCCGACCGTAAGCGACGCCTTGTCCAGGATCTTCGTGGCCATGAGCGTGCCGTCGAGCCCCATGTACACGAGGTACGCGTCGTCGATCACGCGGAAGTTGGCGCCGAGCACGAGCGGCATCGTCGCGGCGCCCGCCGCGCTCGAGCGCTGCAGGTATCGCTTGGTCTCGATGTCCTTGGTCGCGCTCATCACGGTCGCTGCCTTCTCCGCGCCGCCGCCGCAGAGCACGCGGTCCCCATCACCCAGGAGGTACGGCCAGATGCAGTAGTTGGCATGCACGCTCCTGCCCGGACCCGCGTCGGGATCCACCCAACGAAGCGCGCGGCCGTCCTCGTCACCGAAGAAGAGCTGCCCGCTCGCCAGCCACGCGCCGCCCTGCATGTCGCTGGCCTTGGCAACGGCCGTCGCCGTGCCGCCCGCGATGGGGATGATCTTGAGGTCGCCGCCCGCGCCGAAGGCGACGCGCTTGTCGTCCGGCGAAAGGCGTGGCGTGCCGAATGCCCCCTCGGTGCCGGTGATCGCATGCACGTCACCGCCCACGAGGCTCTGGTACCAGAGCTGCGACCCGGTGCCGATCTTCGCCTCGTAGATGATGAACGAGCCATCGTGCGCCACCGCGAAGTTGCGATACACGTCCTCCATCTTCATCGGTGCGAGCGGCGGCAGTCCAATGTCGTGCGTCGCCTGACTGCCACGCGCGAGCGCCCACGTGGCGACGCCGCCAAGCGCGAGCGCAGCGACGCCCAGCCCCGCCGCGACGCTGCGCCAGCGCGTTGTCGCCTGCGCCGTGGCCTTCGCCGACGCGTGCGCGGCACCCACGGTGCCTGTGCCGCTGAACGCCGGATTGGCCAACGCGTCCGCGAATGCCTTGGCACTTTCGAACCGGTCAGCCGGCAGCTTCTCCAGCGACATCGCCACCGCCGCCGCCACGTTCGCCGGCACCGACTTGCGCAGCGAGCGCACGTCGGGCGCCTCCTCGGCGATGATCTTCATGATGATCTGCTGCGCCGAGCCGCCCACGTGCGGCGGCTGCCCCGCGAGCATCTCGAAGAGCACCGTGCCGAGCGAGTACTGGTCGGAGCGGGCCGAAATTTCCCTCTCGGCTGTGGCCTGCTCGGGCGACATGTAGTGCGGCGTGCCGAGCGAGAGGCCCGTCTCGGTCATGCGGCCGCCGGCGGCCGCGCTGAGCGCGAGCGCGATGCCGAAGTCGGCCACCATCGGGCGGCCATTGGCGAGCAGGATGTTCTCGGGCTTGATGTCCCGGTGGATGACGCCGCGCTGATGCGCATAGTGGAGCGCGTCGGCCACGTCGCTCGCGATGCGCACGGCGTCGCTGATGCCCAGCTGCGTCTCGCGGTCAAGCTTGGCGCGCAGGGTCTCGCCGTCGATGAACGGCATGACGTAGAACGGCGCGCTGTCCGCCATGCCGGAATCGAAGAGCGGCAGGATGTGCGGATGCTGCAGCGCTGCCGTCGTGGTGATCTCCTGCACGAACCGCTCGGCTCCGATGGTAACGACGAGCTCGGGCTTGAGCACCTTGATGGCGACGTCGCGCTCGTGTTTGAGGTCGTGCGCGAGGTAGACCGTGGCCATGCCGCCCTGCCCAAGCTCGCGCTCGAGGCGGTAGCGACCGGCGAGCGCGGCGGCGAGGTGGTCGGGAAGCTCGCTCATCCGCACGTCACCACGATTCCAGCAGCGCGAATTGCGCTGCCCCCCGCGGATCCTTCCGCAACGCGTCGTATCGTTCACCACGCGAGAACTGCACGAGCCAGCCGCTGTGCGCCGACACGGCGCGCACGAATTGCGCCATCGCGGCTTCGTGGTCGCCGAGTGCCTCGTGCACGCTCGCCAGCAACGCGGACGTCGCACTCTGCGTGCCCTTCGCTGCGACCAGCGAGTTCAGCAAGGCCTGTGCTTTCGCCCGGCGCCCGGTCTTGGCATAGGCCAGCGCGAGCAGCGGGCGCGCCTCGGTCCGGCCCTCGGTCGGCGCGAGCGCGACGCGCTGCTCCAGCATCGTCACCGCCTCCTCCGCCCGTCCACCGAACAGCAACCCCTCGGCGCGCGCCGTCCACGCGAGCGCAAAGCTCGAGTCCAGTGCCACAATGGCCGCGGTCAGCGAGTCCACCGCTCGATAGTTGCGTTCCGTGAGAAATATCTGCGCCTCCCACGTGCGGGCGATCAACGAGGCTGGCTCGAGCGCCCGCGCGCGCGCCACGCGCACATGCGCCGTCGCGAAGTCGCCCCGATGCTGCGCCAGTAGCCCATACCATCCCCACGTGGTGGCGATGGTGGAATCGAGCGCGAGGGAGCGCCGGAAGAGCGAGTCCGCCTCGCGCACGCGTCCGACGATCAGGTGCGCGTTGGCAAGCGCCGTGTACGCCTCGGCGGCCGTCGAATCTCCGGCGAGCGCGCGCTGTGCGCTCTGCGTCACGCGCCGCAGCGACGAGTCCGAGGGAAGGTCGGTGTAGTTGGGCAGGACCGCCTGCGCCATCGCCAGCATCGCCAGCGCCCGCGAATACGACGGATCACGCGTCACCGCGCGCTGGTACAGGTCGATCGCCTGCTGCAGCGTCTCGGCCGTGCGTCGGTTGAAGAGCACCTGCCCCTGCAGGAAGAGCGCGTACGCCTCGGGATCCTGCGTCTCGACCTTGGTCGCCCGCGTGACGCCACCGCCGAACGTGCCGAGCAACTTGCCGGCCACCGCGTTCGCGATCTCGTCTTGCACGGCGAACACGTTCGCGATCGGCCGGTCGTACTTCTCTGTCCAACGCACAGCGCCATCGGTCGCCGAGATGAGTGACACGTTGATGCGCACCTGCCCCGCCGCGCGCTGCACGCTGCCTGTCAGCAGCGACGTCACGCCCAACTCCTTCGCGATCGCACGCTCGTCGAGCCCCTTGGCCTGCAACGCGCCGGCACTGACGCGTCCGATCACGCGCACGCCGGTCTTCGACAATGCGCGCGTCATCTCCTCGGCCAAGCCGATGCCGAAGTAGTCGTCGGACTTGTCCCCGCTCAGGTTGGCCAGCGGCAACACGGCAATCGACCGGTCGACCGCCGCGGCTGTGGCCGGCGTGGCCGGTTTCAGGCTGCCGCGAAACAAGGCGACCGTTGCGAGCGAGGCCACGACCGCGGCACCGACGAGCAGCGTGACCGCACCCTGCCGTTGCTTCGGTGCAGCCGTGCGCGCTGAGTCAGCTTCGCTCGCCGCTGTCGCACGCTCCGACGACATCCCGCCCGGTGTCACCACCACGTCGAGCCCGCGCAGTACGTCGTCGGCACTCGCGGGCCGCTCGCCCGGCTCCTTCGCCAGGCACCGCAGCACCAACTGCTCGAGCGCCACCGGCACGTCCGCACGCCTGGGCGCGATCGGCGCGGGCGCCTCCGACAGGTGAGCCGCGAGGATGCGCTGCGCCGTCTCGCGCACGAATGGCGGCTTCCCCGTGAGCACCTCGTACGCGAGACATCCCCACGCGTAGAGATCCGCGCGCGGTCCCACGTCCGGATCGCCGGCGATCTGCTCGGGCGACATGTACGCAGGCGTGCCGAGCGACGTTCCGGCCTGGGTCAGCGTGGCCGCATCGCCCATGGTGCGCGACGCCGACACCGCCTTGGCGATGCCGAAGTCGGTGACCATCGCCGCGCCGTGCGACAACAGCACGTTGTCGGGTTTGATGTCGCGGTGCACGATGCCGCGCGCATGCGCGTAGCTCAGCGCACGCGCCACGTCGCGCACGATGCCGATGCCTTCGCCCATGGGAATCGGCGCACCGGTCGCCAGCCGCCCACGCAACGACTCGCCCTGCACGTACGGCATCGTGAAGTACGGCACGCCGTCGGCATCACCTGCGGCGAGCAGCGGCACGATGTTCGCCTGACTGAGGCTCGCTGCCAGCTGGATCTCGCGGCCGAACCGCTCGACGCTCACGCCGCCGGCCAGGTCGGCCGACAGCACCTTCACCACGACCTCGCGGTTGAGCCGCTGCTCGCGCGCGAGGAAGACGCGCGACATCCCGCCGCCACCAAGCTCGCGTTCGATGGTGTACGCGGCGCCGAGGGCGCGCTGGAGGTCGTCGCGAAGGTCGCTCATGCACTCAGGGCGTGCGTGCTCGCAGGCCGCGGCGGCGCGGCCAGCCGGACTCCCTGCGCGAAACGACGGATCTTCTGGTTGTTGCCCTCGCTCACACCCCGTCCTTCGGCACCGTGCGCCCGATGATGATCGTGACATTGTCCGTGCCCCCGCCATCGAGCGCGTCCTGCAACAACTGCTCGCACGCCTGCCGCGCGCTCGACATCTTCTCGAGCACCTCGGCGATCCGCTCGTCGCTCACATGCTTGGTCAGTCCGTCCGAGCAGAGCAGGTGCACGTTGCCCCAGTCCGCCGTCAGCTTCGTCACCACGGGCATCGTGTTGTCGGCGCCGAGCGCACTCGAGAGCACGTTGGCGAGCGGTGTCCGCGCCGCGGCCGAACGCGTCAGCACGCCGTCGTCGACCAGGTCCTGCGCCAGCGTCTGGTCGCGCGTCAGCTGCGAGAGCTTCCCCTCGCGCCAGAGGTAGTAGCGCGAGTCACCGACCTGCAGCAGGTAGTAGGTGGGCCAGACGCCGATGTAGAGCGTGAGCGTCGTCGCCATCGTCCCCTTCACGCCACGTTCGGCCCGGCGCGAGAGCACCGCTTCGTGCGCGCGCATCGCCGCCGCCTGTAGCAGCTCCGCGAACTGCTCGGATCCCGTGTCGGCGCCGTAGTACACCGCCATCGAGTTGTTCACGTACACCATCACGGCCTCGAGTGCAGTGGCGCTCGCTTCTGCTCCGCCCACGCCACCGCCCACGCCATCGGCCACCATCGCGATGTTCGCGAGGCGCTGCTCGCCGACGGTGATGCGATCACCGAGCTCGAGATTCGTGCCCTGCACGTCGATGCGCTTGTGGATCGACGCCAGCAGGTAGTGATCCTGGTTGTCCTTGCGCACCTTGCCCTGGTGCGACAGACCGAAGCGGTCGATTTCGTGGTCGCGTGGTTTCCGGCTGAGGTCGGGTGTGCCAGTCATGCGGTGCCTCCTGCCGTGCGAGGTA
>JANYHJ010000179.1 GCA_025359135.1 Gemmatimonadota bacterium | reverse complement strand
CCTCTTTCTGTTTTTCCGCGAGGGGCACGCCGTACGCCGCGAGTGGTCGAGCGCGGGCCAGGCTTCGCAGCGCCACGGAGGACTGCGGGGTCGGGATGACCGGACCCTAACCAGAGGAGGATGAGCAACTGGACCTGGATTGTTCGTGGAGTGCCTTGCAGGTGAACGCCGCCGACAACCGGCGGAAAACTTTCCGGAGGAATGAGGACACATGAATCGCAACGTGTTTCGTCTGATGAGCGCGCTCGTCGCGGCGGCAGTGATGCCAGTCGCGGTGTTCGCGCAGCAGGCGACAATCACGGGTAGCGTTCGGAACGAGCTCGGTGAGCCGCTCCGCTATGCAACCGTGGCTGTCGAGCGCCTGAACGCGGGCGCGCAGACCAACGAGGCTGGCGTCTATACCATCGTGGTTCCCGGCGCCCGCGCCGAGGGGCAGTCGGTGACGGTGACGGCCCGTCTCGTGGGTTACAAGCCGCAGAGCCAGACCTTCGTGCTGACGTCCGGCACGGTGACCAAGGACTTCCGTCTCGAGAAGAACCCGCTGCTCCTGGGCGAGGTCGTCGTGACGGGGTCGGGCACGACCAGCGTGCGTGAGAAGCTGGCCTCGGACATCTCCTCGGTGAAGGCCGAGGACATCAAGAAGTCGAACGAAGTCAACATCGTGAACTCGCTGGCCGCGAAGGCCCCCGGCGTCGAAGTGACGTCGCAGGCCGGTGACCCGGGCGCAGGCGCCCAGATCATCATCCGCGGCATCAAGACGCTGCAGGGTTCAGCGCAGCCGCTGTTCATCGTTGACGGCGTGCCGGTCGACAACTCGTCGACCTTCACGAGCCAGTCGGGTGACATCGGCACGGTGACGACCAACCGTGCGTCGGACATCAACCCGAATGACGTCGAGTCGATCGAAGTCCTGAAGGGCGCGGCGGCCTCGATGTTGTACGGCCAGCGCGCGTCGGGGGGCGTCATCCTGATCACGACCAAGTCCGGTCGTGCCGGCGAGACCCGCTACACGCTGTCGTCGAACACGTCGTTCGACGAAGTGAACCGCTCGATCCCGCTCCAGACCAACTACTGCCGCGGCAACAAGGGCGTCAACGCGGCGCCTGAGTGCGGCGGTCCGGCGTACGGCCTCAACGCGCTCCCGCAGTCGCGCTCGTGGGGCACCCCGACCCCGGCTGGCGTCGCCACGTACGATCACTTCGGCGAGCTGTTCCGCACGGGCAGCACGTACGACAACACCCTGTCGGTCTCGGGTGGCGATGCGCGCCGCACGTTCTTCCTGTCGGCGGGCTCGACCAACCAGAAGGGCATCATCATCGGGCCGAACAACGAGTACAACCGCTACACGGTCCGCCTCAAGGCTACGCAGCAACTGACGGACGAGCTGCGCGTCGGCGGCAACATCAGCTACGCCGACGTCCGCGCCCGCTACACGCAGCGCGGCAACAACTTGAACTCGCTCCTCCTCGGCGGTTCGCGCACGCCGGCCGAGTACGACAGCCGCAACTACGTGGACGCCGTCACGGGCGCGCAGATCGGCTTCCGTCGTCCGCGCCCGCTCGACGTCACGCAGGACCCGGTGTACGACAACCCGTACTGGGTGGTCAACAAGCACACCAACCTGAGCAACGTCGGCCGCACGGTGGGCAACATTCTCGTGGACTACCAGCCGCTGAACTGGCTGAAGGTCAACTACACCCTCGGCGCCGACTACTACGCCGATGACCGCGTGTCCGCCCTGCCCCCGGGTTCAGCGGGCGACGGCCTTCCGGGCCAGCTGTACCAGGGCAACTACAGCAACCTGATCATCGACCACAACCTGCTCGTCACGGCCCAGAAGGATCTGGGCAACAACGTGCAGCTGCGTGCGTCGCTGGGTCAGAACCTCAACCTGCGCCGCTTCAAGATCCTGCAGGTCGTGGGCTCGGGGTTCGCGGATCCGACGCTGTTGACGCTCAACAACACGATTCCGTCCAACCTCCAGCCGCAGAACTTCGAGTCGAAGATCAACATCTCTGGTTATTTCGGTCAGATCGAAGCGGACCTCTGGAACCAGTTCTTCCTCTCGGGCGCCATCCGCGCCGACCAGGCGTCGACGTATGCGGCGGACAAGCGCACGAACTACTTCCCGAAGCTCTCCGCCGTCTGGAACGTGTCGAACACGATGGGCAACACGAACCAGCGTGGCACGCTCTCGTTCCTGAAGCTGCGCACGGCGTACGGCCAGGTGGGCCGTGAGCCGGGTGCGTACCAGACGCTGACCACGTTCGGCAACGGCGGCGGGTTCTTCGCCTATGGCGGTGGCCCGACGAACCCGACGCAGAACGGCCAGAACGGTCTCTACTCGGGCGGCACGCTCGGCTTCCTTGGCCTTGGTCCCGAAATCACAGCCGAGACCGAGTTCGGCGCCGACTTCGGCCTGTTCAACCAGCGTATCGACGGCTCGATCACGTACTATGACGCGCAGACCCGCGACGTCATCCTGTCCGTGCCGCTGCCGAACTCGACCGGCTTCAATTCCATCAACAAGAACGGCGCCAAGATCGAGAACAAGGGTGTCGAAATCAGCCTCAACGGCCGCGTCATGGAGCGCACGAACTTCCGTTGGGAAACGGGCGTGAACTTCACGCGCAACCGCAACCTCGTGAAGGACGTGCTGGGTGCCGAGTTCGTCGGCATTGCCGGCGGCTTCGGCGCCTCGGCGGCGGTGGCCAACCAGCCCCTCGGCGTGTTCTACCAGACCGACTTCGTGCGCTGTCTTTACAACGTCCCGGATGCGACCAACATCCAGGCGGGGTCGGGCGTGCCGGGGAACGACGTCAACGCGTACTGCCGCACGAAGAACGCCCCCAATGGCGCCCTCTTCATTGCGGCCAACGGCTTCCCGATTGCCGATCCGCAGAACCGCGTGACGGGCGACCCGAACGCGAACTACCTGCTTGGTCTTCGCAACAACGTCACGCTGTACAAGAAGCTCAACCTCTCGATGCTCCTCGACATCCGGAACGGCGCCCAGAACTGGAATGGCACGCGTGGTGCCCTCCAGAGCTTCGGCAAGTCGCTCTCGACGTCGTCGCAGGGTCGTGCGGTGTACAACTCGGGCACGGGCCTCTACACCGGCGGCCTCCGCACCTTCGGCACCGACATCTTTGCAGGGTCGGTGACGGGTCCGGGCGCTGGCACGGCGGTTTCGGTTGGCCAGAACTGGTGGCGTGACGGCATCGGCGGCGGCGTGTTTGCCGGCCCCGGTGGCCAGCTCGTCGACAACGGCGCGTTCACGCGTCTCCGCGAAATCTCCGCGGCGTACACCTTCGACCAGTCGTGGGTCAAGAAGTCCTTCGGCCTGTCGAGCATCGACGTCCGCGTGTCGGGCCGCAACCTCAAGGTCTGGACGGACTACGATGGTGTCGACCCCGAAACGAACCTTTACGGCGGCACGGGCATCGGCCGCGGTATCGACTACTTCAACAATCCGCAGGCGCGGTCGTGGGCCATCAACTTCACCCTCAACCGCTAACCAGACCCCATGACTTCAATGATCACTAGTACTCGCATCCGGACCGCGCTGGGGGCTTTTGCCCTCGGCGCCGGTCTGGTGGGCTGCGTGGATTTCACCGGCCCAGGCATCGACACAAACCCGAACTCACCGGTAGCGGCGACGCCACGCCAGCTCTTCCCCGCCATTCAGGCGTTCCAGCAAGCCAGCGTCATCGGCGACCCGGCACGCTACGTGGGGACGTGGACGCAGCAGATCATGGGCGTCAACCGCCAATGGTCCTCGTACGCCCGGTACGGCCTCGTGGACGAGAATCTGTTGGGCTGGGGCAACTGGTACACCGGCGGCGGACTCCTCGATCTTCGCATCATTCAGACGGTATCGAACACCGCCGGCGACAGGCAGTTTGTGGGTATCGCCCAAGTGTACGAGGCGCTCATCATGGAGGCTGCGGCCGACAACTGGGGCGCCATCGTCTACAAGAAGGCGGGCGTGCTCCAGGCGGTACAGTCGTCGATCCCGGTCCCCGCGCTGGAGCGGCAGGACTCGGTGTATGCCGACCTCCAGATCCTGCTCGACTCGGCGATCGTGAATATGGCGGGCGCGGGCCCCGGACCGGGCGGGACGGACCTCGTCTTCAAGGGGAACACGGCCAAGTGGATTCCGATGGCGCACACGCTCAAGGCGCGCATCGCACTCCATCAGCGCAACTACGCGCTGGCCGTGACGGAGACGGCCTTGGGCATCGCCTCCAAGACCGGCGACTACAACACGTATCAGTCCGCCACCACGGGTGAGGAGAACGGCTGGTTCCAGTTCCGCCGCAACCGTGGAACGGACATCTCCATGGGCGATTCGCTTGTGACGATGATGCAGTCGCGCACCGACCCGCGTCTTGCTTCGTACTTTGGCGTGAACGGCTCCGGTGCGTACAAGGGCGCCAAGCCCGGCGACGAGGACGACGGCACCTTCTCTTGGCTGTCCGCGACGCGTGCCGACCCGGGGTTCAAGCAGCCGTGGGTCACGTTCGACGAAAATCAGCTCATCCGCGCCGAAGCGCTCTCGCTCACCGGCAACGATGCGGGCGCGCTCACCGCGCTCCAGGCCTACAAGACCGCAAACGGTGTCGCGTTCAACTTCGCGGCCCCGGCCACCACGGCCACTGGTTTGCTCACCGAGATCATGAACGAGAAGTACATCGCCCTCTTCCAGAACCCGGAAACGTGGAGCGACTACAAGCGCACGTGCACGCCGAACCTCCGGGCCAACCCGACGGCGACGGCGCCCAACACGACGATCCCCATGCGCTTCTACTACGACGCGAACGAACGTCAGACGAACCCGAACATTCCGGTTCCGTCGGCGCAGCCTGTCCGTAACTACGTCGACGGCGCCGTTGCGCCGACGCCGTACAGCGGCGGTGCCTGCCTCGCGCAGCCGTAACCTTCGGCGCACCTGAATAACCTGGCGGCCCGTTCCGGAGTAACTTTCCGGGGCGGGCCGCTCGGCTTTCTGGTGGAACCATCAGCGACGTGGAGCGTACGACACCGCAGCCCCACCGACTCCCCGCTCGACCTGAGGACCTTTCGTGACCCGTTACCGCGCCTTGCTGCGGCGCCCGATTGCCGCCTTGCTGCTCCTCACCCTCGGCGCGTGCCACTCCACGCGGCCGATGGACCGCATCCCCGGTGCAAACGACGAGGCCCGCCTCCGCCTGAGCGATATGGGCGCCGCGATGATGGCCCCAGTGATCGGCCCCGGCGTCACCGGACTTCGCGGCACCATCGTTGCCGCGGATTCCGCTTCGGTCCGCATGAGCGTGGTCGCAGTGGTGGACCGCGAAGGGCTCGAGAACCGCTGGCTCGGCGAGCAGGTGACGGTCAAGCGCGAGTTCATCACCGGCTATGATCAGCGCGACCTGAACTCGTTCAAGACGGTGCTGGTCGTGGTGGGCATCGGTTTTGGCATGTACGCCCTTGCCGCCGTTGCGAGCGGGGGCACCGATGGGTTTCTCCGCGCCTTCACGCCCACGCAAGGGCGCTGACGAGGCGCTCGCAGCACCGACGACACGGGGCGTCTCCGCATGCGGAGCCGCCCCGCTTCATTTCCGACGCCCGCCCTACCTGATTTCGACGAACGACCGGGCGAGGTCCTTCTCGATCGTCCAGAGGACCGTCTGGCCATTTTCGAGCTGGAGAATCTGCGTGACGGCTGAGGCGCCGTTGCCGTAGTAGCGCGTTCCCACCGGCTGGGCCACGATGCGGATGCTGCCCGCCTGATTGGTGACCCAGCGGTCGAGTGGTACGCTCCAGCGGCTCGCCGCAGAGACCCGGCCGAGTCGATCGCGCGTGTCGCCGCGGAGGATGAAGATGTTCATGTCATCCCAACCGCGGTTCTCGACGAAGAGCATGATCGCGCTGACGTCCTCCGCCTGTGGCGGCTGGTTGCGTGCGCACGCGGGCCCCGCCAGCGCGCCGCCCAAGAGCAGGGCGGCCGTCAGGAGGGCGCGAGCGTGCAGTGGCGGGAAAGACATGGGGGGTGGGGGCTAGAGCGCCGGCTTGGGGAAGAGCGGTGCGCCCTTGGTGACGCGCCATCCGGCCGGATCGAGGGTCGCCAGACCAGCAAAGCGCTGACGGTCCACTGTCTCTGGACCCCCCAGTTGGGTCCAGAGTTCCGCAGCCTTGGTCGGCATGTAGGGCGCCACGAGCACGGCCAGGCGCGCCAACTGGCGTGCCAGTGCGCCGAGCGTCTCGTCGAGCGCGGCCGCCTCGGCGGGGTCCTTGGCCTGCTTCCAAGGGGCACGGCGGTCCACATACTCGTTGCCTCGGGACGCGCAGCTCCACGCGTGGCGAAGCCCTTCGTGGAGGAGGTATCCGGTGGAGCCGTCCAACGCCTTGTGGTACTCGGCGACTGCGACGGCGTCCTGTGCGTCGAGTTCAGTCTGCGGTGCCGCCGGCACGATGCCGCCGCGGTAGCGCTCGATCATCGCGATGACGCGACTGGCGAGGTTGCCGAAGGCGTTGGCGAGGTCGGCGTTGAAGCGGTCGTCGAACCGCTCGAACGAAAAGTTGCCGTCGGCATCGAAGGGGACTTCACGCAGCAGGAAATAGCGGAAGGCGTCAACGCCATGCCGATCGATGGCCTCGCCGAGATCGAGCTTGACTCCGGCAGACTTGGAGAAGCGTTCGCCGCCGAGCTGCACGAACCCGTGGGCCCAGACACGTTCAGGGATGGGCAGCTCGGCCGCCTGCAGCATGGCGGGCCAGACAACGGCGTGGAGTCGCGTGATGTCCTTGCCGACGACGTGCAGCTGCGCCGGCCAGCGATCCTTCCACTCCTTGGACGGATAGCCGGTGGCGGTGAGGTAGTTGGGCAGTGCATCGAACCAGACCCAGGTGCCCTGCGCCGAGCCGTCGGAAATGGAGAGCGGGAAGGGGATGGCCCAAGCGAGACGCGCGCGCGAGATCGAGATGTCCTCGAGGCCCTGCGCGATGAGGCCGAGGATTTCGTTGCGGCGCGACTCCGGCCGGATGAAGTCCGGGTGCTCCGCAATGAGGCGTTCGAGGAAGCCCTGGTACTTGGTGAGGCGGAAGAAGAAATTGCGCTCCTTGGTCCACTCGAGCGTGCGCGTGTGGTGGAGCACACAGCGGCCGTCGGCGATCTCGTCGTCGCGCTTGAAGAGCTCACAGCCGACGCAGTACCACCCTTCGTACGCCTTTTCGTAGAAGTCGTCGGGCGACGTGTCGGCGATGCGCTTGATGAGCGCGCGCACGCCGGACTTGTGGGCCGGGTCGGTGGTGCGGATGAACTGGTCGTACGAGATGCCGACGCGATCCCACATGGTGCGGAACTGCGCGGCGACGCCATCGACGAACTGCTGCGGCTCGACGCCCTGCGCGGCCGCCGTCTGCGCGACCTTCTGGCCGTGCTCGTCCATGCCGATGCAGAAGTGCACGTCGAAGCCTGCCATGCGATGATAGCGCGCGATGGTGTCGGCGCCGATCTTCTCGAACGCGTGTCCCAGGTGCGGGTCACCGTTGGCGTAGTCGATCGCGGTGGTGATGTAGAATCGCGTCACGCGTTCTCGTCAGGAGGGAGTGGGGCCAGCCGGTGGTCGCGGTCCACCCTCGGCGGCGCCGCCCGGCCCGCGTCCGCGCCTACCGCCGCGACGACCGCGACGGCGACGCCGGGGCGTGTTGCCGCCGCCGTCGGCCGATTGCGCACCGGTTGCACTGGAGGTGCCGTCGGTGGCGTCGAGTTCGTCGTCCTCGTTGTCACCATCGGCGCTGGAATCATCGAGCGCGGCAGCATTCGCGTCGATCGGCGGCACCTCGGCGGGAAGGGGGGTGCGCGGCGCCGACGCATCGGAGTGCTCACGCACGTCACGCACGTCACGCACATCGGCGCTCGACGTCTCGCCCTCTTGGTGATCCTGCGCGGGCTGCCGCTCGATGACCGCAAGCGAAGCGCCCGTGACTTCCGCGAGCTCGGCGATGCGCACCTCCCCCTCGACGGAGCGCAGCGTAACCCGGTCGCGGAAGATGTCCACGCTCACCACCTTCTCCTCGCCGCGCTCGGTGACGAGGATCTTCCCTTCCTTGGGAAAGCGCTTGCGTGCGGCGGCGTAGAAGTCGTGCTCATAGCGGAGGCAACACATGAGCCGGCCACACGCGCCCGAGATCTGCGACGGATTGAGCGAGAGCTTCTGTTCCTTCGCGACGCCGAGGTTGACGGGGCGCAACTCGGGAAGCCACGCGGATGAGCAGTATTCGCGCCCACAGCGACCGATGCCGGAGAGTCGCTTGGCCTCGTCGCGCACGCCATACTGCTTGAGTTCGATGCGCGCCCGGAACTGCGACGCCAGATCGCGCACGAGCGCGCGGAAGTCGATGCGCTTCTCGGCGGTAAAGTAGAACGTCAGCTTCTTGCGGTCGAACTGCCACTCGGCGTCCGAAAGCTTGAGGTCGAGGTTGGCCGCGCGAACCTTCTCGGCGGCAGCGCGCCGCGCGTGCTCGTCCTCGCTGCGGAGGGCGCGCTCGCGCGTGACCTCCGCCGGGGTGGCCATGCGGAGGATGCGCTGCTGGGGCAGCGTGGTGCCGACGCCATGCGGAACCCCCGCCGAGCGCTGTGCAGCGCGGCTCCCCGTGGCGTGGACGCGAGCCAGGTCCTCGCCGCGATCCACCTCGACGATGACGGCCGCGCCCATGGGGGGCAGCGCCGCGAGGTCGCAGCGGAAGAAACTGCGACGACTGCCCTTGAACGCGACCTCGACGAGGAAGGGGGGCACGAGCGGAGCGTCGTCGAGTTCGGGCTCGGCGGGCCAGACCGGAAGGCTCACCCCTGGATGGCTCCCATGCGGAGGAATTTCTCGCGGCGACGACGGACGAGTTTGTCGGGTTTGAGGCGGCGGAGGTCGTCGAGGTGCTTGACGAGCGCGGCGTGCAGGTTGCGCGCCGTCGTCTCGTTGTCGGCGTGTGCGCCGCCGAGCGGTTCCGGAATGATGTCGTCGATGACCTTGAGATCGATGAGGTCACGCGCCGTGATGCGCAACGATTCGGCGGCCTTGGCGCGCATCGCGGGACTCTTGCCATCCTTCCAGAGGATGGCGGCGCAGCCTTCGGGGCTGATGACGGAGTACACGGAGTTGTCGAACATGAGGACGCGATCGGCGACGCCAAGCGCAAGCGCGCCACCCGAGCCGCCCTCGCCGATGACGGTGGCGATGATCGGCACCTCGAGCCGGCTCATCTCGAAAAGGTTGCGGGCGATGGCCTCGGACTGGCCGCGCTCCTCGGCGCCGATGCCGGCCCATGCGCCTTGCGTGTCGATGAAGGTGAGGACGGGGACGTGGAATTTCTCGGCGAGCTTCATGAGACGAAGCGCCTTGCGATAGCCCTCCGGGTGCGGCATGCCGAAGTTGCGCTTGAGCGACTCCTTGGTGTCGCGGCCGCGCTGGTGCCCCATGATCATGACGGTCTCGCCATCGAGTCGCGCCCATCCGCCGATGATCGCCGCGTCCTCGCGATAGAGGCGGTCACCGTGGAGCTCGATGAAGTCGGTGAAGCAGAGCCGGATGTAGTCGGCGGTGAAGGGACGCCGCGGATGGCGGGCCACCTGCACGCGCTGATGCGGCGTGAGGTTGCGGTAGATCTCGGCGCGCAGTTCGTCGAGGCGGCGGTTGAGGGGCGCCATCTCCTCGTCGACGGCGAACTGCCGGTCACCGGCGACGCGCTTGAGCTCCTCGATCTGCTTCTCGAGTTCGGCGATCGGCTTCTCGAATTCCAGTGCAATGGCAGTACCCATGCTCAGCTCCCGCGGACAAGACGGACCCGTTCCTGACCGAGGAGGGCCCTGAGTTCGGTCAACGCAGCGCCGGTGGCGGCGATACGCAGCGTACGTGAGCGCCAGCGCGCGGCAGCCATGCTGCTGCCGTCGTTCCAGCGTACTTCAAGCGGTGACGCGCCCGGATGCGCCTCGGCCACGGCGCGGACGTCACGCATGACGTCGGGGGCGAGGGAGGGACCCCGGCCAAGCTCGATGGCGACCGCGACGGCGCCCGTGCTGCGGACCTCGGCGAAGCGCTGAATGGTCTCGACAATGAAGGTCGGCGTCTCGGCGCCCTGATCGCGGCGCGAGTAGCCGCCCTTGATGAGGACCGGGATGTCGACCTTGACGCGGTCGCCGACCGCGGCCCACGCATCGGGAAAGACGAGCAGCTCCGTGGTGCCGGTGAAGTCCTCGACGGTGAGGCGCGCGAACTCCGCGCCCGACTTCCGGGACACCTGCTTCTTGATGGCCGTGATGACGACGCCCAAGGTCATGGCGCCGTCCTGCCAGGCGCCGAGTTGCGCGACCGTGTGCGACGCCAGGAGTTCGCAGTCGGTGCGGAAGGGCTCGAGCGGGTGGCCGGAGATGTAGAAGCCGAGCACTTCCTTCTCGCGCGTGAGGCGCTCGGATTCGGACATCGGCGCGACGTTGGGCAGCGACGTGGCCGTTGGGGACGGTGCGTCGCTGCCCGCGACCATCTCGCCGAAGAGCGAGACCTGGCCGGAGGCGCGTTCCTCGTGCTGGAAGGCCGCCTCCTGAAGGGCACCGTCGACCATGGCGAGCAGCTGCGCGCGGTGTGCGCCGCCCAGGTCGTCGAGCGCACCGGAGCAGATGAGGGCCTCGAAGACGCGCTTGTTGCAGAGGCGAAGGTCGACGCGGCCGGCGAGGTCGTGCAGCGACTCGAACGGCTTGACGGCGCGCGCGGCGAGGATGGCGTCGATGGCGCCCCGTCCGACGTTGCGGATGGCGCCGAAGCCGAAGCGCAGGCGCTTGTCGCCGATGACGGTGAACTTGTAGTTCGACTCGTTGACCTGCGGCGCGAGCACCTCGAGGCCGAGTTCACGGGCCTCGTTGATGTACTTGACCACCGAGTCGGTGTCGCCGATGCAGGCGGAGAGCAGCGCGGCCATGAAGTCGGCCGGATGATGCGCCTTGAGCCACGCTGTGTGATAGGCGACGACCGAATACGCGACCGAGTGCGACTTGTTGAAGCCGTAGCGGCCGAAGGTCTCGATCTGTCCCGCGATGTCCTCGATGACCGCCTTGGCGTGGCCCTTGGCGACGGCCTTGGTGATGAACTTGCCGAGCTCGTTCTTGATGAGGTCGGCGTCCTTCTTGCCCACGGCCTTGCGGAGCACGTCGGCTTCGGCGAGCGAGATGCCGCCCAGGACCTGCGCGATGCGCATGACCTGTTCCTGGTACGTGATGACGCCGTAGGTGGGCTCGAGGATGGCCTGCAGCTCGGGGAGCTGGTAGGTGACCGGCTCCTCTCCGCGCTTGCGCCTGATGTAGACCTTGTGCATGCCCGCGTCGAGCGGGCCCGGGCGCAGCAGTGCGTTCGAGGCCACGAGGTCGTCGAAGCGGTCGCAGCGCATGGAGCGCAACACGTCGGTGGCAAGCGGCGACTCGAACTGGAAGACGCCGGCGGTGCGGCCCGCGCGCAGCATGCGGTAGGTCGCATCGTCGTCGAGTGCCAGCGCGTCGAGGTCGATGTCGCGGCCGGTGCGCGCCTTGATCGACTTGACCGCGTCCGTGATGACGGTGAGGGTCGTGAGACCGAGGAAGTCCATCTTGAGCATCCCGGCCTTCTCGAGCGCGTTCATGTCGTACTGCGTGACGACGACGGTCTCGTCGTCGTTGCCGCCCGAGCCCTTGGTCACCTGCGTGCAGGTGGGGACGTAGTCGTCGAGCGGACCAGGGGCGATGACGACGCCCGCCGCGTGCACGCCGGTGTGGCGCGAGAGTCCCTCGAGCGCGATGGCGTAGTCGAGAAGGCTCGCCGTGCGCTCGTCGTCCTTGTAGAGCTTCTTGACCTCGGGGAGCTGTTTGATGGCTTCCGCGACGGTGAGCGAGAAGTTGGGCTGGTTGGGGATGAGCTTGGCGAGCGCATCGGTTTCGGCCGGGGTGAAGCCGAGCACGCGGCCGACGTCCTTGATGGCGGCGCGCGACTTCATGGTGCCGAACGTGACGATCTGCCCGACGGCGTCCCGGCCGTACTTCTGCCTGACGTACTCGATGACCTCGCCGCGCCGCTCGAAGCAGAAGTCCACGTCGATGTCGGGCATCGAGACGCGTTCCGGATTCAGGAAGCGCTCGAAGAGGAGGTCGAACTTGAGCGGACAGACGTCGGTGATGCGCAGGGCGTAGGCGACGAGCGAGCCCGCAGCCGAACCGCGTCCTGGACCCACCGGGATGTCGCGATCGCGCGCGGCCTTGATGAAGTCGTGGACAATGAGGAAGTAGCCGGCGTAGCCCGTCTTGGTGATGACGCCCAACTCGTAGTCGAGGCGTTCGCGCACTTCGGGGCTGAGCGTCGCGCCATACCGCCAGCGCGCCCCCTCCTCGGCGAGACGCACGAGCAACGCGTTCTCGCTCTCCACGCCGGTCGGCAGCGGGAACGACGGCAGGTGGTAGGTCTTGCCGAAGTTCAGGTCGACCGTGTCGGCGATGGCCAGCGAGTTGGCGAGGACATCGGGCCGGTCGGGGAAGACCTGCGCCATTTCCGGCGCGGACTTGAAGTAGAGGCCGTCGTCGTACTTCATGCGATCGCGATCTTCGCGATCCTTGCCCAGGCCGATGCAGAGGAGCACGTCGTGGGCGTCGTGGTCCTCGTGCTTGAGGAAGTGCGCGTCGTTGGTGGCGACGACGGGAATGCCGAGGTCGGTCCCGAGGCGGAAGATCTCGCGGTTGAGCCTGGCCTGGCCTTCGGTGCCGTGCGCCTGTACCTCGAGGTAGTAGCGATCCTTGAAGAGCTCGGCGTACCACGCGGCGGCCGCCTTGGCGTCCTCGTAGCGATCGCTCATGAGGTGCGTAGCCACCTCGCCGGCGAGACAGGCGGACGAGACGATAATCCCCTCGTTGTACTTGACGAGGAGTTCGCGGTCGACGCGCGGGCGCATGTAGAACCCCTCGGTGTAAGCGAGGGAGGTGAGCTTGACCAGGTTCTTGTACCCGGTCATGTCGCGCGCGAGCAGCACGAGGTGGTAGTACGGCTTGGCGCCCGGCGAAGGGCGTCCCTTGGTGCGCCGATCGGCCGGCGCGACGTACGCCTCCATGCCGAGGATGGGCTTGATCCCCGCCTTCTTCGCCTTTTCCTGGAACTCCCAGGCGGCGTGCATGTTGCCGTGATCGGTGATCGCCAGCGCTGGCTGTTCGAACTCCTTGGCGCGGTCGATCAGCTGCTCGATCCGGTTCGCCCCATCCAGCAGGGAGTACTCGGAATGGCAGTGGAGGTGGACGAATCCCATGGGATTCGCATAATAGATGCGGACGGGGGTGGTGTCAAAGGAAAGGAGGCCGGAAAAATCTGTCTTAAGTGCTTGACAGACAATGGGTTATATCGCAAGTGATGGCCCGGGGCGAACTTGCGTGTCGGTGGTGTGAGCGGAGCCTCTTTCAGCGGCTCGGGGCGAACTTGGTGAAGCGGTATTCGTGGCGAAAGAGGTAGTCCGCGGCCGGCGCGAAACGAACCTCCTTGAGGATATGGAGATCGCTGATCGAGAGCGTGACGGTCTCGCGGATGTGGGCCGGCTTGTTGTTGTCACGTCCATCAGACTCGAGGACGAGCCGAATCGGGCGCGTGGCGATGTCGCCCGCAAACTCCGTCACGTCGAAGCGAGTGCGCGTGTCTGGGTCCTTGGGGCCACCCCAGCGCACTGTCTTGAGTGCGGGGTCGAGGTCGAAGATGTCGCGGTCGAGCACCGTCTTCCCGGGACCATCATCGTACGTGAAATCGAGCTGGACCTGGCCTGAGTCGGCGGCGAGCGTGCCGGTGAGCAGGGTCGGAAGGGTGACGAAGCGGGTCGAGTCCTGGTAGTCGCGATAGCGCAGGGCGCCCTTCCAATTGCCGGCAAGCGCAGCGTGGAGGCGCGTGGCGGGCGATGGGGCGGAGGCAGCGGCCAAGGCGAGCGAGGCGGCGACGACAATGGCGAACGTGCGCGTGCGAGCGTGCATGGCAGTCTCGTCTGGAGGTGACGCAGCGGGAGCGACGAGAGGTCAGACAGCCGCACGAGCCCGATGGTTCAAGTGTTCACTCTCGACGGGCCGGACGGCATGCCGGGCGAGGGTCGGCCCGGGCGGAGCGAACAGCTCAGGCGCCGAAGCGACCGCGCAGAAGGGCGCGCAGGTCCACCGTGGTCGGCGGCGGGGCCAGTTCAGCGGCAGGCACGTCGTTCTCGCCCAGGGCGACACGTTCCATGGTGTCGCGCACGCCACGATCGAGAAAGCGCGAGAGCTGGTCGAGCGTGTAGTCGGCGCCGCGGCGCGTGTTGTAGGCCTGCAGCGGATAGGTGACGAAGAGGTGATTGCGCGCGCGCGTGGTGGCGACGTACATGAGGCGGCGTTCCTCCTCTTCTTCGTCGGCATCGCCGAGTGCGCGCGCCATCGGGAAGTAGCCATCCACGGCCCAGATGAGGAAAACGACGTCCCACTCGCGTCCCTTGGCGGAGTGCGCGGTGGAGAGGACGAGCACGTCGTCTTCTTCGTCGGCGCCGCTGGCAAGGTCCTGCGTGCCCGACGGTGGCTCGAGCGCGATGGCGCTCAGGAAGGCCTGTCGTGACGGATAGCCGGCGGCGATGACCTGCAGCTGGTCGAGGTCAGCCAGCCGCGGCTCGGGACGATCGTACTTCTCGCGGAGCAAGCTGTCGTACATCTGGCGCACGCGGGCGATGTCGCGACTGACCTGCGAATCGTCGGGCGCCGCACCCACGCGCAGCAGCTCGAGCAGTTGCACGAGCGACGCGTGTGCGTTGCGGGCGCGTGGCGGCGGTGCAAACCGTCCGAAGGCGCCCGACGTCCACGCCATGTCGGCCATGCTGCCGATGGCGGCGCGCGCCGTCTGCTCGCCGATGCCCGGCATGAGCATGAGGATGCGGTACCAGCTGACTTCGTCGCGCGGGTTCTCGAGGATGCGGAGGAAGGCGAGCACGTCCTTGACGTGCGCCGCCTCGAGAAATCGCAGGCCGCCCCACTTGTCGAACGGGATCTTGCGTCGCGCGAGCTCGATCTCGAGGTCGGCGGACATGTAGCCGGCGCGGAAGAGCACCGCCATCTCGCGGAGGGGGATGCCCTCCTCGTGGAGTTCGAGAATGCGATCGGCCACGAAGCGCGTCTGCTGCGCCTCGTCACGCGCGGCGACGAGCCACGGCTTCTCACCGCCCTCGCGCGCCGTGCGCAGTTCCTTGGTGTAGCGCTCGCGCGCGCGCGAGATGAGGGTGTTGGTGCACTCGAGGATGGGCGCGGTGGAGCGGTAGTTCTGCTCGAGCGTGACGACGCGCGTGCCGGGGAACTGCCCCGGGAAGTCGAGGATATTGCGGATCGTGGCGCCCCGGAAGGCGTAGATGCTCTGCGCGTCATCGCCGACGACGGTGATGCGGCCGTGTGCACCGGCGAGGCCGCGCAGGATGCGCGACTGGAGCGCATTGGTGTCCTGGTACTCGTCGACGAGCACATGGTCCCAGAGTCCGCTGATGCGCGCGGCGAGGTCGGGCGCCTGCTCAAGCAGCAACGTCCAGAAGAGGAGCAGGTCGTCGTAGTCGACGAGGTTCCGATCGGACTTCCGACCGGTGTAATCGGCCCAGATCTTCGCGATCTCCTCCTCGTACTCGACGAAGTTCGGATACTCCTCGTGCAGGAGATGGTGGAGCGACTTCTCCGTGTTGACGTGGCGCGAGTAGAGGTAGTGCAGCGTTTCCTTCTTCGGGAAGCGCTTGTTCTTCGCCGCGACGCCGGAGTGCGCGCGCCCGACCTGCATCAGGTCCTCGGCGTCGGCCTGGTCCATGATGCTGAAGTCGGAGGCCAATCCCGCGGCCGGGCCAAAGGTGCGGAGCAACCGGTGCGCGGTGCCATGGAAGGTGCCCCCCTGCACGTGGCGTCCCTGTGCGCCGACGAGTCGCTCGACGCGCGAGAGCATTTCCTGCGCGGCGCGACGCGTGAAGGTGAGCAGCAGGATGCGTTCGGGGCGTGTGCCGCTCTCGATGAGATACGCGACGCGATGGACCAGCGTGCGCGTCTTGCCGGTGCCCGCGCCGGCAACGATGAGCAGCGGGCTGCCCATGGCCGTGGCGCCCGCACGCTGTTCCGGATTCAGCCCATCGAGATGATCGGGGGCGTGCTCGGAGCGCGCGGGGATGTCGCGGTCGCGCGGGTGATAGACGCGGGGGACGTCGGGCATGCGTGCGAATATACGCCGAAGGTGCGGCGCCGAGCGACGTGACGACTGGACGTATTCACGCGCGGGAAAGGATCAGCGCGACTCCGAGCGAAAGCGCCAGAACGTCAGCGAGTCCTTCCTGATGCCGAGCAGCCGCCGGTCACCCGGAGCGCGGTCGTTGGCGAGCAGTTCGTGCAGGTCGGCCAGGACGGACCCGTTGATGAACAGAGTGTGGCCGAGGAAGTCGCCGCGGACGCGCGTGGCATCGATGGTGTCCATGTCCTTGAGCACCACGAGGGAGTCGCCGCCCAACCCGAGACGCCAGACGCCGTTGAGGACACGTGAGGCGCGGAGCGCTTCGTCTTCGTTGGACGCGTAGACGGTGATGCGCTTGGCCTTGGGCACGAGGCGCGGCAGGACTTCGCGCCGGAAGAAGCGCGCATCGACGTCAGGCGCGGCGAAGACCGCTTGCGTGATCGGCGGCACGGAGTCGCCGAGGATCGAGACGGCGCGCGAGACGACTTCGGAGCCCATCGAATGGGCGACGAGGAGCAGGCGGTCGGCGTCGACGCTGGCGGGGAAGTCGCGCAGGAAGCGCGCGAGGTAGAAGCCCGCGTTGCGCGCGGCCTGCTGATCGCGCACGTAGCTCGACATCGCGCCCGCCGATGGCCAGTCGAAGATCACGACGGCCCCGTCCAGGTCCGTGTCCGCGGCGATCTGGGCGGCGCGCACGGCGGCGTCCTCGAACGAGACGTTGTAGCCGTGCACGAAGATGAGGAGCGAGCGCGACTGCGTGGCGGTGAGCGCGTCGGTGACGGCGCGCGCGAAGTTGGTCGCATCGGTGCCGGCGACGTCGCGCAGGTACATGTCCTTCGTGGAATCGGGCTTGTACCAGAAGCGGCTGACGCGCGTGGTGGGCGGGCGCGGCGTTTCGCCTTGGCGGCGCACGGCGTAACCGGGGACGTTGACCTTGACGAGGGCGAACAGCAGCGAGTCGGCGTCGTCGCCACCGAACTTGTCGCCGGGCCGGTCGCTGACGACCGGACGACGCAACGTGGCGGCGAAGATCGGCACGCTCAAGGCACCGGTGTCGAGCGCAGCCCAGGCGCGGCGGACCGCGGCACGAGGTGCGGGCGGCTTGACGGGCGGCAGGGCCGGCGTGATGGCGACGGGCAGTGCAGGCGCAACTACAGGCGCGGGCGCCGGCGCTGGGAACGCTGGGGTGGCTGCGCCCCCGCCGCATGCGCACATCGCAAGCGCGCCGACCGCGAAATTCGCGAGCACCACGCTGTCGGTTGGCGGCCGCTGGTGGCGCTTCGGGTCGACGTCGGGTGTGGCCGGGTCACCCCGCCAGTGCGTGCTGGCGCGGAGCTCAGCTGGCGCGTCGCTGAGGACCAAGGAGAGCGCTTCGGTGGGCACCGCACCGCCGCTGAAGATCTGGTACTGTGCGCAGCCCGCTGGCGGCCAGTACATCAACGCGCAGCTGCAGACCTGCGCGTAGAAGTCGTGGATACGCTCCGCGTCTCGGCAGAGGGCCTCGAACCAGAGAACGCGGAGTGAGAGCAGGGACATGCCGGACTTGCTCGCGGAAGGGTCGTGGAATGTTCTGGACCGCGCGTGTGGCCCGCAAGCCGCCTTGGCCGCGTGCAGTACAGGCGAATCGACAGTCCCGCGCGGCGTTGGACATCCGTGCGACACGCTGTCCTCCGTGACCCCCACACGCTCACCACTAAGCGATTCTTCATCCGGGCAGCGGTATCGGGCACCGGCGGTGGCGTGCAACATCATGGGCGCGATTCCGGGATCTTCCTCAAACTTCGAGTCCCATGACGCCAGCGCTTCCGCTTCGGCTGTTCGCAGCAGGGTGTCTCGCCACCGTTTCGAGCTGTTCGAGTTCGAGTGCGACGACGCCGACGCCGCTTCCGCAAATGCAGGTACGTGTCGTCAACGCCGTGATGGACCTCGCGAGCGTCAGCGTTGCCGTGAACTCGAACGTGGCGTTCGGTTCGATCTCCGCCGGCAGCGTGACGCCGGCCGGCACGGGCGCCTTCACCTCGGTCGACGCGGGCGGCACCTTCACCGTGAGCAAGGTGACCGGCGGCACGCTGGCCACGCAGGCGTTCTCGTCCCTGGTGGCCGGCGGGAAGTACACCATCGTGGTGATGGGCAACGGCACAGCGGGGGCGAATCCTGGCGTGACGATGGTCGCGATTGCGGACACGACGCCTCCGGTGCTTCCCGGCGCCGCCATGCGGATCGTCAACGCGCTGGACTACCTCCCGAGCGCCGGTGGTGACTCGGTGGAGTTCTGGACGAACGGTGCCAGCGGAGTCCCGGCTCCGGGAAGCGCACCGCATCTCCGCTATGGCGCGACACTGGCCGTGCCCACCTGCTTCAGTAGCTGCGACTTCACCTTCGACGTTCGCGCGCCGGGCAACGGCAACTCGATCACGACGCTTTACTCGGGCGCCGTCGTCGGCATGTCATCCGGCGCGAGCTACATCGTCGTGCTGCGCAACCCATCCTCGGGCGCGATTGGCGGCATGATTGCCGTGCGCGAGCACTGACGGGGCGTCGCTCGGGACGGCACGCAGCGCCCTCGCGGCGCTCAGGACGACGCGGGAGTGAGGAAGAGCTCGAGCGCCCCCGGTGACAGTTCGTCCACGCTCCGGTCGAGGATTTCCGCCATCGTGGAGATTGCGGCGTCCTCCACTTGGGCGTTGAGCGAGGTCGCCACAGGCTCGCCACGCATCACGAGCTCGTTGGCGATGCTCGTCATGCGGACGTCGGGGATACCGCACGGCACCATGAGGTCGAAGAAGCTCAGGTCGGTCGTGACATTGAGCGCGAAGCCGTGCCACGTCACCCATTGCCGCGCGTGCACGCCGATGCTCGCGATCTTGCGCCCCTCGACCCAGACGCCGGTCTGTCCCTTCTGGCGCCCCGCCTCGATGCCGAAGCCGTCACAGACGCGGATGCACGCTTCCTCGAGCATGCGCAGGTACCAGTGCAGGTCGGGCTTGTGCACCTGCAGGTCGACGATCGGGTAGCCGACCAACTGACCCGGCCCATGAAAGGTGACGTCGCCGCCGCGCTCGGCTTCGTGCAATTCCACACCGCGCGCATCGAGCAGCGCCTTGGGCGCGGTGAGGTTCTCCTTCTTGAAGGCGCGGCCGAGCGTGATGACCGGCGGATGCTCGCAGAGGATGAGCAGATCGTTGGCGAGCGTGCCCTCGATGCGCGCACGGGCGGCGGCACGCTGGACGGCGAGGATCTCCGTCCATGGCCGCCGCCCGTAGCGGACGACGAGCAGGTCGCGCGCGGCCACGGCGAAGGCCCGGGCCTACGCGTGGATCATGCGGCCCATGGCATCGAGCGTGGCCTCGGCGATCGCCTCGGACAGCGTCGGGTGGGCGTGGATCGCGAGCTCGATCTCCTCGACCGTGTACTCGTTCTCGCGGGCGACCGCGAGCTCATGGATCAACTCGGTGGCGTGGGCGCCGACGATGTGGGCGCCGAGGATCTCGCCGTACTTGGCGTCGCGGATGATCTTGACGAAGCCCTCAGTCTCGCCCGAGGTGCGCGCGCGGCCGTTGGCGGAGAAGGGGAACTTGCCGACCTTGTACTCGACCTTCTTCTCCTTCACCTGCGCTTCGGTCATGCCGATGGATGCCACTTCCGGGTGACAGTAGGTCGCGTTCGGGATGTTGCCGTAGTTGACCAAGTGGTGCGACTTGCCCGCGATCACCTCGGCGACGACCATGCCCTCGCGCTCGCCCTTGTGGGCGAGCATCGGCGGGCCGGCGACATCGCCGATGGCGTAGATGCCGGGCGCGGTGGTCTCGAGCTTCGGCGTCACCTTGATGAAGCCGCGCTCGGTGAGCTGCACGCCGGCTTCCTTCAGCCCGAGGTTGTCGACGTTGGCGGCGCGGCCTGCGGCCACGAGCACCTTCTCGACGTCGAGTTCCTGCCTGGCGCCCTGGGCCTCGAGCGAAATCTTGACGGAGTCCTTGCCGACCTTGGTGCTGGTGAGCTTGGCGCCGACGATGACGTCGATGCCGCGCTTCTTGAAGCTGCGCGCGACTTCGGACGAGCTGTCCTCGTCCTCGAGCGGGAGGATGCGCGGCGCGACTTCGAGCAGCGTCACCTTGGCGCCGAACGCCTGGAAGACATCGGCGAACTCGCAGCCGACCGCGCCCGCGCCGACGATCGCGATGGACTTGGGCGCCTTCTCGAGCACGAGCGCTTCGTCGCTCGAGATCACAGTGGTCTTGTTGAGCTCGAGCCCCGCCTGCGGGAGTCCCTTCACGCGTGAGCCCGTGCAGATGACGACGGCCTTCGTCGCGGTGTGCGTCTCGGTCTTGCCGTCGGCCGTGACCGCCACCGACTTGCCCTTGCCGAGCGCGCCCGCGCCCTTGATCCAGGTGATCTTGTTCTTCTTGAAGAGGAACTCGACCCCCTTGGAATTCTGGGTGCTCACGCCGCGGGAGCGCTTCATGGCGACGCCGAAGTCGAGCTTCACCTCTCCGACTTCAACACCGAAGTCCTTCATCTTCTTCGTTTTCTCGGCGTAGGAGGCAGCTTCAAGCAACGCCTTGGCGGGAATGC
>JANYHJ010000049.1 GCA_025359135.1 Gemmatimonadota bacterium | reverse complement strand
AGGATGCCGGTGGTGCGATGCCGCACCCACTGCTCGATGGCGCGCCCGGCCCGCTTGAGCGGGGAATAGCGCCGGACCGGGGTGGTCATGGCCGAGCTGGGCCGGCGATGCCCGACGTCAGACGCGCAGCGCCTGCGGGAGTGCGGCCACGAACGCCTTCATTTCGTCGGGCGTGCCGATCGAGACCCGCACCCAGTTGGGGTAGTTCGGGAAGGCGCGGCCGACGAGGAAGCCTGCGGTCTCGAACGCCTTGCGCACGTCGACGGTCGGGCGCTTCGCGTCGAAATAGACGAAGTTCGCGTGCGAGGTGATGACGCGAAGGCCCATCTTGCGCAGCGCGTCGGTGGTGTACTGGCGCCCGATCGCGTTCTGCTCGGCGCAGTAGGTGGTGTACGACGGATCGTCGAGCGACGCGCTCACGGCGGCGCAGGCCAGCGGGTTGACCTGGCCCATCTGGTAGCCGCCGATCTTCGCGAGCAGCGCCGGCTTGGCGATGGCGAAGCCGATGCGAACCCCCGCCATGCCGTGGATCTTGGACGCGGTACGGGCGATGATCACGTTGTCGCCGGCCTTCACGAGTTCGATCATCGAGCGGTACGACGGATCGTTGGCGTACTCGTGGTAGGCCTCGTCGACGAGGACCATGGCGCGCGGGGTCGTCGCGCGGATGAAGTCGCGCATCGTGTCGCCGCCGAGCAGCGTGCCCGTGGGGTTCTGCGGATTGCAGAGGAAGACGAGGCCGGTGGCCGCGCCGATCTTCGCGTCCATCGCCTTCAAGTCCATCTCGAGCGCATCGGTCTGCGGTATGCGATGCACGGTGAGCCCCATGACGTCGCCATACCGGCCCACTTCCTCGTAGCTCGGCCACGGTGTGATGACCTCCTTGCCGTTGCTGCCGAACGCGGCCACCGAGGTCGCGAGCACTTCGCGCGAGCCTTGCGTGAGGAGCACGTGGTCTTCGGGCACGCCGTTCTTCGCGGCGAAGCGCTTGCGCAGCTCCGCGGCCAGCGGGCTGTTGTAGCGATTGTGGTAGCTGAACGCGCCGTCGAAGGCGAGCTTCGCCTTCGGGTTCATGCCATACGGATTCTCGTTGCGGGCGAGGATCACGGGGCCGCCCGCGTTGCGGGCCGTCGCTTCGGCGTCCATGCCGGCCAGCCAGCGCGCTGAGCGCGGCTCGAGCGCGGCCAGTTCACGCGGAGAAAGCAGGGCCGGGAGCGCGACGGCGCCTACCGCGGCTGCGGTTCCACGGAGGAACGAACGACGGGATGAGCGCGGATCGAACATGCAGGCCTCGGGTCGCCAGGGCGTGGAGCAATCCGGCGGGCCGGCGGACAATGCCGCGTGGCGCGCCCATGGGTCGAGCAGAGAGGTTACCGCCCAGCGCCCGCGCGGGCAACGCCCTTGGGTTGGCGTTGCCCGCGCCACTGGTCAGGACGGTGGGTGCTGGTGCTTCGGTTCCGCGCCCGGCGCGCGATGGTCGGAGCGCTGGAACTGGAGGAAGGACCGCACCGCCTTGAGTGCGACCGGATCGGTGGTGGTGATGCGCACCTCGCCCCCACCGGGACGATTCCGCATCGAATAGCGGATGCGGGCCTTCCGCGCCGCCATCACGTCCGTGCCCGGCACCACCTGGGCGTGCGTCGCGAACGGTGCGCTGAAGTCGCCACGGGTAAAGGCGGCGGCCACGTCGCGCAGGTGCGCACGGATCGTGGCGACGCCGGCGGTATCGCCGGGGTCACGCTCGAGCACGATACGTCCGCCGTCCTTGAGATCCTGGAAGACGTGCTGCGAGGAGTACTGATCGACGCCCATGACCCCCGCACCGCGCCTTTGCAGTGCGGCGAACGCCGAGTCGCCGGTAGCGGCCTTGGCCGCCGCCGCTGCTGCCGCCGCCGCCGCCGTGAGCGCGGCCTGGTGCGCCGCGTGATCCATGGTGGCCATGTCGTGAGCAGGCGCGGCAGCCGCAGCAGGCGCAACTGCCGCAGCAGCCGCCGTATCCGCCGTAGCCGCAGCAGGCGCGGCCGCAGGAGCCGCACCCGCCTTCGCGGCGGTGTTTGCCGGCATCGGCATGTTGTGGGCTGCGTGCTCGTCGTTGGCGGCCTTCTTCGTGGTGTCGGCCGGCATCGCATGCCCCGTGTGCTCGCCGATCATGTTGCCGTCCTTGTCGTGCTTCATCACGTAGCCGCGCGCGACGGTCGGCGTCGGCAACGGCCCCGTTTGTCCGAGCGGTGCGCCGCCCATGTTCTCGAGACCCATGTGGCCCGACATGCGCACGTACGCGGCCACGGTCATGACCTCGGTCGTGTCGTCGCGGTAGGCGGCGCTCGCCTGCATCAGCATGGCGCGTTTGGCGTCACGCGGCACCGACGGGTTCGCGAGCACGTCGCTCACGACGTCGTGCAGCGAATGCAGGTTGTCGAAGATGACGGCGAGTTCCGGGAAGCGCGCCGAGAAGACCGGCGCCACCGCCGGCGTCATCGGCATCACGTAGGGCAGCGTGCGCGGCGGATCGGCGAGCATGAGGCGGAAGCGCGCGAGTGCCTCCGCCACGCCGGCCTGCTGCGCCTCGAGCGTGCGTCGCGTGACGAGCGGCTCGTACAACCCCATCTGCAACCAGTGATACGCCCAGATGAGTCCGTTGAACTTCGGGTAGGCCTGCCGAAACGCCAACGAGTACGGCTGCTCCTGCATCAGCGCCATCGACTTGGGCCGCGCGCTGAACGCGAGATCGGGCCGCGTCCGGTAGTACCGCACCAGCCGCGCCACCTCGGCGTCCTTGGCCGCGCTGTCGATCCGCGCATCGGCGAGCACGTCGTAGACCTGCCGGTGCAGCACGTGCGCCCAGTCGAACATCGCCATGATCTCGGGGGCGAGCCGCGAGAACTGCGGTGCGATGGCGCGTTCGGCCAGCGGCAGGCGCGGCGGCTTCACGAGCAGCTCGCGCGTGAGGAACTCGAACGCGTCCGTCTCGAGGGCGGCGGGTCCGGCATCGGCGTGCGCCCAGAGCGTTTCGCTCAGGATCGCGTGGCCGTAGTCGAAGGCGTTGAAGAGCCGGTCGGCCGAAGCAAAGTCGGTGCGGAAGCGCCAGTTGTGCGGGGCGCGCAGGTAGGCCTGCTCGTAGGTGTCGAGCCATTGCGCCGACAGCGATGTGGGCGCGAGCGCGAGTGCGAGCGCAGCGGCGAGCACTCCGGTGCCACGTGTGAGACGTGTCATCTCAACGTCCTCCCGGCACGATGCCGTAGCGCCAGCCGAGCGCCCACGTGGCCCCGACGGTGGCAAACCAGGTCTCGTAACCAGCGCCGCCACTCCGGCCGAGTCCCGCATCGAGCAGCCAGCGCGGCTCGACTTGCAGGCGCGAGCCGAGCGCGACGCTCCACTCGCGCATGCCGGGCAACCCGTTCGGTTCGCGCACCGTGCCCTCGAGGCCCACGAGGGCGAAGCGGAGCGGGAACGTCTTGTCGATCGCCAGTCCGGTGCTCCAGTTGGAATGGAAGCGCGCCTCCGGGTCACCGGAGGTTTGCAGTGTGCCGCTGCCCGAGAGGTTGGCGTTGGCGTGCAGCCGAATGCCGTCATCGAACGAGCGGGTCGCGAGCACGCCCACGCTCGTGTGCGCGTGGCTTGGCGCAAGGCCGCCCACCGGGAGCGTGGCATCGAGTCGCAGTCCGAAGGCGGGCAGGTGTTCGCTCTCGGTGTTCAGCTGGTGGAGAAGCCCCACATCCAATCCGGCGAGCGACAGAGTGCGCCTGGAGCCGGTGTGCCGTTCGACCAACGGCAATTCAACGGTGAGCTCGACACGCGGCAGGATGCCGAAGCTGAACCCCGGCGTGGTGCTCACGCGCGTGCCCGCGCCCACCGTGCGTTCGATGCGCATGGGCGAGAGCTGGACTTCGAACGCCCAGCGTTCGACCGTCAGCGCGTCCTCGACCGCGAACGGTCGGCCGCGATCGGTGTTCATGAAGTCGGTCTGCGCGTGCGCCTCGTGCGGCAGCGCGAGCAGGAGGGCCAACGGCCAGACGCGTGCGAGGCACGCGCGCCGGCAGGACAGGGTGTTGTTCACGTCACGGATCCGGTGCGGAGAACACGCCACTCCGCGCCATGGCGACGGACGTCGCGGAGCGAGCGGCGGCTACGCATGCGCGTGGAGGCGCATGCGGCACGGGATCAGCGCGGAGGGGGTGGTTCCGGCGCGATGGCGCGCGAGTCGAGCGCCGTCCGCACACTCGCGTGCGCCGCATCGGCCGACAGCACCACGGGCACGTCGG
>JANYHJ010000148.1 GCA_025359135.1 Gemmatimonadota bacterium | reverse complement strand
TGAAGCCCGGGCACCGGCGAGCAACGACTCCTCGCGGAGGGTGGCCTCCAACCTCCAGAAATTCGACACCCTCGACTTCGTCGCATTCAGCAAGCAGCAGCTCGACCGGTTCAAGGAGACCCACGCCGAAGACATCATCGTGACGTTTCCGGACGGCCGTGAAACTCGCGGCCTGGCGCGGCATCTGGACGACATGCGGGCGATGTTCGTTCCCACTCCCGACCTGGCCATCACGGAGCATCCGGTCAAGATCGGCAACGGGAGCTGGACATCGGTGATGGGCCGCATGGTCGGCACCTTCACCAAGCCCATGCCGATGGGCAACGGCAAGTTCATCGCGCCCACCGGCAAGCGCGTCGACCTGATGATGACGACGGTCGCGCACTGGAACGACGCCGGACGCATGGACCATGAATGGCTGTTCTGGGACAACCAGACGTACATGAGTCAGCTCGGCATCAAGCCGTAGGACACACATTCACCAGAGACGCAGATGACTGACAACAGGATCCAGGTTCGCGACCTGCTCAACGCCATCGAGTCGGGCGCGAGCGGCCCCGTGGCAGTGATCAACCCCGGGCAATATCGACAGCACAACCTCGGGGCCGCGGACGGTCTCGCTGGCTTCGAAGAGTTGCTGTCCCGTCTGCCTGCCGGCTCGGCGCGGGTGCGCGTTGCGCGAGTGTTTCAGGACGGCGCCTTCGTGTTTGCTCACACCGACTACGACTTCTTCGGACCGAAGGCCGGATTCGACATCTTCCGGTTCGAAGACGGCCACATCGTCGAACACTGGGACAACCTGCAGGAGGCGCCGCCGGCGCTCAATCCGAGCGGCCACTCCATGATCGACGGTCCTGCGGGCTCCACGGACCTTGGTCTGTCGGAGGCGAACAAGACTCTTGTGCGCGGCTTCGTCGACGACATCCTGGTCAACGGCCGGATGGAGCGGCTTGCAGGGTACTTCGACGGCGACGCATACGTTCAGCACAATCCCGCGATCGGCGACGGGCTGTCCGGTCTCGGCGCCGCCCTTCAGGCCATGGCAGAGCAGGGGATCACGATGAAGTATGACCGCATCCACACGGTGCTCGGCGAGGGAAACTTTGTGCTCGCCGTGAGCGAGGGATCACTCGGTGGAACGCATAGCGCCTTCTACGACCTCTTCCGTGTCGAGAAGGGCCGGATCGCCGAGCACTGGGACACGATCGAGGCGATCCCGCCGCGCGCGTCGTGGCGCAACGCGAACGGCAAGTTCGGCTTCTGATGTCCTCCTCGTGATGCAGTGCGGACGCGCCGCGCCCGTTCCGCCCTGACGGACGCGTAGCCGCTAGAACGCGTCGGCGGGCGAGCGCCATCACCGGCGCCGAGCCTGCGGCAAGGCGCGCGGCGTGCGTGTGCAGCTGCGGCAGCACCTAGGCCATGTAGTAGCGCCCGGTGATGACCTTGGTCTCGTAGAAGCCGCCTTGCCGTTGCCGCCCGCGGCCAGCTTCTCGCGCGACAGCTTGATCATGCGGAGCCACATGTAGCCGACGGCCACGTAGCCCTGGAACGCGAGGAAGTCCTCGGCGGCCGCACCGGCCTCGTTTGGCTCGCGCCAGTGCGTCGTCCCAGCTCGCGGGGTGCAGCACGCCATCGTCGCGCACGAGTGGCGTGGTCAGTCGCGCGTACGGTTCCGGGGTGCGGCGTCGCCTGGCAGGCTCCTGTCCTCGGCGAATGGCAACAGCGGAGGATGCGCGCCGTACCCGGGCGGCAAGGGTTTCGAGTCCGGGAGTCACTGCCAGCCGAGGTTGCACCGTGAGGACGGAGCGGACACGCAATCCCGGCGTCATGCGCTCGCGCGGGTAGCGCGGCCACGCACTGCTGCCGCGCACCGCTGGCGCGCACCGGCAGGGGGGATCAGCTTTGGACGCATGCCTGACGAAGTCGCGGAACGACTCGGCGTTGAACTCGCGGACCGCTACCGCATCGAGCGCGAGCTCGGTGTGGGGGGCATGGCGACCGTGTATCTCGCGCAGGACCTGCGCCACGATCGCCAGGTGGCGATCAAGGTGCTGCGACCCGATCTCACGGCGAGCGTCGGGCCCGACCGATTCCTGCAGGAAATCCGGATTGCGGCGCGGTTGTCGCACCCGCACATCCTGCCCCTGTTCGATTCCGGGCGATCGGGGGACTCGCTCTTCTACGTGATGCCGTTCGTGGAGGGGGCGTCGCTGCGCCTTCGATTGCAGGAGGCCGGACCGCTGAGCGTGGATGATGCGGTGCGCATCCTGCGCGACGTGGCCGACGCGCTGGCCAGTGCGCACGAGAAGGGCGTCGTGCACCGCGACATCAAACCGGAGAACGTGATGCTCGACGGGCGCCACGCCTTCGTCGCCGATTTCGGCGTCGCGAAGGCAGTCAGCGAGGCCGCCGGCGCCCAGCAACTCACCACGCAGGGGTTGGCGCTCGGCACGCCGGCGTACATGGCGCCGGAACAGATCAGCGCCGACCCGTCCATCGACGGACGCGTCGACCTGTACGCGCTCGGCGTGATGGCGCACGAGATGCTCGCCGGCGCGCATCCGTTCGGGCGCGTCTCGTCGTAGCAGCTCATGGCGGCGCATCTCACGCAGGTGCCGGCCAGCCTCTCGAGCGTGCGCCCCGAGGTGCCGGAGGAACTCTCCGACCTGGTCGGCCAGTGCGTTGCCAAGGACGCCGCGCACCGGCCGGCCAGTGCGGCCGACGTGCTGCGGCGGCTCGAGGGCATTGCGGCGTCGCTCGGCGTGAGCGGGCCACAAGTCGCGCGCCGTGCCCAGCGTCGTCTGGGCCGCGTGCTGGGCATCGTGGCGGCGCCAGTGCTCGCGGTCGTGGCGGGCGTCGCGATCGTCAACCGGATGAGGGAGCCGCACGCGGCGACCGTGAATGCGATGGTGCGCGTGACCAGCGATCCCGGCCTCGAGCTGTATCCCGACCTCTCGCCAGTTGGCAACCAGCTCGCGTACGCGGCCGGGTCGTCGAGTTCGATGCGTGTCTTCGTGCGGCCGGTGGACGGGGAGCACGCGATTCGCCTCACGAGCGATTCCACCACCGAGTGGCAGCCGCGCTGGTCCCCCGATGGATCGCGGATCCTGTTTCTGACGCCGGCCGGCGTCGTGACGACACCGCCCACGGGCGGGGCGGCGCACGTGATCGTGGCAGCGCCCGAGGGCCGGCTCATCACGTCGGCCACCTGGTCGAGCGATGGGAGCGAGGTGGCGTGGAGCGTGGGCGACTCGCTGTACGCCAGCCCCGTGGGCGGCGGAGCGGCGCGACCGATCGGCAGCGCGCGCGAAGTGCACGCCTGCAGTTGGTCCCGAAGCGGACGCTGGATTGCCTGCGCGACCGAGACGGCGCTCTACACGATCCCCGGTGCCACGCTCGGCAACACCTCGGCCGGCACGCTCGTGCTGTTTCCGGCCAGCGGCGGAACGGCGATGCGCATCGGCGACAGCACGAGCCTCAACGAGAGCCCGGCGTGGGGACCACGGGATGACGAGCTGTACTTCGTGAGTGATCGACAGAATACGCGGGACATCTACGTGCTGCCCCTCGACCGGAGTGGGCACGCGGGCACGGTGCAGCGGCTCACCTCGGGCGTCAGCGCGCACACCATCGCCGTCGCCGCGGCCGGCGGTCGCGTTGCCTACTCGGCCTATACCACCAGTTCGAACCTGTGGTCGGTGGAGCTCCCGGCGGCCGGCGGCACGCGCTCGATGCGCGAGGCCGTTGCGGTGACGCGCGGCAACCAGACCGTCGAATCGATGAGCGTGTCGCGCGACGGCCGCTGGCTCCTCTTCGACTCCGACCGCTCCGGCACCGCCGACATCTATCGCATGACGCTGCCCGCCGGCGAGCCCGAGCGCCTCACGAACGATGCCGGCGGCGAGTACAAGCCCGATCTGTCGCCCGACGGGCGCTTTCTCGCGTACCACGCGCTGCGCTCGGGGTCGCGCGACATTTTCGTGAAGCCGCTGGATGGTGGTGCATTGCAGCAAGTCACGCACACGGGCCAGCACGAGGCTCGCCCCGCATGGTCTCCCGACGGACAGTCGCTGGCGTTCATGGATCTCGCGGTGCCGCGCAGCGTCTGGGTGATCACCCGGAAGGGATCCGGGTGGGGCGCGCCGCGACTCGTCGAGGGCAGTGATCCCGAGCGCGGCGTGGCCTCGATTCCCTCGCCCGACTGGTCGCCCGATGGCGCGTCGATGACGTACGCGTTTGGTCGCAGTCTGCACGTGGCGCCGGCGGATTCGGGCCGGCCGAGGACGATCTATGCGCCCGACGCGTCGCGCCGAGACCCCACCGTGTCGTTCGCGCAGTGGGGGCGTACAGGGGCGATGATCTACTTTCGCGGTGTCGCCCCGGGCGGCGTCTCAGGCATCTGGTCGATCGCGGCCAGCGGCGGCCGGCCGCAGCTCGTGATGCGCTTCGACGACCCCACCCGCATGGTGCAGCGCACCGAGTTCGCGGTGGATGCGCGGCACCTCTACTTCCCCGTGGCTGATCGCGCGAGCGACCTGTGGGTGGCCACCATCAGTCGAGCGCCATGACTTCATCGCCCGCACGGACGCGTAGCCGCTAGAACGCGTCCGCGGCGAGCGCCATTACCGGCGCCGAGCCTGCGGCAATGCGCGCCGCGTGCGCGTGTACCTGTGGCAGCACCTTGGTCATGTAGTAGCGCCCCGTGATCACCTTGGTCTCGTAGAACGTTGCCTTGCCGTTGCCGCCCGCAGCCAACTTTTCGCGCGAGAGCTTGATCATGCGCAGCCACATGTAGCCGACGGCCACGTAGCCCATGATCGCGAGGTAGTCCTCGGCGGCCGCGCCCGCTTCGTCGGGGTTGCCCATGGCCTTGCTCGCCACGAGCTGCGTGACCTGCTGCAGGCGGCCGAACGCCATCTGCAGCGGTTCCGCGAATTCCTTCATCTCCGCGTCGGCCATCGACTGCTCGATCAGCTCGTTGACCGGGTGGAAGAAACGGCGCAGCAGGCGGCCCATGCCCTCGGGCATCTTGCGACCGACCAGGTCCATCGCCTGCACCGCGTTCGTGCCCTCGTAGATCTGCCCGATGCGCGCGTCGCGCACGAACTGCTCCATGCCGTACTCGCGCACGTAGCCGTGCCCGCCGAGCGTCTGCATCGCGATGTTCGTGTTCTCGTGGCCGATATCGGTCATGAACGCCTTGATGACCGGCGTCATGAGGGCCACGAGGTCGAGGTGCGCCGCGCGCACGTCCGGATCCGGATGCTTCTGTTCGACGTCGATCGCGATGCCGATCCAGATGGCGAGCGCACGCATGCCTTCATTGAGCGCCTTCATCTTCATGAGGCCCGTGCGCACGGCCGGGTGTTCGATGATCGGATCCGCCGGACCGGCCGGATTCTTCGCGCCGGTGAGCGCGCGTCCCTGGAGGCGCTCCTTGGCGTAGGCCACCGCGTTCTGGTACGCGACGTCGGCCAGGCCCAGCCCCTGGATGCCGACGGCAAGGCGTGCGCCGTTCATCATCACGAACATCGCGCGCATCCCCTTGTGCGCGTCACCGACGAGGAAGCCCTTGGCATTGTCGAAGTTGAGCACGCAAGTGGCGCTCCCCTTGATCCCCATCTTGTGCTCGATCGAGCCGCAGGTGACGCCGTTCTTGGTGCCCGGCTTGCCGTCCTCGGTGGGCAGGAACTTGGGCACGATGAAGAGCGAGATCCCCTTCGTGCCCGGCGGCGCGTCGGGCAGCTTGGCCAGCACCAGGTGCACGATGTTCTCGGTCAGGTCGTGTTCGCCGGCGGAGATGAAGATCTTCTGCCCCGTCACGTGATACGCGCCGTCGCCGGCGGGCACCGCCTTGGTGGTGATGATGCCGAGGTCCGTGCCCGCGTGTGCTTCCGTGAGGCACATCGTGCCCGACCACTGGCCGGAGACAAGCTTCTCCATGTACGTGGCCTTGAGCTCGTCGCTGCCGTACTCGTCGAGCGCGTGGTAGGCGCCATGCGTGAGGCCGGGGTACATGCCGAAGCTCTGGTTGCTCGCGCACATGAACTCCTCGAGCACCGTGCGCACCATCGCCGGCAGCCCCTGCCCGCCGTACTCCGTGGCGCAGGCGAGCGCGGGCCAGCCGCCTTCGCAGAACTGCTTGTACGCCGCCTTGAACCCCGGCGGCGTCGTCACCACGCCGTTCTCGTACGTGCAGCCCACCGAGTCGCCCACCTGGTTGAGCGGCGCGAGCACCTCCTCGCAGAAGCGGCCGCCCTCCTCGACGATCGTGTTGATGAGGTCCGGCGTCGCCTCCTCGTAACCCGGCAGCTTGCAGAGCTGCTCGACGTCGAGCAATTCGTTGAGGAGGAACTTGACGTCGTCGACGGGCGCCTTGTACGTGGGCATGGGAGTCTCTACCGAGGGTGGGGCCTAGTTCCGCAGCGGCTTGCCGGTGGCGAGCATGTGCTCGATCCGGGCCAGGGTGGCGGGAGTGCGCACGAGGGAGCCGAACGCGGCGCGCTCGAGATCGAAGATGTGCTGTTCGGTGAGGAGCGCATTCGGGTCAGCGTTGCCACCGGTGAGCACGCGCGCGAGCGCGGTGGCCACGACCAGATCGTGCGCCGTGGCCTGACCCGCGCTCGCGCGTGCCTCGACCTGCGACACCATCATCTGCGCGGCCATGGCGCCGGGCAGCCGCAGCTCAGGCGCCAACGTCGGCTGGAAGTTCCCGCAGAGCGCGAGCGCCTTCTGCTTCGCCTCCGACAGCAGGCGATCCTTGTTGAAGACGACGACATCACCGTCGCGCAGGAAACCGAGCGACCGCGCATGCTGCGCCGACTTCGAGCTCTTGGCCATCATGATGGTTTCGAACGCGCCGCCCAGGACGTTGAGCAGGTCGTTGCCGTGCTTGGCGAAGCCGCGCACGAGCATCTCCTTGCAGCCCCCCCAGCCGGGCACCAGCCCGACCGCCGTCTCGACGAGCCCCATCTGCACTTCACAATGCGCCACGACCCTGTCGGCGTGGAGCGCCACTTCGCAGCCGCCGCCGTACGCCATGCCCTGCACCGCCGCCACCACAGGAAAGGGGGCGTACTTGAGGTGCGACATCGCCTGCTGGCCGGCCTTGCCGCCGCCGTCGAGGTCCGCGTACGCGGCGATGTTCACGGCGAGCAGCACCGCGCCCAGGTTCGCACCCACGGAAAAGTTGTTGCCCTCGTTGTGGATCACGAGCGCCACATGACGACCGTCGGACTCGCTCACCGTCGACACCGCCTTCGCGATCATCGCGATCGAGAACGGATCGAGCGCATTCATCTTGCTCGTGAATTCGAGGCAGAGCACGCCGTCGCCCACGTCCCAGAGCGCCGCACTCGGGTTCTTCGCCACGGGCCTGGAGGCGCGCTTGATGTCGGCCAGCAGCACGACGCCCGGTGCGCGCACCACCTGGTGATATGCGCCATCGACGCCGAGGAACTCGAGGCGCCCCGCCTCGACCCGATAGAACGAGCGGCCCGCGGCCAGCTGCAGCAACGACGGCACCGGCGCGCCGTCCTTCGCGAGCTTGTCGGCGAACCAGCTCGTCCCGAGGGCGTCGAGCAACTCGAACGGCCCCTTCTCCCAGCCGTAGCCCCAGCGCATCGCCGTGTCCACCTGCACGATCGTGTCCGCGATTTCCGGCACGAGTGAGCCGGCGTACGCGAGTGTCTGCGACACCACGCGCCACGCATACTGTCCGCCCTTGTCTGCATGCGACACGAGCGCCTTGAGACTCTTGCGACCGGCCGCCAACGAGCCGAGCCGCGCCTCGCGCGTGGGACGATACTCCCCGCTCACGAGGTCCATCGCCTCCTTCGTTCGCCCAGCCGCCGTCTTCGTGACCTTGTAGAAGCCGCCCTTCCCCTTCCGGCCCGTGTAGCCCTCGGCAATCATGCGATTGATGAGCGGCAGGTCCACGCGGAT
>JANYHJ010000042.1 GCA_025359135.1 Gemmatimonadota bacterium | reverse complement strand
CGCCGGCGTCAACATCGAGGAGCTGGACCCCGAGAACGACTCGGTGGGGTTGGGCGGCCTACCCAATGAAGAAGGGGTCGTGCAGCTCGACGCGAGCGTGATGCACGGCCCGAGCAAGCGTGCGGGTTCGGTGTCGGCCCTCGAGGAGATCGCGACGCCGAGCCTCGTGGCCAAGGCGGTGATGGACTACACCGACCACATCATGCTCGTGGGCGAGGGGGCGAAGAAGTTCGCGCTGCGCATGGGATTCAAGCCGCAGAACCTGCTCACGGAAAAGAGCCGGCAGAACTGGCTGCGCTGGCGCGCCAACCTGAATCCGGACGACTTCTGGCTCGACCACACCGACGACGTGAAGATCCGGTTCACGTCGGGGACGATCAACATGAACGCCGTGACCGCGAACGGTGACATCGCGAGTTGCACCACGACGAGCGGCTATTCGTGGAAGATCCCGGGGCGCATCGGCGACTCGCCCGTGATCGGTGCAGGGCAGTACTGCGACAACGGCGTGGGCGCAGCGGGCGCGACGGGGCGCGGCGAGGCCTGCATCAAGGTCTGCGGCGCGTTCAACATCGTCGAGCACATGCGCAACGGGCTCGCTCCGCAGGAGGCCTGCCTCAAGGTGCTCGAGCGCGTCATCGCGATGACCGAGAAGCGGCTGCTCGATGCCAACGGACGACCCAAGTTCGGCCTCCAGTTCTACGCGATCGCGAAGGACGGGCGCACGGGCGCGGCATCGCTCTACGAGGGCGCCGAGTACGCGGTGGCCGACGACAAGGGGGCGCGGCTCGAGAAGTGCGCGTTCCTCTTCACGCGCGCGCAGATGCCTCGTGGCGCCTGGTAGCGGGTCGGAGCCGAACGGACTGAGGGGGGTCCGCGCGACGCGGGAGGAGCTACGGCTCCTGCGGCGGCGACTCGCGCTCCCGATCGGCATCTTCTTCGGCGTGCTGGTCGTGGGCGTGGTGGGTTACATGGTCATCGGCGGGCCCGGCACGACGTGGCTCGACGCGCTCTACATGACGGCCAACGTGATCACGACCACCGGCTTCCGCGAGGCGGTCGACATCACGCAGGGGAGCGCGGGGCGCATCTTCACGGTGGGGCTGTTGCTGGTGGGCGCGGGCGCGGGCGCCTATGCGATCTCGACATTCACCGCGTTCATTGTCGAAGGGGACCTGACCGAGGAGTTCCGGAGGCGCCGCATGAGTCGAACGGTGGATGCGTTGCGTGATCACTACATCGTCTGCGGCGTCGGGCAGGCGGGGCTGGCCGTGGTGCAGGAGCTCGTGGCCACGAAGCGCGCGATCGTGATCATCGAAGCGGACGAGGGCAACGCCGAGCGCATCGAGGGACTGTACCCCGACGTGCCGATCCTGCGGGGCGACTTCACCGACGACGACGTGCTGCTGCGCGCCGGCGTGACGCGTGCGGCCGGCATCGTGCTCTGCGTCGACTCCGACAAGGACTCGCTCGTGGGCACGGTCACGGCTCGGCAGCTCAACGCGAACATCCGCATCATCGCGCGCGCGACCGATGAGCGCGCGATCGCGCGGTTGCGCTCCGCGGGCGCCGACGGCGTCGTCAGTCCCGGCCTGATCGGCGGCATGCGGCTCGCGAGTGAACTGGTGCGGCCGAGCGTGGTGAGCTTCCTCGACAAGATGCTGCGCGCGCGCGAAGGGGCGATGCGCATCGAGGAGGTGGAAGTGCCCGCCGACTCGCCGCTCGCGGGCCACACGGTGCGCGAGCTCGACACGCGCCAGTACCAGAACCTGCTCGTGCTCGGCGTGCAGATGCCGGATGGCGAGGTGTTGTATCACCCGCCGCAGGACTATCGGGTGGAAGCGGGGTGCCGTCTGATCGTGATGGCGGAGGCGGCGGGCGTGCAGACGTTCCAGCGCGCGTTCACGCCGCACCGTGCGAGCGGGGCGGTTCCGCGGTAGGCAGGCGCGAGCATTGGCGTGCAAGCGGGCGCCGATCATTCGCGATAAGGTGCGGGTGCAGACCGGACGCCCCCGGGCGCGACCGTCGCAGTTCTCGCCATGGAGGTGACATGCGTCAACGCACCCTGTCCCGTCGAGCCGCGCTCCAGTTGCTGGGCGCATCGGTTCCCGTCGTACGTGGCGCGTTCGCGTTCGGTGGCGCACGGGCGACTGAGGCCGACGACGCCCTTCACCTGCAACCCACGCCGACGCGGCTCTACGCGACCGCGGATCCCGGCCGAGAGCGCAGCGAGAGCTTCGTGTTCCATGTCCTCGTTGAAAGTGCGCGACCGCGCGAGCTTTCACTCGAGGAGCTCCAGGTCGAGCTTGGCTCGCGCGGAGCGCGCGTGATCGCCAGCTCGATCGTTGGCGCGGCGCTGGCGCCGCTGGTGCTACGCCCAGGTACGACGAATCGCGGCATGGACGGCGCCGTGCTGGCGTCGCCACTCCATCGGCCGCTGGCGGTGCGGATCCGCTGCAGCGCTCCGGCCGCTTCGGCGGTGGACGCGATCGACGTGCGCTTGACGATGCGCGAGGGGAACGCGCCCATGGTGGCCAGCGCACGATTTCCGGTGGAGCGATATGTGCAGCGGACGCGTCTCCTCTTTCCGTTCACGGGCGCGGGCATCATCACCAATGCCGGGGTCACGAACGGCGGACACGGCAACCGGAGCGGCCAGTTCGCGCTGGATGTCGTGGGGCTGAACGCGGCGTACGCCGTGTACGCCGGCGCGGGGACGACGGCGAGCGCCGACTACGCCGACTGGGGGCGACCGATCATCGCGCCGGCGGCTGGCGAGGTGGTGTTCGCGCGCGCCGATCGTCCCGACCAGCCTGACCCCGAGAAGAGCGATCCGGCGTTCTACGCAAGCGAGTATCCGCAGGGCGGCGATCCGGGCAATCACGTGATCATCGCGCACGGCGACGACGAATTCAGCATGATCGCGCACCTGCAGGCCGGTTCACTGCGCGTTCGTGCGGGCGAGCGCGTCGCGGCCGGACAGCTGCTCGGCCTGCTGGGCAGCAGCGGAGATACGGTGACGCCGCACGTGCACTACCAGCTGCAATCCGGGCCCGACTGGCGTTTCGCCGACGGATTGCCGTGCGTGTTCACGAACGTGTCGGCCGGACCGCTCGTGCGCGGCACCTTTCTCGACGCGAAGTAGCCGCGTTCGGCGTTCCGTCAGGGGGCGCGTTGCAGCTCGACGGCGTCGCCGACCGCGATAGGCCCGCCACGCGCGACGGCCGCATTGAGCGCGAGCGACCCACCGAAGCGGCGGCCGATGTCCTTGAGCACCGACGGATCGCGCGTGATGGCGTCGGGGTCCACGGTCGTCATCGGGCAGCGTGGACGCAGCGAGTCGAGTTCGACGATCGCGTCACCGATGTGCAGCTCCGCGCCGGGCCAGGTGGTCTCGTCCATGCCATCGACGCCGGTGATCAGCAGGTTGGGGCGCAGGCGGCGGATGTCGCGGCCGAAGCGCTGAACGGCGCCGTCGGTGGCAACGAGGAGCGGCAGGATGTCGAATTGGTGACCGGCGGGCGCGCGCTCGAGCCATGCATCGTCACCAGCAGCTTCGTGCACGAGCGCGGCCGCTTCGCGGGAATCCCACGGGTGGCCGTTCACGAGCACGGTGCCATCGGCGGCGAGCGAACCGCGCAGGCCGAGCAGCTTGAATTGCCGGCGCGCGGTGCGAACCCCCTCGGGTCCGCGCACCCAGACGAGCCGATCGCCGGGCACGCCCAGCTCGGTGAGCTCGGCCGCCGCTAGCGGCTCGCCCGCCATGGACTTGACCGGGTAACGCCAAAGCTTACCAAGTGTGCGTGTCATCTGATCAGGCCGCCTTGCTCGAGGCGCACGAGGGGGAGGTCCACCTTGGGTGCCCGCGAGACGGTTGAGCTAGTCAGTGGTACTAGACCGAACGTTCGGTACAGTAGACAATCCCGAAGCGGGGCGCAAGTGGGCGATGCGGGTCGATCACTTCGCTCGAAACGTCGTCAGCGCCGCTCAGTCGCTCAGCGCCGTTCAACCGCTCGGCGCCGCTCAGACAGCAGCACGCTCAGGACGCCAGCAACTCCGGCAACGACTTGAGCGCGCGCTGGAAGATCGCCGGGTCGTCGAGCGAGCGGGCGAGCACGAGCGATCCCTCGATGCGCACGATCGCCTCCTCGGCCCGCAACTGCGCCTGCCCACGCGGCACGCCGCCATCGCGCAGCGCGTGCGCGATCGCCTCGATCCAGCGCCGGAAGAGCTGCTTGACGCGCGGATGGAAACGGCGCGAGCTGTCGCCGATGCCGAGGCTGGCCAGGAGGCACGCCTCCCGCCCTTCGCGGTAGAAGACGAGCAGCGATCCGTTCATGCGCTTGATGCGCGTGGCCGGCGGGCCCGGCGCGCGCAGCGGCGCGAACACGGTCGCGTCCAACGTCGTCTCGAGGTGGTCGAGCACGGCCGCCACCATGTCGTCCTTTCCCTCGGGAAAGTGATGGTAGAGGCTCGACTTGCCGAGTCCGGAGGCCTTGGAGAGCTGGGCCAGCGAGGCGCCGTCGTAGCCCTGGCTGCGGACGACGGACATGACGCGCGCGACGACTTCGTTTCGGGAGAGCAGGGCAGGAGGCAACGGCCGACCGTGGGCGTCAGAACGATCGGTACAATATACCCCGCCGTCGACGGTGCGCTACGTTGCCCGCGCCCGTGCCGCTTCGCAGTCGCCCGTCTTCCACCCGGCGCCAGGGCGCTGCAACCGGTCCGCGGCCTGGCTCAGCTGCCCTGCCGCCGCATCGGTGGGCCCTCGGCGAGCGTCGCGTGCAAACGCCGCCACGTGCCGGTCCATCGTGTACTGGCCCATCAGCTTGGCCGACGCACCGAATCCCAGCGGGTCGACCAACAGGACGCGTGCATCGCGCGCGATGGAATCCGCGACGGGGCGCCAGTACTTGCCCGTGGCGCCGAGTCCGGGCAGAAGCACGAGGAGCGACCCGGCGTCGCCAAAGGCGACCGCGGCCACGCGTTCCTCAGCCGCGGCATCCGCGCCCGTGACCGGGGACGCGCTGGAGCCCTGCGGGGATGACCAGCAGCCGCTCAGCAGCCCGAACGCCAGCAGCGGCAAGGCGAATCGCGCACGCGAAGGACGAAGTCGGCCCCGGGCTTCTGATTTCGCATTGATGGCGACGGGGCGTGCGTGCACGGCGGCAAGTGCCTGGTCCCCCGGATCGTGGTGCCAACCCGCATGGCGCGGTGGTGTAGGCATCGCGGCGGATCGAACCGTGCCTCTCCCGTTGAAGAGTGCACGCACGGGCCACGGCAGTGCCATGGCCCGAAAACATCAGGGCGGGCGCGTGCACCGAACCTGCCACCTCACCCCTCGCAGCCGCTGCCACGACCGTCGTGCTGGCCGGCATCACCACCGCCCTACCGCCGGCGCCAGCACCACATCCGCGGCATGCGCGCACCGGCCGCCGCGTGAATCGCGACGATGTCATGGCACCAAGCGCACGATCGCGCTCGGTCAGCGCGAATGGTGTTGCTCGCCGCGGACGCAATGCCGCACATCACGCGCGACCACGGCGTTCCTCCACCCACACGAGCACCGTCGGCAGCACCAGCAACGTCAAGAGCGTGGACGACACGAGTCCCCCGATCACGACCGTGGCAAGCGGGCGCTGCACTTCAGCGCCCGCGCTCGTCGACACCGCCATCGGAATGAATCCAACGCTCGCGACGAGTGCCGTCATGAGGACCGGCCGCAATCGTCCTTCCGCGCCCAGCCGTGCGGCGTCGGCGATCGACGACCCGGCGCTGCGCAGCTGGTTCGCGTAGGCGACGAGCACGATGCCGTTGAGCACCGCAACGCCGGCCAGCGCGATGAAACCCACGGAGGCGCTGAGGTTGAGATGCAACCCGCGGATCCAGAGCGCGCCAATTCCGCCGATGAGAGCGAACGGAACGGTCAGCATCACGAGCAGCGAGTGCCGCACCGTGCCGAAGTTCGCGTAGAGAAGCGCGGCGATGACGAGGAGCACGACCGGAACTATCAGGCCGAGGCGTCGCGTGGCGCGCATCTGATTCTCGAACTGTCCGCCGTAGGTGAGATAGTACGCCGGCGGCAGCTCGACTCTCTCGCCGATCGCGCGCCGTACTTCGGCTACGAAGCCGCCCAGATCCCGTCCGCGCACGTTCGCTTGAACCACGACGTAGCGGCGCCCGGACTCGTGATCGATGACTTCCGGTGCCTCCACTGTGCGGAGTCGGGCGACCTGCGACAGTGTGATCGTCTCGCCTCGTGGGGTGCGGAGGAGCGTCGCACCGACAAGTTCCGGCGTGGCCCGGTAGGCGCCGTCGAGGCGGACGACGGCCGGGATGCGCCGTCGTCCGGCGATCACGGTCGTGGCCACCATGCCGCCGATGCCCATCTCGACGGCGTCACGCACGTCGGCCACGCTCAATCCGTAGCGGGCAATCGCGGGACGATCAAGATCCACTTCGAGCTGCATGGCGCCCGCACTCACGCCGGTGACGGCCCCCTCGGCGCCGCGAATGCTCGCGATCACCTTCACGATCTCGTCGGCTTTGGCTTGCAGCAACAGCAGGCTGTCGCCGTAGATCTTCACGCCGAGGTCGGTGCGGACACCGGAGATCACCTCGTCCAGCCGCATGCGCATCGGGGCACTGAACTCGTACGACAACCCGGGAATCTCGGCCAGCGCCGAATCCATCAGCGGAATCAGCGTGTCGAGTTTGCGCGACCGGCCGGCGCCAGGCGGCGCGAACGCTACGTAGACATCACCTAAATTCAGCGCCATCGCCTCGGTCGCCTCGTGCGGCCGGCCGAGATTGGTGACGACGCCCGCCACCTCCGGGAAGCGGCGCAGCGTCCGCTCTACTTCGTCGGAAATGGCGATGCCGGCCGGCAGCGAGACGCTCGCGGTACGCCGGGTCTCGATGAGCAGGTACCCCTCGTCGAGCTTCGGCATGAACTCGGTGCCCAGGAACGGTACCGACCCGACGGCCACCACGAGCAGGCCGAGTGCGCCACCGACGACGCTGCGTCGGTTGGCAAGTGCCCAGCCGAGCAGACGCGCATACCGTTCCCGGACGATCGCCAGCCACCGTGCATCGGCGTGTTCGTCGAGATGGCCGGTCGCGAGCAGGTAGTGGGAAACCGCCGGCACGTACGTCAGCGCGAGCAGCAACGACGCCAGCACGGCTGCGCAGACGGTGAATGCCATGGGGCGGAACATGCGGCCCTCGAGCCCCTGGAGCGTGAAGATCGGGATGTAGACGGCAACGATGATCGCCACGCCGAACACGATCGGCCGGCCGACCTCGAACGCTGCGATCCGCAGAGTGTCGGCCCGCTCACCATCACCTCGCAAGGCAAGTCGTCGCACGGAGTTCTCGACCATGACAACGCTGGCGTCGACGATGAGCCCGAAGTCGAGCGCGCCGAGGCTCATCAGGTTCGCGGTGACGCCGAGTGCCCTCATGGCGACGAAGGCGGCCAGCAGCGACAGCGGGATCACCGAGGCGGCCAGCAACGATGCGCGGATGTCGCGGAGAAACAGGAAGAGGATGACGACGACGAGGATCGCGCCCTCGATCAAGTTGAGAAAGACCGTCTGCGTCGTCCTCCGGACGACGTCGCCCTGGTTGTAGAAGGGCCGGATGCGCACGTTCTTCGGCAACAACGGACGGATTTCCTCGAGTCGGTCGACAATCCGGGCGACGACTTCCCGACTGTTGGCTCCCTTGAGGACGAGGACCGTCGCGGACAGTGCCTCTCCCTTGCCGTCGCGCGTGACCGCGCCGAACCGCGGTTGCGGCCCGAGCACGACCCGCGCCACGTCCCGTACGAGCACGGGCGTGGTGCCGCGCGTTGCGACGACGACGCGTGCGATATCGGCGGTGTCGGCGAGCCGTCCGAGGCCGCGGACGGTGAGGCGCTCGCTGCGATCCTCGATGTACCCCGCCCCGAAGTTCGCGTTGTTGCGGGCGAGCGCCGACTGCACGTCCGCCAGCGTCAAGCGATATCCGGCGAGCTTTGCGGGATCCGCGAGCACATGGAACTGCTGCTGCATCCCGCCCCATGCGTTGACGTCGGCAACGCCCGGCACCGTGCGGAGCAGTGGCCGGATGACGTACTCCTGGATGTTCGTCAGCTCGATCAGGCTCAGCGTGTCACGCGCGTCCGTCGTGGGTTCGACCAGATACTCGAATGCTTCGCCCATCGCCGTGGCGGGAGGGCCGAGCATCGGCTCGGTGCCCGGCGGCAGCTGCGACATGGCGTCGAGCATGCGCTGCTGGACCTGGGCGCGCGCGAAGTAGAGATCGACGTCGTCCTCGAAAATGACGGAAACGACGGATAGTCCGACCTTGGAGATGGACCGGACCGTGATGGTGCGCGGGAGCCCGAGCATCGCAATTTCCATCGGGTAGGTCACTTGCTGCTCGACCTCCTCGGGCGACAGTCCGGACACAGTCGTCATGACGAGGACCTGGTTCGGCGTCAGGTCGGGATAGGCGTCCGTGTCCAGCGTCGCAAACGCCCCGACGCCGGCCGCGACCAGCGTGAGAGTGCCGGCCACGACCACGCGGCGATGGTCGAGCGCCGACGCGATCAGTCGATGGATGAAGGTGCCCGGAGCGCTCATTTCACATCTCCATGTCTTTCATCGAGCCCTTCTTGAGCTGCGCCTTGAGCGTGAATGCACCGCGCGTGGCAACGAGGTCGCCCTCTCGGAGTCCGCGCGTGACGCCAATGCGGCCGTTGGACCGCGGGCCGGTTTCCACGGCGCGCGCCGTGAAGGCAGCCCCGCCGAGACCATCTGGTTGCGCCACGAACACCACGGACTTGCCGTCGAGCAGCTGCACGGCGTCATCCGGCAACATGATGGCGGCCATCGATTGCGTGCCGCGCACGCTCACACTGGCGAGCATCTCCGGCTTGAGTCGACCGCCGCGATTCTCGATGAGTCCACGCACGGGAAGTGTCCGCGTGTCCGCATCGAGTGCTGCACCGACCGCGTCGATGCGGGCGGAGAACGTGTCTGCGGGATACGCTGGCACCGCGAAGCGGAGCTGCTGGCCAGCGTGGAACAGCGTGGCGAGTGGCTCGGGCGCCTGCACCTGCAACCAGAGGGTCGACGGATCGGTGACAACGACCAGCGACGCGCCAGCCTCGATGACGGCGCCGGGCATCGCGGTACGCGCGAGCACCACGCCAGCCAGCGGAGAGCGCAGGTGCATTTCGCCGCCGGTGGATCCGTTTGCGCCGAGCTGCTCGGAGGTGCTGCGCGTCCTGCGAGCTTCGGCCTCGGCCTGGGTCAGTGCGGCCCTGGCCTGTTCGTCATCCGCCACCGCGCGCTCGTAGTCCTGACGCGGGATCGCCTTCAGCGCCAGCAGGCGCTCGCTTCGCTCGCGGGCGTTCGTCGCATAGACGGCCTGCGCACGACGCGAGACGAGGTCGGCAACGGCCTTCGCGGCGTCTGCTTGCGCCATCCCGGCTTCGGGACTGGCAAGCGTGACCAGCAACTGTCCGGCGGTGACGCGGTCGCCCGGCCGCACCGCAACGCTGACCACGCGCCCGCGCGCGGGAGCCCCAAGGTGCGCGGTCCGGTCTTCGTTCGGTACCAGCTGGCCCGGCAGCGTCGCATTCGCCGCGTCGGCACCGGTCCGCGCAGGCTCCCATGCGACGCCACCCGTGGCCACCTGCACGGCGCTCAGCATGACCCGCCGTCCGGTCGTGTCGGTCGCTGCGCCCTCGTCGTGACCGGGAACCGTCGACGCCTTCGGCGCGTCCGAATGCGCCATGCCGGGCATGTTGGCCATGGCCGCGCTGTCGCTGCGGCTGGCGCCCGCGGCACCCTTGCCGCCTCGATCGTTCGAGCACGCAACCACGGCGAGCGCCAGGAGGCATGCAGGTGCAGGGTACGGCATGCGCCAACGTGCCAGCTGATCGCGCGTGCGGAAGATTGGAGGCGTGGTCATCATTGGGTGATGTGAGAGGTGCGCATGTCCCATGTCGTCAGGTCGACGCCGAATGCCGCCAGAAGCGCAACCACGCCATCGCGCTGAGCCGCCAGCAGTCGGTAGAAGGCGGCGCGCGACTCGCCCCATACGCGCGCGGCGTCCAGCACCTGCACGAGCGGGATCGCGCCCTCGCGGTACGCGCCGAGTGCGATGCGTCGGGACTCGTCGGCTTTGGCGAGGAACGCCACGGCGCCCGTCACGTCAGGCTGTGCGAGCGCCTCGGCGCGCCGAGTCAGCAGCACCGCGGCGTCCAATGACCCGGCCAGTTCGGCGCGCACATCCCGCTCGGTCGCCGCGAGGTCGTGCATGGCGGCATCGCGCTCCGAAGAGGCGCGCGCAATCTCGCCGCGATTCCGGTCGAACAGTGGAAGCGGTACGCTGATTCCCGCCATCAGTGACGTCGTACCAGCGCTGCTCTTGGTGCCGACCGTGGCACCCAGCTGTCGAATCAGCATCGTACGTTCGTTCGTGACACCGGCTGCGGCTGCCGCGACACGTTCGCGCGCTGCACGCAGGTCTGCGCGGTCAGGCATTGCAGCTGCGACTGGAGTGGCGCGTGCAGAGTCCAAGGAGGCGGTTCCCGAGAAGCGGGCGATCACTTCCTGCATGCCCGCCACGTCGGGAATGGTGAAGGGTGCGGAAAGGGTCGAGGCGGCAGGCCCGCGTCGTCGGTCAACGCCAAGGAACACCACGAGATCGGCGCGGGCCCGAGCCAATTCCGCGTCCAGCATCGCCGCATCGGCCATGGCGCGGTCTCGCTCCAGTTCTGCGCGCAACAAGTCTGCTTCGGCTGCCGCGCCCTCACGGGCGCGGGCGCGATTGTAGCTGACGAGCGTGTCCAGCCACGCGGTCAGGTTGAGCGCAATCGCGACAACCTCTTCCGCGAGTGCCACGCGATGAAATGCGCGTGCAGCATCGACGAGAAGGCGCTGTCGTGTCGTCACCACGTCCGCTTCGGCAGCGCGGACGTTGGCGTCGGCCCGCTGCACCCGCGACGATCGCTGATACAGGAACTCAAGCGGCAGCGTCGCCGTCATCATGGACTCACGCGCCATCGGTGGCGTTCCCGCGCCACCGATCGGCGCGTTGTCCACCTGATACGAGAGCACCGGGTTGCCGTACGTTCCAGCCGTGGCACGGCTTCCGTTGGCCGCTGCCGCACGTGCCAGCGCCGCCTCGAGCCGCGGCTGCGTGGCGGCGCGGTCAAAGACTTGCCGCAGCGTGAGGGCCCCAGCTTCCGTTGCTGTCGCCGATGCGCCCTGAGATTTGCAGGGGACCGGCGCAACCGCGAGTGCAGCGAACGAGAGTCGACCTATCGCGCGTCCAACGCACGCTATCGTGAACGAGTGCATGAAATCATCATCCAGAGTTTTCCGCTGCGCTGAATGGCAACGGAATCGTGCCATGACGACCGCGTGAAGGACGCGGAACGGCGGTCAGGATGTGATGGCGGACATCGCAGGAGTCGGCGCCCGAAGGCACCGAAGTTGCGCTGCAACAGCCGATCGCTCCCCGCAATGCGGGGCACGGGCGCACTACACCCTGAGCGGCCGGGCTTGTGGAGGCGGAACCAGCGGGGTCCGATCGATGCTCGACGGCGACGTCGCGTCGGTCAGGACCGCAGCGGACGTCGGCGCAGGGACAAATACCGCGATCGCGGCCAAGGGAACCGGACCGCAGCAGCCCTGGCTGCTACACGCGCAACAGCGGGGCGATTCGGCATGCGCTTCCGTCGCTGCGCTCCCACCTTGTGCAGCAGCCGGGGATGCCATCGGCTGCGTCGACCGCGAACCGCCGTCAACCCCGGTGCACGCCACCATCGAACCGGCTCCGGCGCCGAAGAAGTACGCGGCAATCGGCTCATATGCGCAGCAGCCCAACCACCACGTTGTCAACAGTGCGGTGGTGGCGGCGACGAGCCGGATGCGGCGAGATGAATGGTGGAGCACGCTGTCGGTAAGGGTAGTCGAGTCAGACCTCTCGCGCCATTGGCGCGAACGACGAAAGCACACCACTCGCACTGCGCCTACAGCCTCATCCTGCGCAGCAACTGCGCATTCAGCGCCACGATCACCGTGCTGGCCGACATCAACACCGCCCCCACCGCCGGCGTCAGCACCACGCCCCATGGCGCCAGGACACCGGCCGCCAGCGGAATCGCAACGACGTTGTACCCCGCCGCCCACCACAGGTTCTGGATCATCTTGCGGTAGGTCGCGCGCGAGAGGTTGATGATCCGCGGAATGTCGCGCGGGTCGCTCCGTACCAGCACCACGTCGCCCGCTTCGACCGCGACGTCCGTCCCCGCCCCGATCGCGATCCCGACGTCCGACGTCACGAGGGCCGGTGCATCATTCACGCCGTCACCCACCATCGCCACGCGCTTGCCCTGCTGCTGCAGCGCCTCGATGTGGGCGGCCTTCTGCTCGGGCAGCACCTGCGACAGCACCGTCTCGATGCCCAGTTGCCGAGCCACCGCGTCGGCCACGGCCTTCGCATCGCCCGTCATCATGATGACCTCGATCCCTGCCGCGTGCAGCTGCCGCACGGCTTCGGCCGATTCTGGACGGATCGCGTCGGCCACGGCGAAGGCAGCGAGCACGTGATCCCCCTCGACCAGGTAGATCACCCCTTCACCGCGCCCGGCAGCCTCGGTGGCGAATGCGACGAGCTCCGCCGCGGGGGTCACGTTGAGCGTCGTCAGCAGGTTCGGTCCGCCCTCGGCAAGGTCGCGCCCAGCAACCGTGGCCCGCACGCCCTGTCCAGGGATGGATTGGAATCCCGTGGCTGCAGGAACGGTGAGCTTCCGGTCCTCGGCGCTCTTCACGATCGCTCGCCCAACCGGATGCTCGGCGTCGCGCTCGACCGCGGCTGCCAGCCGCAGCGCGTCGTCGTCGCCCAGTCCACCGACGGCGCGCATCGCGACCACGCGGTGCTGGCCGAGCGTCAGCGTGCCGGTCTTGTCGAACACAACGGCCGTGAGGTTGCGCGCCTCCTCGAGGCCGCGGCGATCGCGGACGAGGAGTCCGCCGTGTGCCCCGAGCGTGGTGGAAATCGCCAACACCAGCGGCACTGCAAGGCCCAAGGCGTGCGGACAGGCGATCACGAGCACCGTCACGAGCCGTTCGACGGCGGTCGCGGCCGTCGCTCCAGCCAACATCCAGGCGGTGAAGGTCAGCGCCCCCGACCCGAGGGCGATCCAGGTAAGCCAGCGCGCCGCCCGGTCGGCAAGCGCCTGCGCACGTGACTTGGACGACTGCGCCTGGGCCACCAGCCGCATGATACCGGCGAGCGCGGTCTTGTCCCCCGTCCCGGTGACCTGAACGCGCAGTGAACCCGCGCCATTCACCGTGCCGGCGATGACCTTGGCCCCCTCCACTTTGTGCACCGGTTCGGACTCGCCCGTGATCAGCGCTTCATTCACTGCGCTGCTGCCGGATCGCACCACGCCGTCGGCGGGGATGCCGGCTCCGGGGCGCACGAGGACGACATCGTGGTCGCGGAGCGCCGACACGGGAACATCCTCGACGCGCTCGGCGGCGCCCTCACCCGTCACACGCACCGCTGAGCCCGGCAAAAGCTTGGACAACTCGCCCAGCGCGCCCTCGGCCTGGGAGATCGAGCGCATCTCGAGCCAATGGCCCAGAAGCATGATCGAGACGAGGGTCGCCAACTCTTCCCAGAGTGGCATGCCCGGAAAGCCGAGCGTGACGGCGGCGCTGAAGACGAAGGCGACGGAGATCGCGAGGGCGATGAGAGTCATCATCCCCGGCAGGCGCGCGGTGATCTCGCGCGTGGCGCCACGAACGAACGGCCAGCCGCCGTAGACGAAGACGACGGTGCCGAGGACCGACGGGATCCAGTGCGAGCCCGGGAACGCGGGCGGAGCGTAGCCGAAGGCGCGCGGCAGCATGTGGCCCCAGACGAGGATCGGGGCGGTGAGCGCGAGCGACAGCCAGAACTTGTCGCGGAACATCGCGGGCGAGTGACCAGCGTGCTTGTCGTGGTCGGCGTGTTCGTTCCGGCCCGCTTGCTCGGTGTTGTCGGCATACTGCTCGTGGCCCCTGTGCGCGCCGTGGCCGGCATGCGGATCAGGCGGGGCGGGCTGCGGCAGCATGCCCGACTGTGAGGAGCGGGCCGCGTGATCATGCTCTCGCGAGGATCTCATCTCCCGGACTCCGCGTGCACCGCTTGCGGCGTCCTCGTCTCGGCAAGTTCCACCGTCATCGGCGTGGCCACGAGCACCGCCGTGATGATCAGCACCGCCAGCGCGGCAACGAGTTCGATGCTCGCCGAGCGCTGGAGACGGCGCGTGCCTCGCGCCGATCCGAGCGCCGGCAGGACCCGCTTCCAGTTGTAGGCCCCGGTGAGCACGGCCACCGACAGCAGCGCCAGCTTCGCCAGCAACAGCTGCCCGTAGCCACTGCTCCAGAGGGCGGCGATCGAGCCGATGTTGCGCCAGGCGGCCAGCGTTCCCGTGAACGCGGCCAAAGCGGCGAAACCCAAGGCCGTCGGACTGAAGGCCGTCACCAGTCGCGCGACCTGATCGTGTCGCTCGCCTTCCGGCAATCGCGCGGCCGCGGGTACGGCGATCACCATCAGCATGGCAAGGCTGCCAACCCATCCCCCCGCTCCGATCACATGCAGCACATCGATCGCCACGGCAAGTGCCGGCTTCTCCGCCGCCGCTGGGTGTCCGGAGAGGGACAGGCTCACGACCACAGCCGCACTGGTGGTAACGAGCACGGGCCACGCATACGCGCGGCGTCGCCTTTCTTTAGCCGTTGCCCACCAGCCCGCGAGCACGCCCGCGAGCGCGAGCCACCAGCCAAGGCCCCAGCCCGACTGCAGGAGGAGCGCCCACAGCGTGGTGCGGGACCAATGCTCCTCCGTGCCGAACATGGCCGCGTGCTGCGCAGCCAACCGGACCACGGTGGCGACTCCGATTGCGCCAAATGCAGTGCGTGCCCACGCGAACGTGCGCGCTGTCGCTGCCTCGGCGACGTCGCCTGCAGCGCCCAGCCGCCCGAAGCGCGGCAGGACAATCAGCCGCAAGGCCAGGACGCCGATCAGCCCGACGATCGCGACGAACTGGACGGCGCGTATCGCGGCGTACTCCCACGACTCCACGCCGAACGACGCGTCTGTCATCGCGCCCCGCCGCGGATGTGCAAGGCCGCTCCCACGATCGGGCTCGCGATCACGAACGCAAAGGTGACTTCCGGCCCTCCTTCGTCCCTGCGCCGACGGTATGCACGTCGCCGTGCTGCCTGTGCGTCCGTGCGGCGCTCGCTCCGGCCGGCGCTGCCGCCGGGTCGAGCACGAACGTCAATTCGCCGCGCATGGGGTGTCCGTCGGCGCCGGCCGCCTGCCACTTGATCGTGTATCGTCCGGGCGCCAGCGCACCGGTCACCTGCGCCACCAGCGTCTTCGCGTCGTCCAGTCCGGCGCGCAGGGTATCGAGCATGATCACCCTCTGCGTTGCGTCGGTCAGGGTGATCCGGCTCAACGCGAGCGTGAGCGGCTCGTTGAACGTCAGGCTGATCTCCTTGGGCGCGACGGCCGTCCGGCTGTCCGCGGCGGGTGCGGCCTTGAGGAGGCGCGGATGGGCGGCCGCGTCGTGCAGTGGCAACGCGAGGAGGGCGGTGAGCACCACGAGGGATCGCGCATGGAGCAGCATGGGATCTTTTCGATTGAGGGGGGTCGCGCCGGCGCCGTGGTGCCGATCGCTTTACGTTACGTAAAACACTGGAGCCGACGCAAGGGTCCTTGGCCACCGTCGGCAGCAGTCGCTCGACTGTGGCACGGCACACGGTCAGGCTGGATCGGTCGGTCGTCGTGCCCGGCCACCGGTTTGCATGTGACGCACGACCCACCGCGTCCCGCGCCGCTCGAGGATCGCCGTGCCACGACCGAACACGTCGGCAGCGCGACCGTTCACGTCCGCCTTGAGCGCGTACCGGAACAGGACCCACGCGATTCCGCCCTCGACATGCACTTCAAGATCGGCTGGCTGGTACCGGAGGTTCTTCATCTCCTTGAGTTCGGGAGCCAGATGGTGATCCCGGTAGTCGGCCCAGCCTCGGTTGACCCCCGCGCCCTCGAAAATCGTCAAGCTGTCGCCCGCATAGAGCGAGTCGAGGGCCACCATGTCGTTGCGTTCCGATGCCGCGAACAGCGCGCGCACGGTCGCGGCGACGCTGGCCGCGTCGCCGCTGGCCTGTCGCGTGGGTTGCGCGCCCAGCGTCGCCGCGGGTGTGGCGAGCGTGGCGATCAGGGCGCCCGCGAGCAGGGTCAGGCTGGCCAGTCTCATGATACGGTTTCTCCGCGGCGTGTTCATCATCCTCTCAGGTGGAAGGCGGTCGTGCGGTCGCGAGGGCCAGGTGCGGACAATCGACCTTTCCGGCGTCCGACGTCGCGCCGCGGCAGAACAGGTGCGCGAAGAGCGATCCGTCATGGGCGCAGTGCTCCGGACTCGCGCCGGTGGCGCCGGCCGGTGGCAGCGGGTGCAGCACGATGGTGCCGGACACCCAGACCAGGAGCAGCGCCGATCCCGCGGCGGCGATCGACCGACGCGAGACGTGCGTGCCCACGGCGGCGTCTTCGCCGGCCAGTCGGCGAATGCGTCGCTCGAGCAGGTCGGTCCGCTGGAAGCCGACCCCCGGTTCGATGGCGACCGGCGACGCACCCGCTATGGCGAGAATCGCCGACGCGAGTGGCAGCGCATGCGTGCGTGCCGCCGCGTCATCGGCGGCGATTTCCGCCTCGTCAGCCAGGTCGTCCACGAGCCGGCGGGTCGCCGGCAGCCAGAACTGCACGCCGGCGAGGCAGCGCAGCGCGAACAATCGCAGCGGGTCGCGCCGGCGCAGGTGCTCGGCCTCGTGGGCCAGCACGGCCTCGAGCTCCGGCCTCGTGAGCCGTGTCTCGAGATCGGCCGCGACGTAGACGCGGGGGCGCCACCAACCCGAGGTGAACGCCGGGTTCGGTGATCCCTCGATGACGCGAACGCTGCCAGGCGCCAACCCGGCTTGCCGTGCCGCGGTGGCGAGGGTCGAACCGCTCAGCGGGGCGCGTATGTTGAGCGCGCCCATGACGCGCCGGTGTCGCCAGATCGCCCGGCCTCGTTCCACGCTGGCATACGCGATGCCGAGCATCAGCAGTACATGGAACGCGTCGTGCACCGGGGCGAGGAGATGGTGCAGCGCAACGAGGCAAAAGATGCCGAGGTGTTGTTGCGATGCCGGCAACCAGATGACCGCCCCGAGCACGTGGTGACCGAACACCGGCGTCAGGCTCAGCACTATCAGACTCGCCAGCGCGAGCAGTACCCGTCGGCGGTGACGCTGTTCGCGCTGCGCGAGCCGCGGCAACGGGGCGAGTCGCATCGTCGTCGCCCGGCTACTCGTCCCCGCGCTCGCGAAGCCGACGCCGGATGAGGCGCGCCAGCGCCTCGAGCTGAGCCGGCTCGCGCTCGGCGAGCACATCGACCAGGGAGGCAGCGACCGCATCCGGACCGAACGAAAGGATGCCCTCGACGGCGCGCCTTGATGCATGCGCCAGGAACGCGGGTTCGTCCATGCGCGCCGAATATCGGTAGGCGCCGGACGACCGATCGCGATCAAGCACCCCCTTGGCCACCAGGCGATTCAACACGGTGATCGTCGTGAGCGGCGAGATCGCGTGAGCGCGCACCACGCGCTCGTGAATGGCACGGGCCGTGGCGGCAGCGCGCGCGGCCCAGACGGCGCGCAGCACTCTCGCCTCCAGATCACCGAGCACCATGCCCACGCCCTTCGCCGACAAGCGCAGGGAGTCGTGCAGTCGCGGAACATCCTCGTCCTTGCGGGGTCGCTTCGGCTTGCTCACGGCACGCACTCGCGGCTGGAGGCAGCTGCTGATCGCTGATAGAATGCTAGTGGCTATTTGACCGGCTGTAAAGCGCCGAGGTGCAGGCGCCGGGTTCGACCCCGGTTGACACATCGCGGCCACCATGCCTCTATTGCTAAAACAATTTGATGATGTGTAAAATCTTGGGAACTCCAGTGCATTTCCATGCTCGGAATTTGTCGCGGTCGGGGCTGGCATGGTCGCTCGCGCTGGCCGTCCCGTTCCTCGCGGGCGCCTGCGCGCCGGCACGCGCGGGGCAAGGTTCACGCGGGATCGAGACCCTCGTTGCCGACCGGGCCGGCGTCCGCATGCAGTGGCCCGCGCGCGACTCGGTGCTGCTGCCGCCCATTCCCGCCGGTGCGCTTGCGCAGGACTCGGCCGTGCGACTGGCCATGCTGCGCAACCCCGCGCTGCGCGCGTCTCTGGCCAGCGCCGGAATCGAAGCCGCCGAGCTTTGGCAGGCGAGCACGCTGCCCAATCCCGTCCTTGGTGCACAGTATGGCTCGCCGTCCGGCGGCGGGACGGCGTTCAGCAGCGTCAGTCTCGGATTCTCGATTGTCGGCGCCCTGCAGGTGCCGCTTCGCCGTCGCGTCGCCGCCGCAGAACTGAGCAGCGCGGAGCAACGGGTGGCCAACGCCGTGCTCGGACTCATGGACGAGGCGCGACGAGCATACATCGGCGTCCAGCACGCCCAACAGCTGCTGGAACTCCGGCAGAACATGGCGACCGCGACCGCGGCCGCCGCCGGCACGGCCGCCGCGTTGCGGACGGCGGGGAACATCTCTGCCTTGCAGCTCGCGAGCGAGGAGGCCACGGCGGCGCAGGCCGCGGCAGATCTTGCCGACGCGGCGCGTGATGTCGAGGTGGCGCGCTCCGCCTTGTCGCGGCTCCTCGGCGCCGGTGTCGCGGACACGTTGTGGAGCGTGCCCCTCCTCCTGCGGGATCCCGATAGCACCGCGTGGCAGGTCGCGGCGCTCGATTCGCTCGCGCTCGCTCGCCGACTCGACGTGTTGGCCGCCCGCGATGCGGCCCGTGCCGCGGCCACCGCAGTCGGACTGAGCGGGCGCTTCCGGCTTCTTGCAGACGGAACAATCGGCATCTTCGCGGAGCGCGCGCCAGACGGGCGCTTCATCGGACCGACGGCGAGCGTTCCGCTGCCCGTGTTCGACCAGGGAGACGCGGCCATGGCGCGCGCGCGTTCAGTGCTGCGCGAACGCGTCGCACGCCACGACGCGCTGGTTGGCGACGTGCATGCCGACGTGCGTGCCCGACTGGCTCAGCTGCGCTCGGCCCGGGATCGCGCCCGGCAACTGCGGAGCGTGGTGCTGCCGTTGCGACGCCGCGTGACCGAGGAAGCCCAGCGTCATGTCAACGTGAACGACATCTCGGTGTTCACGTTGCTGCAGGCGAAGCAGGCCGAGTTCGACACGGCCCGCGCCTACCTTGACGCCCTGCGCGACTACTGGAATGGCCGCAGCGACCTCGAGCGCAGCATCGGTGGAACCCTCCCGGATTCCGGCCCCCCATGAGCAACGGAGACGATCACATGCACGACGACTACCCGGCGGCGACCGATCGTCGGCTCTCGCGCCGCGAAGCGATGCGGCGCAGTGCAGCCGCACTGGCCAGTGGCGGCTTTGCCGCCGGTGCGTTGGCCACCGGTTCACTGGGGGCAGCATCATGGCCCGATTCCGCGATGCCGGGTCCTGTTTCACCGGGCATTCCCGGCGTCGACTACACGCCGGTCATCACGCCCAATGGCCGTACCCTCCCGCACGCGATCGTCGAGGGCGTCAAGGTCTTCCATCTCGTGGCCGGTGTGTTCGAGCACGAGTTCGCGCCCGGCCTGCGGGTCACGTGCTGGGGGTACAACGGCAGCACCCCCGGGCCCACCATCGAAGCGGTCGAGGGTGATCGCGTCCGCATCTACGTGACCAATCAGCTCCCCGAACCCACCAGCGTCCACTGGCACGGCGTGCTGCTGCCTGCGGGCATGGACGGGGTGGCGGGGCTCAGCCAGGCGCCGATTCCGGTCAACGCCACCTTCAAGTACGAGTTCACGCTGCGGCAGCATGGGACGCTGATGTACCACTCCCACTACGACGAGATGGTGCAGCAGGGGCTCGGGTTGATGGGGATGTTCGTGATCCATCCGCGCAATCCAGCCCGCCGTCCGGATCGCGATTTCGTGCTCCTCTCGGCTGAATGGCGCGTGCCCATCGGCGCGTCCCGGCCAGACCCGAACGAGATGACCGATTTCAACATCTTCACCTTCAACGGCAAGGTCTTTCCCGCCACCGAACCGCTGCAGATGCAGTTGGGTGACCGGGTACGCATTCGCCTCGGCAACCTGAGCGCCATGAGTCACCACCCCATCCACGTGCACGGGGTGCGCTGGCGCGTGGTCGCGACCGATGGCGGCGACATCGCGGAGGCGGGCCAATGGCCCGAGAGCACCGTGCTCGTCCCCGTCGGCAACACGCGCACCGTCGAGTTCGTCGCGGACAATCCCGGTGACTGGGCGATGCACTGTCACATGACGCATCACGTCATGAACCAGATGGGGCACAACGGCCTGAACCTTATTGGTGCCGATCCGGCGGCCATCGACGGCCTCGTGTCGAAAGTGCTACCCGACTACATGACCATGGGCGGGAAGGGGATGGGCGGCATGGCCGACATGGGGATGAGCGGTCCCTCCGGGGCCATCTCGATGCTGGGAGCGCCAGGCCCGCACGGCTATATCGACATGGGCGGGATGTTCACGATCCTCAAAGTCCGTCACCGTTTACCCAAGGGCGGTGATCCAGGCTGGTATGTGAATCCGCCGGGCACGGTGGCGATTGAGGCTACGGACGCGGAACTGCGCCGGGACGGTATCCAGGTCGGCGTACCCGCGGCGAAGACGCGGCCAGCGATGCCCGAGATGCAGCACCCTCCCGGGTAAGACACGCGAGGTCTGCGAGCGGAAGGCTGACGCCGAACGTGGACATTGCGTGGACTGGCTTTCGCTACGCCGCCCGCGCCCGTGCCGCTTCGGAGTCTCCCGTCTTCCACGCCGCACCCAGCCGCTGCAACCGGTCCGCGGCCTGACTCAACTGGCCCGCCGCCGCCGCGATCTCCTCCGTGCTCGCGCTCTGCTGCTCGCTCGCAGCCGCCACCCCTTCCATCGCTTCCGCAAACGCATCCGTGCCGCGGGAAAGTTCGCCCAGACGGTGGCGGACGTCGCCCACGAGCTGATCCGCCGACGCAGCGGCGGCGCCGATCGCGGCCACCCACTCTTCGGCTTCACGCACCTTGGTCTCGACTTCGGCAAAGCTCGTCTCGCCGGCGCGCGTGGTGCCGAGCACGTCGCGCACGGTCGCGACCGTCCGCGCACCCGCCGCGCGCGTCGCCGCCATCTTCGAGAGAATCCCCTTCACGAGCTTCTCCGTCTTCTCCGCAGCGTCCTCGGAGTTGGCCGCGAGGCGGCGCACTTCGGCGGCCACCACGGCAAAGCCCTCGCCCTCGGCGCCGGCACGCGCGGCTTCCATCGAGGCGTTGAGCGCGAGCAGCTTGGACTGGCGCGACATCTTCTGCACGAGCGCCACGAAGTCGCGGACGGCGGAGGTGGCGTCGGCGAGCGCCTCGATCGCGGCGGCGTTGGCGGTCGCGTCGGCATCGAGCTGAGCGAGCGCGGCGGCGCTGGCGTCAAAGCGGGCGCGGTTCTCCTGCGCGAGCGTGGCGAGCTCGGCGTTACGCGCGACGCCGGCGCGGGCGCCCTCGCTCACGTCGAAGGCCACGTGCGAGAGCCGTTCGGCGTCGGTTGCGAGTCCCTTGACCGCGATGGCCATGAGGGACGCGCGCGCCGTGAGGTCGCTCGAGGTGGTCGCGACGATGGAGGCTGAGTGGGCGAGCTGCTCGGCGCCGGCAGAGATCTCGGCGGCCAGGGTGCGCGACTCGGTGGACGTGCCGCGCAGGGTGCGGACGAGCGTGCGCAGCTCGTCGACCATCTTGGCGAAGACCGGCGTCTGCCGCGCCCAGCCGATGCGCGCCAACTTCGCGCTCAGGTTGACGGTCAAGTCACCGTTGACCACCGATTCCGCCAGTCCGGTGAGCTCGTTGGCGCCGCGCTGGAGGTTCGGGAAGATGACGAACAGGAAGACGGACGTATTGAGGAGCCCTGCTAGGCCCAAGGTGAGCCCGATGAGCACGCCGAGCATCGTGGGGTCGGCGGAAAGTGCCACGAGCTTCGACCAGCCGCCGATGAGGGCGGAGCCGAAGACGACGATGGAGAGGATGAGGAGGGCGCGGACGAGACGACGCATGGGCTTCCCCGGACGGCTACTTTATGGATGTCGCCCTTGTGCGCACGGCCGTGCGCGCGAGGGCCTTTTCAGCATATCGGACGATGACCAGCCCTTCTCAAATCCCGCCGGCGGACGAGTACCCGCCGTACGACCCCACCGCCGTCGAGCGCACCTGGTCGGCGCGCTGGGCGGAGCGGGGCACGCACCGCACCGACATCCAGAACGCGAAGAACCCGTTCTACGCGCTCATGATGTTTCCGTACCCGTCGGCGGAGGGGCTGCACATCGGCAACCTGTTCGCGTTCACGGGCAACGACGTCTATGGACGATTCCACCGGCTCAAGGGACACGACGTCTTCGAACCGCTGGGCTACGACGCGTTCGGCATCCATTCGGAAAACTTCGCGATCAAGAAGGGGGTCCATCCCACCGAGCTGATCCCGAGCAACATCCGGAATTTCCGCCGGCAGCTCGATCGCGCGGGGTTGATGGTCGACTGGTCCAGGTCGGTGGATACGACGGACCCGAGCTACTACAAGTGGACGCAGTGGGTCTTCCTGCAGCTGTTCAAGCGCGGGCTGGCCTACCGGAAGGAGGCCGCGGTCAACTGGTGTCCGTCGTGCAAGACCGTGCTCGCCAACGAACAGGTCGAGCACGGACACTGCGAGCGCTGCGGCACGCTGGTGGAGCTGCGCGACCTGACGCAGTGGTTCTTCCGCATCTCGGACTACGCGCCCAAGCTGCTGAGCAATCTCGACACGATGGACTGGTCGGATTCGACGCGGAGTGCGCAGCGGAACTGGATCGGGAAGTCGGAAGGCGCGGAGCTGGTGTTCTCGGTGAGCGATCCCGCGGCCGACGCAGGGAGCGCGGCCGTGAGTGTCACCGAGGAGATGGCGATCGAGGAGGACCGGATCCGTGTGTTCACGACGCGGCCGGACACGATCTTCGGCGCGACGTACCTCGTGCTGGCGCCCGAGCATCCCCTGGTGGACGCGATCACCACGGGGGAGCAGCGTGGCACGGTGGAGACGTATCGCGAGCGCACGCGCAAGCAGGACCTGGTCACGCGCAAGACGAACAGGGAGAAGACGGGGGTGTTCACCGGCGCGTATGCGGTGAACCCGGCCACGGAGCAGCTGGTGCCGGTCTGGATCGCGGACTACGTGCTCATGGACTACGGCACGGGGGCGATCATGGCGGTGCCGGGGCACGACGAGCGCGACTTCGAGTTCGCGGGCGTCTTCAACCTGCCCATTGCCCGCGTGGTGGTGCAGGCCGGCGAGCACGCGCACGATCCGATCGTCAACAGCGCGATGACCGACACCACGGGCGGCAAGCTCTGCAACTCGGGCCACTTCGACGGCCTGGGCGTGGAGGCGGGCAAGCGCGCGGTCACCGAGTGGCTGCACTCGCGCGGCACGGCCAAGCCGGTCACGCAGTACCGGCTGCACGACTGGTGCATCTCGCGCCAGCGCTACTGGGGTCCGCCGATTCCGATCATCCACTGCGGCGCGTGCGGCCCAGTGGCGGTACCGGAAAAGGACCTGCCCGTGATCCTGCCCAACATCGCCGACTTCAAGCCGGACGACTCGGGGGTTTCGCCGCTGGCGCGCCACGCGGAGTGGTTCCACGTGACCTGCCCGACGTGCGGAGCCGACGCGCGTCGTGAGACCGACGTCTCCGACACCTTCCTCGACTCGGCGTGGTACTTCCTGCGCTACCCGAGCGTGGGACACGACGACGCGCCCTTCGATGCGGCCATCACGAAGAAGTGGCTGCCGGTGACGTCGTACATCGGCGGCAACGAGCACGCGGTGCTGCACCTGCTCTACGCGCGCTTCATCACGATGGTGCTCAAGGACGCGGGGCACATCGACTTCGAGGAGCCGTTCACGCGCTTCCGCGCGCACGGCATGATCATCCGCGAAGGCGCGAAGATGTCCAAGACCAAGGGGAACGTCATCAATCCCGACTCGTACTTCGACGAGTGGGGCGCCGACGCCTTCCGCACGTACCTCATGTTCCTCGGCCCCTACGAGGAGGGCGGTGACTTCCGCGACCGCGGCATCAGTGGCGTGAAGCGCTTCCTCGACCGCGTCTGGGGATCGGTGCACGAGTGCACGACCGACGGCACGAGCGACGACGCCGTCATGCGCAAGCTGCACCAGACGATCAAGAAGGTGGGCGAGGACCTGCCCGCGCTCGCCTACAACACGGCCATCGCGGCGATGATGGAGTACGTGAACGTGCTGCGCACCGGCGAACGACAGGTGCATCGCGCGGAGGTCGAGCCGTTGGTGCAGCTGGTGGCGTCGTTCGCGCCGCACCTGGCCGAAGCATGCTGGGAGCGGCTCGGCCACACGAAGAGCATCTTCGATTCGGGCTGGCCCGCGTTCGATGCGGCGCGGCTCGAGCTCGACACGTGGGACTGCGTGGTGCAGGTCAACGGCAAGACGCGCGGCAAGGTGACGCTGCCCAAGTCGGGTGGCCAGGAGCAGGCGATGGCCGCGGCGCTGGCGGAGCCGAGCATCGCGAAGTTCGTGACCGGTACGCCAAAGAAGGTGATCTTCGTGCCGGGCCGGTTGCTCAACATCGTGGCATGAGCGAGGGAGCGCGCACGTGGTGACCTACGAGGTGTTCGCGGACGTGCGCGCCGACCTGGCCGACGAGTACGCTCAGTACATGGAGCACGAGCACATACCCGATGTGCTCCGCACGGGCGCGTTCACGGGCGCTGCCCTCGAGCGATCCGGCGTGTCGAAGTTCCGCACGCTCTACCGCGCCGCCACGCAGGCCGTGCTCGACGAGTATCTCGGCTCCGACACGCAGCGGATGCGCGCCCTGTTCGCGGTGCGATTCCCGGCCGGCGTCGTGCTCACGCGCACCAACTGGACCATCGTGCACGAGTGGCACGTGGAAGACGAGCCGGCGCCGTAGGCGCTCGTGCGCTACTCGTCGACCTGCAGCACCGCGCCCGACGCGCGTTGCTTCGGCTCAAACCCGTCGGGGTACAAGCGCATCAGGTGTCGCTGCTCGGCGAAGATCGTCGCGAGCGGAACGCCCGGGTGCACGAGGCGCAGCGCGACGTCCTCGCGCCCGACGCGGACCACCTCACCTTCGACTTCAATCAGGCGACGCGGATGGAAGTGCACGCGGCCGCGCACGACATCGCCGGCGGAGGGGCGCGAGCCGCCGGCGGGCTTGTAGCGGAGACCGCTCTCGGAGCAATCGAGCACGCGCGCCGCGTCGCGCACGCCGGTGATCACGAAGCGTGGCTGCACCATCGGCGGATAGATGATGCGATAGTGTTGGCGGCGATCGTCGCCGGGATCGATTACCTGCGCGCGGTCCATGGTACTGGAGGCGGCAGCTGCTCGGCGAAGCGCCAGGCGGCGAGTCCATCGCGCGGAATCGGAAGCTTCGCCAGTCGCGCGCGCACCATCGCGATCGGCATCGCGCCGCCCTCGAGGATGGCGTCGTGGAACTGGCGGTCGGTCATCTTGCCGCCGCTGACGAGCTCCTTGTAGAGCGCGCGGATCTCGAGCCCGCCGAGCATGTAGCCGGCCTGGTAGAGCGGCGAATAGCTCCCGTTGAAGGAGCGGCGCACTTCGCCCTCGGCATTCGCGCGCTCGAAGTTGACGGTGTCGACGAGGAACTGCACCGCCTGCTCGGGGCTCATCTTGCCCAAGTGGAAGTTGAGGCTGAAGATGATCCGCGCGCTCCGGTGCATGCGCCAGAAGAGCGCGCCGATGCGATCCTCGGGGCTGGCGTGGAAGCCGCGATCCCAGAGGAACATCTCCCAGTAGAGCGACTGTCCCTCGTTCCAGAACGGCGTGCCGAAGAGCCGGCGGTGCTGGTTGTAGCGCGCCTGCATGAAGCCCTGCAGGTGGTGGCCCGGATTCAGCTCGTGGAACACGGTCGCGTGCGAAAAATGCGGGTTGTTGCCGCGCAGGCTCATCAGCTTGTCGTCGTCGGCCATGTCGATGGTCGGATACGAGACGAGGATGAGGTCGCCACCGAGGAAGAAGGGCGAGGTCTTCTGCCGCTCGGGCGAGAGCATCTCCATGCGCCAGTCTTCGGTGGCGAGCTCGGGAATCGTCACCCAGTCATGCTGCGCGAAGTACTGCTCGGCCTGCCGTGCGAGCGTGCGGATGAGCTCGGGTTGCTTGCCGGGCTCGACGTACGTGTCCTTCACTTTTTCCATCGCCTTCTTCCAGTCGTCGCCGAACCCCATCTCGCGCGCGGCCTTCTTGACCTCGCTCAAGCTGAACGCGTACTCGCGCTCCGCGATCGCGATCAGTTCGTCGGCGTTGTACGGGATCATCTCGTGCGCGAGGTCGGCCTTGAGCCCGTCGGCGCCGATCGGGTCGCCGATGATCGGGCCATCGCTGGTGCCTTCGTCCGACGCGGGGCCAGTGGCGCCACCGGAGAGGCGCAGCGCGACTTGCGCCGGAATCCCGACCACCTTCTCGCGCAGCGTGCGGGCGTAGCGGATGAGTCCCGAGTCGAGCTTGGCGTACGGCACCCGGTTCCACCACGAAAAGATCGGATCGTACCCGTCATAGAAGCGGTACCAGGTACGCAGCGTGCCGCGCAGGTCGTCGATCTGCGTGGCGCCGCGATTGGCGATCGTGCGCGACACCTTGGGTTGCGCATTGCGGGCCTTGGCGCGCGCGGCGGAATCGGCGCCGGGGGCCGGATCCCAGAGCGTGCGCAGCGAGTCGACGGCCTTGAGGGCGAGCGCGAGCGAGCGCGCGGCCGCCTGCGCGTAGACGGGTTCGAGTTCGCGACGCGCATCGTGGAGTGCGAGCAGTGGGTCCGCGAACGGCAGCAGCGGCGCGGTTTCGCTGCGTTGCCGGTCCGTGCGATCGAGCAGCGCGAGTTGGTAGACGAGGTGGTTCTCGAGGAGCACCCAGTCAGCCTTGCCCTCGGCGTTGAGCTTGCCGAAGTCGACCTCGCGGAGGCGCGTGCGCCACGCGTTGTAGAAGGCGCGCATGCGCGTGCGCTGGCGCGGCGAGCCTTCGCCGTCGTAGCGGCGCGCGAGGGCGGTGTGGTCGGCGGTGTAGCGCTCGATCACCGGTGCGAGGTCGCTCGCAGGGCGCGCCACGAGGCTCGCGAGCTTCGGCACGCCCGTGAGCGCCGGGTCCTGCGCGCGGGCCGCGAGGGGCGCGCTCGCGAGCGCAGCGAGGAGGACGGCCGAACGCGGACGCAGCAGGGGCAGGCGCATGGGAATCCGGAGTGGTGGGACCATCAGCCGAACGACCACGCCGGGCCGACGAGGCCCAACGTGGTGAACACGGCACTGATTTCGTCGCGCGTGGAGCGCCGCCAGTCGGGACTGAGGCGGTCGGAGTACCACGCGCGGGCGAGGGCCCACGTCGTGGTTATCGGCATGAGGCCGGTGATTCTTCGCTGTCTGGCGTCACACCACCGCGCCACGTCGCCCTCCGACCGGAAGACCAGGATCGTGCCTCACGTGAAGCCGATGTCGGTCCACCACTGCGCGGCGGGCACGCCGAAGTGGACCACGTGGTCGTCGGGGACGACGCGGCCACCGTCGACGCGCACGACGAGCGCCGTGCCGTCAAGCGGGTCATTCGTGGTGATGGTGACATCCGTGTCGAGGGCCGCGGCAATGCCGAACGCGTCCCACGCACAGTTGGCGTACGCGGAGCGCTCGCCCCACTCGACCAGGTAGCCGGTGGGCACGGCCGAGAACGGCATCGCCATCCAGAGTTCGTGCGTGCCCGGCTTGAGGACGATCGCGTGCGCTGCATCGAGCCGGTCGAGCGCCGCGTGCAGCTCCGCCAACGACAGTCCGCAGCGCATCGCGAAGTCCGCATTGGCGGGTGCGGAGCCGTGCGCGGCGAAGTGCTGGAAGATCGCGTGGCGAACGGCGGCGTCGTTCATCGTGCACGAACGGTGCGGCATGGTGCAGGGTGGCGCAAGCGCAGCGCGCGGGTCCGACGTCTCGCGACCACGGTGGCCGCGGTCGTGCGATCGTGCGCACAACCCCGAGCTGCGGCGATCAAGGAACGGGACGCTCTGGACGATACCCGCCGGAGAAGTGCCGCTCCGTGGTTCACGACTGGATTGATCCCATGCGCCTGATACCGTCCCCACGTCGACTCGTCGCTGCGCTGGCCGTGGTCGCCCTCACGTCCTGCGCCGTGCAGGATGCACTCGCCCCCGGCAGCGGCGGCGTCGACGTGCCCGTGATCGCGCTGCCGCCGTATCCCGGCGCAGACGTGGTGCACCCGAGCATCGTCGCGCTGCAGGACAGCCCCGATTCGGTGCTCACGGTGGCCAAGGCGCTCCTCGCGGCGTACGCGCCTGGTGCAGGTGCGCGCGCCGACTCGATCGTCGTACTGAGCGAGATGAACGGCTTCGTTGCGCCGCTCACGCCGATGGAGCTCGACGCCATGGTGCGCGACTCGCGCGTCGCCTACTCCGAGAAGGAAGAGGCCGTCACCACCTCCGCCGTCACATGGGGCCTGGACCGGCTCGACCAGCGCACGCTGCCGCTCAATGGCCGCTTCGTCGGACCAACCACCGGCCAGGGCGTCCGCATCTACATCCTCGACACCGGCATCCGCGGCACGCACAGCGAGTTCGGTGGACGCGTCGTGGGCGGCTACAACGCGCAGGACCAGGCCAACGACTTCGGCAACGATTGCGGTGGCCATGGCACGATGGTGGCCTCCGATGCTGCCGGTGCGACGCTGGGATCCGCGACCGGCGCGTCGCTCTACGACGTGCGCGTCTTCCCATGCTCGGGCTCGGGCTCCACGCTCACCGTCGTGCGTGCCCTCGACTGGCTCATCACGCAGAAGCGCGCCAACCCGTCGGTGCCGTTCGTCGCCAATCTCTCGCTCGGCAGCACCGCGGTGCAGCAGGTCGACGACGCGATCGCACGCGCCACCACCGCCGGCATCATCGTCGTCGTCGCGGCCGGCAACGACGCGGCCGACGCCTGCACCAAGTCGCCGGCCCGCGCACCCAGCGCGATCACGGTCGGCGCGAGCGACATCACCGATGCGCGCGCCTCGTTCTCGAACTTCGGCACCTGCGTCGACCTCTTTGCGCCCGGCGCGAACGTGCAGGGCGCGTCCAACCAGAGCGATGGCGGCGTCAACACCTGGAGCGGCACGTCCGCGGCCTCGCCCTACGCGGCCGGTGTTGCCGCACTCTACCTCGAGGCGTTTCCGTCGGCCACGCCGGCGCAGGTGCAGACCGCCCTCACGAGCGGTGCGACCGCCAACGCCATTTCCGACGCGCGCACCGTCGCGGGCAACCGGCTGATCTACGTCGCGCCGTCGTTCACCGCGCCGTCCACACCGCCGACTCCCACCGTCAACGCGGCGCCCGTCGCGCGCGTGACGCACACCTGCACGCGCCGCGCCTGCGCCTTCGATGGTCGCGGTTCGAGCGATGACGCGGCCGTCACCGGTTTCGCCTGGGTCGTGCAGGGCGGGGGCACCGGCGCCGCCAACACGCTCAACAAGAGCTTCGGTGTCGACGGTACGTACGTCGTAACCCTCACAGTCCGCGACCGGCAGGGGCTCACCAACGCGGTCAGCGACACCGTCACCGTCGCCGACGACAAGCCCACGCCGTCCGCGCGCTGGAGCTGCGTCGGCCGCACCTGCAGCTTCGACGCCAGCGCCTCGAGCGACGATGGCCGCGTCACCAAGTACGCGTGGAACTGGGGCGACGCGAGTGCCGTCCTCACCGGAACACGCGCCACCGCCGCCAAGACGTTCAGCGCGCAGGGTCGCTACAACGTCACGCTCACTGTCACCGACGACGCGGGGCAGACCACGAGCACGATCTACCTCGTGAGCACCAACCCGGTGCCGCCCACCGCGGCGTTCACCGTCACCTGCGTGCGCTCGACGCGCGCCTGCACCTTCGACGCGACCAAGTCGAAGGACGAAGTCGGCATCGACTCGTACACCTGGGACTTCAAGGACGGCACATTCCAGACCGGCGTGAAAACCGTACGTACGTTCAGCAGAGCAGGTACGTACACCGTGGCGCTCTCCGTGCGGAACACGCCTGGTCTCACCACCACGGTCACGGCCAACATCGTCCTGCCATAGCGCGCGCCGCTACTTCTTCGTCAGCACCTCTTCGAAGTAGGCGAGCGCGCGCGGGTCGCCCGACTGTCCGAGCCAGAAGATCGCCTGCTTGCGCACGCGCGCGTCGCCCTTGCCGTGCACGATCTTGATCAGCGCGGGCACCGCCTCGTCCTTCGGGCGCTGCGAGAGCGCGAACACGGCCTGCTTGCGGATCTCGATGTCCTCGTCGTTGTCGTTCGCGAGTCCGTCGAGTGGCGCCACCGCATCGCCCACGGCCTGGCCGAGCCAGAAGACGGCGTTCTTGCGTACTTCGCGCTCGCGCCGGTCATCCTTGGCGACGCGCAGCAGCATCGCCGACACGTCGGATGAGTCCGCGAGCGTGGCCACGACAATCGCCTCGCGCGCCACCTTGCCCGTGGCGTGCTCCGCGAGTCCGCCGAAGTAGCGCGCGGCCTCGACCGCACCCACCGTGCCGGCGTCTGTTGCGTCACCCTTCGAGCCCCAGCGTCCGCCCACATAGAAGCGGATCGCGGACGGCGTGCCGTTGACCACGTCCACCGCCACGCGCACCGGGCCGGGATCGCACTCCGATTCCCACTCGCCCTTCCGGTTACGCTCGGAGCGCCCGCTGCTCCACGAATTCCCGCTGCCGTTGCCGCACACGCCGGCGCGTGCCTTGAAGGCGAGCCGCACCGTCGTCGTGCCCGCGCGCTCCATCGTGCGCGTGATCGCGTCCTGCGCCGCCAGCGGCGCGGTGAGCGTCACGCCCAGCACGCCCATGAGGCCCCACCGCACGGCGCTCACTTGTCGATCAGCTCCGCCAGGAAGCCCGCCGCGCGCGGATCACGCGACTGCCCCAGCCAGAAGATCGCCTTCTTCCGCAGTTCCCGGTCCTTCTCCGAGCGGGCGATCTCCATCAGGCGATCCACCGCTGCCGACTCGCGCCGCTGCGAGTACGCGAAGATCAGCTGCTCCTTGAGGTCGCGGTCGTCGAGCTTGGCGTACAGCCCGCCCAGCTGCGAGAGATCCACCCCCATCTGTCCCGCCCAGAAAATCGCCTTCTTGCGCAGTTCGACCGGCTCCTTGGGATCGCCCACGATGCCAAGCAGGAAGGCTTCGTTGCCGTTGGCGCGCTGCTGCGACACGGAGAACAGCACTTTCTCCTTGAGCTCGGCGTTGCCCAGTTTCTTGTACAGCGAACGCAGGTACTCGCCCTTGTCGCTGCCCGACATCTGGCCGATCCAGAAGATCGCCTTCTCGCGCAGTTCGGTCGGCGCCGACTCGTTCTCCGCATACGAGCGCAGCGCGTCGGCCGACTTGGCCGAGTGGTTCTGCGAGAGGGAGAAGAGCGCCTTCTCGCGCAGCGACAGATCAGCGGACGGGCTGTTGAGCAGCCCGAGCAGCATGTCGGTCACGCGCGGCTCGCGCACCTGCGACATCCAGAACACCGCCTGTTCGCGCACCTCCGCGTCCGGATCGTCCTTCGCTGCGGCGAGCAGAATGTCGGCCGTCTCCGGCGAGCGCTTCTGCGAGATCAGGAACACCGCCTTCCGGCGCAGCCGCTCCGAACACTTCTCGCGCTTGGCCAGCACCTTGGTCAGGATCGGCATCGCACGATCGGCGTCCATCTGCAGCAACGCGTTGAGTGCGGCGATGCGTTCATCGTCTTCGTCATCATCGCTGCCGCATCCGTCACTCGCACGGGCCCGGCTGCCGCGATTCGAGCTTGCGCTCGCACCCACGGACACGCTCCCGCTGCGCGCGCCCTGTCGTGCGGAATCGACCACCGCCACCGCGCGCGCCGACATGCGCGTCACTTCCTCGGCACAATCACCGTCGCCCTGGCGCGCCAGCTCGCCGCAGACGCGCGTGCGCAACGTGTTGGCGTCACCGCGCGACGCCTGCTGCGGATACTTGCTGCGCAGCTCGTCGAGCGTGTTGCGCGCGTGGGTCAGGTCACCCGTGCGATAGAGCGCGAACGCCTCGTAGTACATCGCCTCGCCAAGTCGCGCGGACTTGGGATAGCGTTGCCGCACGCTGCGGAAGAGCTCGGCTGCTCCCTTGTAGTCGCCCTTCGCGAGGCGTTCGTTGGCCACGCGGAAGAGTGAATCCGCCGGGTCCACGTCGGACGCCGCGTCGGCGAACAGCATCGGCTCGGCCTGCGCCACGGCCGCTGTCGTCGCCTCGGTGAGCGCCACCGGCGCGTGCGCACGCTGCGGCGCGGGGGTCGCGAGCGCCACCTGCGCCACGGTCATCAGTCCTGCCATCATCGTCCAGATCATTCGTCAGTCTCCGTCAGGTTGCTAGTCGTGCGAGGACGCCATGCCCGCTGGCACGGTCGTCCGAAGGCGGGTCAGGAGCAGCGACGAGCGCGCGAGCAGCTCGTCCATCATCGTCGGGCTGTCGGACACGTTGGCGGAACCGGATTCGACCAGTTGCACGAGCACCAGTTCGAGTTCGAG
>JANYHJ010000115.1 GCA_025359135.1 Gemmatimonadota bacterium | reverse complement strand
TGGTCGGGGACGCCGGCGCAGGGGACGTTCGTGACGTTCGATGCGCGGCTCGCGGAAGCGGCGATGCGGGAAGGGTTCGGCGTGGTGCCGTAGGGAGGTCGCGCGATGCAGCAGCCCGCGCGTGAAACCGAGCGACGCGTGCGGCTGTACCGCGAGCGCAGCTTCGCCGGCCGCACGAAACGGGTCGCCGAGCGCGCCGTAGGCCGTGAGCATTCGGCATGACCGACATTGCCACGCGACTCGCTGCACTCGACTGGGATGCGCTTGCCGCAGAGCTCGACGCGCGCGGCGTTGCGTGCACCGCGCCGGTGCTCACGCCGGCCGAATGCGCCGAGCTCGCCGCACTCTACGATGACCCCACGCGCTTTCGTTCGCGCGTGGACATGGCGCGCCACCGGTTCGGCGAGGGCGAGTACCAGTACTTCGCGCGGCCGCTGCCGCCACTCGTGCAGGCGCTCCGCGCGCACGCGTACCTGCACCTGGCGCGCGTGGCGAATGCGTGGCAGGCGCGGCTCGGGCTAGCCGAACGCTTTCCGGATTTGCTCGATGATTTTCTCGTGCGCTGCGCCGACGCGGGGCAGACTCGTCCGACGCCGCTGCTACTCCGTTACACCGCGGGTGGCTACAACTGCCTGCACCGCGACCTCTACGGCGACGTCTACTTCCCGATCCAGCTACTCGGCTTCCTCGCTCGTCCCGCCGTGGACTACGGAGGAGGCGAGTTCCTCATCGTCGAGCAGCGGCCGCGTGCGCAGTCCGCGGCCGAGGTGGTGACGGGCACGCAGGGCGCGCTCGCGTTCTTCACCACGCAGGTGCGACCGGTGCAGGGCGCGCGCGGGGTGTATCGCGTGCAGGTGCGGCACGGCGTGAGTCGCGTGCAGTGGGGCTTGCGCCGCACGCTCGGCGTGATCTTCCACGACGCGAGATAGAGAGCGCGCGCGGATTGGGCGCGCGGGTTCGCGGGGGTTCGCGCGGCGCTCAGCAGGAGCCGCGCGGCCTGTTCGGTGCGCTCAGGCCGACAACGTTTCGTGCATGATGGACGTGTCACGCGCGATGCTCGCCGCGATGTCGTCGAGCGGCAGGTCGTTCGGATCGGTGCCGAACGGATCCTCGATCTCCGTCGCGAGCAGCTCGAGCCCCATCGTCGCGAAGAAGATCGCCATCGACGCCACCACGGTACCGTAGCCAAGGTCGCGCACGAGGCAGAACGGCACGAGGACAGCATACAGCAACACGAACTGCTTGATGTACGAGCTGTACGAGAACGGGATCGGCGTGCTGCGGATCCGGTCACAGCCGCCGAGGATATCGTCGAAAGCGGCGAGCATCGGCGTGAGCACGACGATGGCTTCGCGCGGCAGCGTGCCTTCGCGCACGTCGACGTGCACGCGTGACGTGAGCGTCGTGACGATCGCGAGGGGACGCGCGGGACCACTCGCCGACTTCGGCGCCCGCAGGTACGCGACGAGTGCGAGCGGATAGTCGGCCACGGCCTGCGCGTAGACGCGGCGACTTTCGTGCGACGCCGGCAACATCGCGTCGAGCGCGTGACCGAGTGCGCGCGAGACGTTCACGAGCTGACCCCAGAGGCGTCGGCCTTCCCACCAGCGATCGTAGGCCGTGTTGGTGCGGAAGACGAGCAGCAGGCCGAGGATGATGCCGAGCACCGAGAGGAGCGCGGGGCCGAGCGCAAGATGCGCGCGCACGAGGTCGTGTTGGAGCCAGACGACGAAGGCGGCCCAGGCGCCTGCGGCGAGCACGTCGAGGAAGAGCGTGCGGAAGACCGGCGACTTGGGGAAGTCGAGCAGGACGCGGAACCAGTGCTTGGGCTCGTAGCTGATCATGGGCGCAGACGCGATGGAGACCGGAGGAACGTGGGCCCGCGGCGCGCGCGTGTAAACGAGCCGAACGGGCGGGTGCCGGGTTACTCGCGTCTGGCGGTCTGCGTGCTGGCGGTCTGTGTGCTGAAGTTCTGCGTGCTGGCGCTCTGCGTGCTGGCGTTCTGCGTGCAGGCGTCAGCGGGTTGCGGGCACCGCTGCACGCGAGCATCGTCTGTCGTCCCCTTCCCCGCTCGCCATGCGCCGCTTCGCCTTCCTCGCCCTCGCCGCCTGCTTCGCTCCTCGTGCCGCGCACGGCCAGGACGCACGCGCCCAACTGCTCGCCATCGCCGATTCTGCGCTCGCCGCGATTTCGCGTGGCGACGTGGTGGCGTTCACCGACCTCATGATTCCCGAGGCCGTGCTTTACCCGACGCGCGAGGTGAACGGCGCGCCCGCGTATGTCGTGCGCACGCGCGAGCAGCAACGCACGACACCGTTCCGCGGCACGATCACCGAGCGCGGCTGGAATGGCGAAGCGCGCGTGGCGGGGCGCACCGCGACGGTCTGGCTGCCATACGACCTGTACATCGACGGCACGTGGAGCCACTGCGGCGTGGACACCTTCCTCTTCGTGCAGACGGCGAGCGGGTGGAAGATTTCCGCGATGACGTGGAGCGTGGAGCAGCCGCCGGTGTGTCCGAAGCATCCGCAGGGGCCGCCCAAGTGACGGCGCGGTTCAGTTCGATGGCCGCGCGTACTTCCCCGGCGTGACGCCTGCCGCGCGCCGAAACGCGGCCACGAACGCACTCGTGCTCGCGTAGCCCACCGCGAACCCCACCTGCGTGACCGACGCGCCGTCGGCGAGCATCGTCATCGCGTGCACGAGCCGGGCGCGTTGACGCCAGGCGCCGAACGACAGGCCCGTCTCGGCGCGGAAGAGCCGTTCGAGTGTGCGGACGCTCGCGTTCGCATGGCGCGCAATGCGTGCGGTGTCACCGGCATGTGCGGGGTCGGCACGCACACGTTCGGCGGCACGACGCGCGCGCGGATCGGTGGGCACGGGTAGCTCGACCGGCGCCACGCGCACGACGACGAGTTCATCAAGCAGGAGGGCGAGCAGGCGCGCTTCGGCGGGCACGGCGCGATGCAGGGCGCCCAGGTGCAGCGCGCGGCGCAGCAACTCACGCAGGAGCGGTGCGACGGAGATGACGCGCGGCTCGCGCGGCAGGCGCCGGCAGAGCGCCTTCACGAGATAGACGCGGCGCAGCACGCCCTTGCCCGCCATGCGCACGTCGTGGGCGAGCGTGCGTGGCACCCAGACGGCCTGCTCCGGCGGCACGACCCAGAGCGCGTCGCCGACATTGACGGTGATGACGCCGCGGGAGGCCCAGATGAGTTGTCCCCATTCGCTGGCCTGGGAACTCCAATTGAAGCCCGAGCCGAATCCGATGGAGACGGCGCGCAGTTGCGGCTTGGCGCGTTGGCGGGATTTCGACATTTGATGGCAATCTGGCGCTAACTGCCTCCGGAAGCAATTCGTACGTTCTGCCCATCACTCTTCGCCCGCCCCGAGGCCGACCATGCCAACGTCCCGCGCGCCCCGCTCACCCGTCCGCCACTTCGCGATCAACGCCGATGACCTGCCGCGTGCGCAGAAGTTCTACGCGCACGTGTTCGGGTGGCGCTTCTCGGCCTGGGGCCCGCCGGACTTCTTCCAGATCGAGACCGGATCAGCCGACACGCCGTCGATCTACGGCGCGCTGCAGAAGCGGCGCACGCTCGTGAGCGGCGAGCGCATGAACGGCTTCGAGTGCACGATCGCGGTGCCGGACATCGACGCGGCCGCCAAGGCGATCGTCGAGGCCGGCGGCACGATCCTCATGCCGAAGGCGACGATCCCGACCGTCGGCCACCTGATCTGGTTCCGCGACCCCGAGGGGAACGTGGCCGGGGCGATGGAGCCGGACACGCGTCCGCTGAACGACGATGCGTAGCCGCGTGATGTGGCGCCGTGTGCTCATGGGGGTCGCCGCGCTCATGGCCGGCGCATGCGAGGGCAACGTACGCGCAGCCAGCTCCGATGCGATGTCGCCCGCCATGGCCACGGCGGTCGAGGACAGCGTGCGCGCTATGCTCGAGCAGTACCGGCGACTTGGCGCCACCGCGCAGTGGGACTCGCTCGCGCTCCTCTACGATGACGCGCCGACGTTCCGCTGGATCGAGAACGGGAAGGTCGTGGCGCACGCACGCGCCGACATCCGGCAGGGGCTCGGCAAGATCCAGCCGGACATGGCGGTGGAGACGACCTTCGATTCGCTCGAAGTGCACGCGCTCGACCCCCGCGTCGTCAGCGTGCAGACCATGTCGCGCACGCAGTTCGTGGAGCGGTCGACGCGCAAGGTGGCGTTCGGGTTCAGCGTGGCGCTGACGCTGGTGATCGTGCGACGACCGGAAGGATGGAAGATCCGGCAGGGACACGCATCGGGCGGACGAGCGGGGTGAGCGCGCAGGTCGTGATCAGCGACCTGCGGGCTGCGGGACGGCCATCGTGTTCTTGGGCTCGTTCGTGCCGTGGTGACACATCACGCAGCTCACCTTGTCGTACTCGGCGTCGAGCTCCTTGATGCTCGTGAGGCGGACCAGATTGAGGTGGTCCTGCATCTCCTGCATCTGCTTCGCGATCCGCTTGTTCTTGCGCGAGTCGTCGGAAAAGTTCGTCACCACGTGACAGTTGTTGCAGGTCCAGCCGAGGCCGCGCCCGTACTGCGTGTCCATCATGCGCAGGAATTCGCCGGCGGGCATGGCCTTGTTGAGCGTCACGTTCTTGAAGACGGAGCCGGCCGCCTCGTTCTCGCGTCCCGCGATGGTGTGGAGCAGCGAATCGACCATGGCGCGACGGAGCGTGTCCTGTCGCATCGGGTTGGGCGGCTCGCGCCGACGCGGCGGACCACCGGGACCGCCCGGGCCACCGGGACCAGCCTGTGCCGGAGCGGCCGGCGCGGCGGCGACAGCGGCGCCACCTCCCGAGGGTGCGGGCGTCGAGCCTGGCGGCGTCGGGGTACAGGCGATGGCGGCGAGCACGAGGGTGGCGACGATTCCAACAGTCCGCATTCGGTCTCCAGCAGGGTGAACGCTGATTCGAGATTCGCACACAATACGGAGAGGGACGCTCAGCTGTTGGAGCGGGCAACGATGACGGACGGCATGCGTATCTGGAGGGAGAGAACCACGACGGCGAGCGCAGCCGCACGTTCCCGATTTTCTCGGGACGACAGCGGGTATCTTCCCTGCCGCGCCGCGCCACATCACCACACACACGCCCACGGATCGCACGTGACCACTACGACGCCAGAGCACGATGACTGCAATCGTTGTCCGGTGGATACCGGACGGCGTGAGTTCTTCCGTACCAGCACGGTGGCCGTCGCGGCCGCACTCGCGGGGCTCGGCATGGCCGCACGGGTGGCCGAGGCGCTGCCGGTGATGCGCGTGTCGGGCAGTCGCTTGCGTGCGACGGTCAAGTATCCGATCCCGGCCGCGGACTCGGTGCAGATCGACAAGGCCAACGAAGTGATCCTGGTGCGATGGGAGAAGCAGGTGTACGCGTTCAGCCTCTCGTGTCCGCACCAGAACACGGCGCTGCGCTGGAGCGAGCCGGACAAGCGCTTCATCTGCCCGAAGCACAAGTCGAACTACACCCCGACGGGCGGCTTCATCGAGGGCCGCGCCACGCGCGGCATGGACCGGCTCAGCATCACCAAGGCGGGCGCCGAAGTCGCGGTGGACGTGGAGCAGGTGTACAAGGAAGACGAGAACGCCGCGGAGTGGAAGGCGGCAGTGGTCGCGGTCTGACGCGTTGACGCTCGTCACGGGCGACGACGGTCGCGCGCGCTGTCACTGGAGCGGCGCGCACGCGGACTACCGGGCGTATCACGACACGGAGTGGGGCTTCCCCGTGTCGGACGACCGGCGGCTCTTCGAAAAGGTGTGCCTTGAGGGATTCCAGTCGGGGCTCTCGTGGCTCACCATCCTGAGGAAGCGGGAGAACTTCCGCGCGGCCTTCGCGAACTTCGACGCGGCGAAGGTGGCGCGCTTCGGCGCGCGCGACGTGCGGCGCCTGCTCAACGACGCCGGGATCATCCGCCATCGCGGCAAGATCGAGGCGGCGATCCACAATGCCGCGGCGTACCTCGACCTCGTGGACGCCGAGGGTTCGCTGGCGGCCTATGCGTGGTCGTTCGAGCCGACGAAGGCCGAGCGTCCGAGCGCGCGTACGTGGGAGGCGCTGCGGGAGTTCACGACGACGCCGGGCTCGGTGGCCATGAGCAAGGACCTCAAGAAGCGCGGCTGGAAGTTCGTCGGCCCCACGACCATCTACGCCTTCATGCAGGCGATGGGGCTCGTGAACGACCACTTCGACGGCTGTCACGTTCAGCGTGCGGCGGACAAGGCGCGGAAGGCGTTCGTGCGGCCGGCGCGTCGCGCGTAAAGCCCCTACACCGATGCCGGTGCGCGCCTGATTGACGGCGCGCGGACGCTGCGCTATTCCCCTACCCATGCGTCCGACTTCCGTTTTCCTGCTTGCGCTGGCGTGTGCCCCCGCCGCGCTGGCCCAGAAGGCTGCACCCGCCGCGTCGCCCGCCGACCTCGTGATTCACCACGCGGCGATCTGGACGGTGGATGCGGCGCACCCGCGCGCCGAAGCGCTCGCCGTCAAGGGCAACGCCATCGTTGCCGTCGGCACGAACGACGAGATCATGCCGCGCGTCGGTGCGACCACGCGGGTCATTGATGCGCACGGTCGCGCGGTACTCCCCGGCTTCACCGACACGCACGTGCACTTCGTGAACGGCGCGCTCGGCCTCACGCGCGCGGACCTCGAGGGCGCGAAGGACGTGACGGAGCTGCGCGCGCGACTCGTCGCGTACCGGGACCGACATCCGGGCACGGGATGGGTGCAGGGTCGCGGCTGGAACTACGCGATGTTCGGACCCGAGGCGTTGCCGCACAAGAAGTATCTCGACGACCTCTTTCCTGACCGGCCGGTGTTCCTGAGTGGCTACGACGGACACACGTCGTGGGCGAACTCGAAGGCGCTCGCGCTGGCCGGGATCACGAAGGACACCAAGGATCCCGCGAATGGCGTGATCGTGCGCGACAAGAACGGCGAGGCGACGGGTGCGCTCAAGGAGAAGGCGAGCGGACTCGTGGGACGCGTCGCGCCACCACCGACGCGTGCGGAGCACGTGCAGGCGCTGCTCGCCGGGATGAAGCTCGCGGGAACGCTGGGCGTGACGCGCGTGCATTCGGCGGGCGGCGACTTCGAGCTGCTGCCGCTGCTCGATTCGCTCGAGAAGGCGGGCGCGCTCACGGTTCGATTCGACATCGGCTACCGCGTCGAGCCGCCCGCGCTCCGGGCCGAGGACCTCGCGAAAATCACGGACGCCGCGTCGCGCTACACGAGCGACTGGCTCTCGGGCGGCCTGATCAAGTTCATGGTCGACGGCGTGATCGAGTCGCACACGGCCTCGATGCTCGGCCCGTACACCGACCAGCCGAGCACGAGCGGCGCGCTCTTCTGGGAACCGGGGGCGTTCGCGGAGGCGGTGAGAGTGCTCGACGGCAAGGGGCTGCGTATCATGACGCACGCAATCGGTGAGCTCGGCGTGCGCACGACGCTCGACGCGTACGCGGCGGCCGCCAAGGCCAACGGCCCGCGCGACCGGCGACTGCGCGTGGAGCACATCGAGACGGTGGCCGCGACGGACATCGCGCGTTTCGGCGCGCTCGGCGTGATTGCCGGCATGCAGCCGCTGCACGCTTACCCGGACGTCAACACCACGGATGTGTGGGCGCGCAACATCGGCGCCGACCGGGCGGGGCGTGCGTGGGCGTGGAAGCGCATTCAGGCGGGCGGTGGCCGCCTCGCCTTCGGCTCCGACTGGCCCGTGGTGACGCTCAACCCGTGGCCGGGGGTACAGGTGGGTGTGACGCGCATGACCGAGACGGGAAGCCCCAAGGGCGGCTTCGTGCCATCGCAGCGGTTGAGTGTCGAGGAGATGATCCGAGGGTACACGCTCGGTGCGGCCGTTGCGGGCGGCCGCGAGCAGAAGGAAGGCTCGCTCGCGGTGGGCAAGTTCGCGGACCTGATCGTGCTGGCGGAGAATCCGTTCACGATCCAGGCGTCGCAGCTCTCGCGCATGCGGGTGGATGCGACGATCGTGGGCGGCAAGGTGGTGTACGAACGCAGCAAGTGAGGCGATGATGCGCGCACGCGGGTGGATGATCGGCGTAGCGACCCTGGTTGTCGTGGCCTGCGGCCAGGGCAGCACGGCGCCCGCAGTCGACTATCAGGCGCTGCTGGCGGCGCAGCAGGTCAAGTGGACGGCCACGCGGCCGGCCAACTACGCGTACGACTTCACGCTGTCGGGGTTCTTCATCAGTTTCGCCAATCGCACGATCCACGTGCAGGTGCGCGGCGACACCGTGGTGGCGGCGGCCACGACCGATGGAGGGCCGGCGATCACGCTTCAACCGGCGTGGTTCTCGTCGATCGACAAGTTGTTCGCCGATCTCGCGGCCGACGCACGCAGCGGTACGCTCTTCGCGGTCGAGTTCGACGCGACGCTGGGCTATCCGAAGGTGTACGCACTCTCCGGTCCGGCCGACGCGAGCGGATCGGGGTTCGTGTCGGGCCTCGTGTCGATTCCCTAGGGTCGCACGCCGCTAGGATGCAGCGAGCGCTCGGCGCGCAGGTGCGTCGTGGCTCGTTCACTCCGAGGTGACCCATGGTGACGGTGACGCGCGCGGGCAGCATGCTGCGCTTCGAAATCGAGGGGTTCGACAAGGTGCTGGCGCTCAAGGGACATCTCGAGCTGCCGCTCACGCACGTGCGGAGTGCGCGGGTGGACCCCGACGCCGCCAAGGGGTGGTGGCACGGCGTGCGGCTCCCGGGGACCGACATCCCGGGGTTCGTCACGGCGGGCAGCTTCTACCAGTCGGGGCGGATGGTGTTCTACGACGTGCATCACGCCGAGCACGCGATCGTGGTCGAGCTCGCCGACGACAGCTACGACCGGCTCATCGTCGAGGTCCGCGATCCCGCGGGAACGGCCGCGATGATCAATGCCGCCGTCGCGGGCCGCTGAGGGACGATGAGCACACTGCAGCGCATCAACCTCTCCGAGAAGTTCGCGCAGATCACCGACCATTGGCGCCCGTGTGTGGTGGCCGAGCTGAACGGGCAGGAAGTGAAGGTCGTGAAGTTGCTCGGCGAATTCACCTGGCATCATCACGAGCAGGAAGACGAGCTGTTCCTCGTGGTCGCCGGCGAGTTGCGCATCGAGTTCCGCGAGCACGTGGTGACGCTCGGTCCCGGCGAATGCTGCGTCGTGGCGCGCGGCGTGGAGCATCGCCCCGTCGCGGAACGCGAGTGCCACCTGCTGCTCTTCGAACCGTCGGGGGTGCGCAACACGGGCAACGTCGAGCACCCGACGCTGACTGCACCCGGCGGAGTGCGACTTTAGCGGACCCTTCGCGCGAGGGCACGGTAGCAGAGCACGCTGCCGACGCCTAGCGTGCTGGTCGGTCTCATCGTTCACCTTTACTGGTGCCGTGTCATGACGCGTGCGTGGTCCGTTGCGGTGTTGTCGCTGCTGGTCGGTTCGGTGCTGCAGGCGCAGAGCAAGCCCGCTCCAGCACGTGCGCGCGTCTCGCCCGTGAGCGACACCGCGACGGTGAACGCGGTGGTGCGCGCCTACGGGGCGTCGCTCATCGGCGCGCCGCCGGATCCCGACAAGACGGCGGCGTTCTACGCGGCTGATGGCGAGATGCTGCCACCTGGCGGCGTGCCCGTCGTCGGACCCGATTCGGTACGCTCGCTCCTGGCGGGCTTCTCCAAGTTCGTGGTCGAGGCGGAGACGATGGTGCCGAGCACGACGCTCGTGATGGGGAGCAACGCGACGGTCTGGGGCGACTACACGCAGCGGGCGGTCCCGCCCGGACAGAAGCCCATCAACGTGAGCGGCCGGTTCGTGATGCACCTCATGAAGCAGGCGGACGGACGATGGCTCGTGCGCCGGCTGCTGGTGCAGCCGAGCTGACGGGGGACTCGCGCCGCGGGCGTCCGACGCGCATCGTTGTGGTCCCTGACCACATCGCTCGAGGCCCTGATGAAGTCGAACGCCACCACGGTTGATGGATATGTCGCGGCCCTGCCGGCCGATCGCAGGGAGACCATCAGTCGCATGCTGGCGGTGATCCGCAAGAACATGCCGTCGGGATACCAGGAGAGCATCCTCTGGGGCATGCCGTGCTGGTCGGTGCCGCTCGCGCGCTATCCGGACACGTACAACAAACAGCCGCTGATGCTTGCCGCGCTGGCATCACAGAAGAACCACTATGCGGCGTACCTGATGCTGCCCGACCTCAAGCCGTGGTTCATCGCGGCGTACAAGAAGACGGGCAAGCGGCTCGACATGGGCGGGTCGTGCGTGCGCTTCAGGAAGCTGGAGGACGTGCCGCTCGAGCTGCTGGGCGAGGCCGTGGGCAAGGTGGGGGTCGAGGCCTACATCGCGTACTACGAGCGGGTGCACGGCGATACTGCGGAGAAGACGAAGCTCAAGGCGGCTGCCGCGAGTGCGAAGAAGGCGCCCGTCAAGCGCGTGGCCAAGGCGACGAGCGCGAAGGCGGTCGCGGTGCGCGCCGCGGCGCGGAAGGACGCCGTGCAGTCGAAGGCGGGCACGGTCAAGCGCGCGAAGAAGACGGCGCCGAAGAAGACGG
>JANYHJ010000012.1 GCA_025359135.1 Gemmatimonadota bacterium | reverse complement strand
CACGACGTGGTGCGACACGAGCTGGAGCACGTGATCCTCGGGGCCGAGCTTGATCAACGACACGCGCAGCTGGGCGTCGTGCTCGAGATCGAATGGCACTCGTGCGAAGTCGGCGAGCTTCTGGCGCGCGGCGGCCTCTCGTTCCTCGGCGGGCAGCGTCGAGACATCGGTGTGCTCGATGACGACCGGGGCAGCTGGCCGCTCGACCTGGTGCGGATCGTCGCCCGCGAGAACGAATACGGTGCGCAGCGCGGCGTGGCGCACCACAAGTGCGTCGAGGGCGCGCTGCAGCGCCTCTGCATCGAGTGCTCCCTCAAGGCGCACCGAGCGCGGCACGTTGTACGTGGACCCGGGACTCGCGCGATCGAGCCGGTAGAGCAGCTCCTGCGCGAACGAGAGCGGAATCGGCGCCGACGGGTCGCGCAGCGGAATCGGCGGCACGACGATGGCGGGAATCGCGCCGGGGGTGGCCATGCGCACGCGCTGCTCAGGCGAGAGCGCGGCCATGCGCCGCTCGAGCTCGGCCCGTCGCGCGGCGACCGGGTCGAGCTCCGTCATGTCACCAGCTCGGCATTCCGTGCGCGACGTCGGCTCATGCGCCGGGGGTTTCCTCGCGCTTCATCGCGTCGAGCATGGCAAGCTGCACCTCGACGTCGAGCACCTCCGCGAGCTGCGCCACCGTGGGCGCCTCGAACACCGATCCCAGCGAGAGGCGCACGCCGAACGCCTTGCTGATCTTGCCGAGGATGCGGATGGCGAGGAGCGAGTGCCCGCCGAGGTCGACGAAGCGCTGGGTCACGCCGATGGTCGGCTGCTTGAGGACTTCGCGCCAGATGTCGAGCAAGCGACGCTCGGTGTCGGTGCGCGGCGCGACGATCTCGGCGCCGGCGGGCCGTGCGTCAGGCGCCGGCAGCTTCGCGCGATCGACCTTGCCGTTGGGCGTCAGCGGCAGCGCGTCGAGCATGAGGACGTGCGACGGCACCATGTACTCGGGCAGCCGCGCCGCGAGCCACTGCGTGAGCGCATCGGCGGTGATGCGCTCGCCGTGACTGGCCGCGTATCCTGAGCGACGCGGCACGACGTAACCGACCAGCAGCGGATCGTCGCCATCGGTGCGCAGCACGACTTCCGCCGCTTCGACGGCCTCGTGACCGCGCAGCGTGTGCGCGATTTCCCCCAGCTCCACGCGGAAGCCGCGCACCTTGACCTGCTCGTCGACGCGTCCGAGGAATTCGATGGACTGGTCGGCGAGTCGTCGCACGCGATCGCCCGTGTGGTAGACGCGCAGGCCGTCGCGCACGGTGAAGCGTTCGGCCGTGAGGTCATCGCGTCCGAGGTAGCCGCGCGTGACGCCATCACCGCCGATCCAGAGCTCGCCGGGAATGCCGACGGGCTGTTCGCGGCCACGTGCGTCGACCACGAGCGCGATCGTGTTGGGGAGCGGACGGCCGACGGGCACGGTCTGCGCGCCCTGCACCACGGCCGCACCAATGGTGTCGGTATCGGTCGCGAAGGTCAGGACACCGACGGTCGTCTCGGTCGGTCCATAGTGATTGAGCACTCGGCAGCGACCCGCACTGAGCAGCGTGCGCGCGAGATCGACGGCCATCGCTTCCCCGCCCAGCACTACCCAGCGCGCGGGCAGCAGCGCCGCGAGCCCCGTGCCGGATGCACCGGCCACGAGCGCACGCAGATGGCTCGGCGTGATCTTGAGCAGGTCGAGTTGATGCTGGCGCAGATACTCGGCGTAGCGCGGCGGCTCGGTGGTCACCGCCTTGGGCAGCACGTGCAGCGTGCCACCTGAGAGCAGCGACGGCACGAGGGCGGTGTTGCCGAGGTCAGCGGCGAACGTACTGACCTGGGCGAACTGCCAGCCGTCGAGAGCCGCGAAGCCGTCGCCGGCGGCGGCAACGGGCGTATCGCCAAGCACGCGCGAGACCGCGCGCGCGTAGTGCACGACGTTGGCGTTGGTGACCGCGACGCCCTTGGGCACGCCGGTCGATCCGGAGGTGAAGAGGACGTAGGCGAGGTCATCCGG
>JANYHJ010000009.1 GCA_025359135.1 Gemmatimonadota bacterium | reverse complement strand
CGACAACATGTACCAGGAGTCGTCGAACTCGGGCGGCCCGGTGCTGGGCTATGCGCTGGCCGGTTCGACCTCGACGCTGACGTCGGGCGCGCTCGAAATGTCGAACGTGGATCTCGCGGCTGAATTCACGTCGATGATCGTGGCGCAGCGCGGCTTCCAGGCGAACGGCAAGGTCATCTCGGCGGCCGACGAAATGCTGCAGGATCTGATGACGATCAAGCGATAAGCAGGACCCCCACCCCGGGATCGCACACGCGCCGGCGCTCAGGGAGAGCGTCGGCGCGTTGTGCGTGCGGGGAGACGGTGCGGCGCATCGCCTTGCAATGGCGATCGACGCGCGGAACCCGTAACAGGTCGGAGCCGCGTGCTCTCCACACTGAGCGCTTGGACGGCTACTCCGCGAGCAGCCACTCCGCCACGGGCATCACGCGCTGATCCGAGGGGGCGGCCCTCGCGTCCTCACGCGTCATGACCAGCAACCGCGCCCGCGCCGAACGGTGCTGCTTCGCGGCGAGATCGAGCGCGCGCAGTTCGCGCGCGAGCGTGGCGGGATCGGAAACGTCAGCGCAGACCTGCACGAGCTCCGCTTCGCGATCGGGGAAGCGCGCGAGGAAGTCGACCTCGAGGTCGTCGCCTGCCTTCACCCATGCCACCTCGGCTCCCCGTCGTTCGAGCTCGTTGAATACCGCCGTCTCGAGGGCATGGCCGATGTTGTTGCGACCGCTCGCGTCGAAGGCGCGCACCAGTCCGGGATCGGCCGGGTAGAGGTTGCGCGCGTTGGTGTTGCGCTGGCGCTCCGAATCGGTGGCGAGAAAGGCCGTGCCGAGCAGGAAGGCGTCGCCCAAGTGGCCCAGCATCGCATACACCTGATCGCGACCGACGCCGAGTCCCTGCGACTGGAGGTCCTTGAACAAGCGATTGGCCGAAAAGCGACCGGCCGGATTGCGCAGGGCATGTCGCACGATCCAGCGCAACGCAGCCACTTGCGTCACGGCATATCGCTCGACGATGTCGCGAAAGATCACGGTATCGACGTAGCCCTGCAGTAGCTCGACCCGGAGCCGGCCATCGAGTCCCTGCGTTTCGGGAAAGCCCCCCTCGGTCAGGAACTCGCGCAGGCGCCGTTCCAGCGCCGATCGCTCGGCCGGCGTCCATCGCTTGGGTGACCGTTCGGGTTCCTCCCGGCGGTGTCGCAGGAATTCACGAAACGAGAACGGACGGATGATGGTGGCCACGCCCCGGCCGCGCAGCGACGTGTGGACCTCGCGCGAGAGCAAGTGCGCCGAGGAGCCGGAGACGACGAGGTCGACCTGTTCGGTGTCGAGGACGCGACGAGCGAAGCGCTCCCATCCGGGGACCAGTTGGACCTCGTCGAGGAGCCACAAGGATGGCAGCTTGCCGCGCACGTCTGGAACGAGGCGGAAGTACTCCTCGAGGAGCGCTGCGAGCTGGTCGGCGCCGATGCCGGCGAGCCTGTCATCATCGAGGCTGAGATAGATGGCCCGCTCGACAGGAAGTCGCTCGCGCGCTGAGTCGAGGAGCTGCCTCAGAAATGTCGTCTTGCCCGCGCGTCGCATGCCGATCACGGAGTGGACCTTTCCGGCGATCCTGGGGAGCACCGCATCCCGTCGCGTACGCACCAACGGCGGCGCAGGCGCGAGGGCTGCGGCGAGCTTCTCGGCGAGCACCGGATGGAGGCCCATACGGGGAAGGTCGCCCGTATCTATACCTGTGTCAAGTACAGATTCTTCGATATCTGATCTCGGAGCAGGTACAGATTTGTTGTGTTCGCGCAGACGCCTGAAGATCGGCCGACGCATCCCGTTCTGTGATCGCGGCGGTCCACACCCGGTAAAGTCTTGAGAGGCACCGCGCCCACGCGGCGCGAAGGCCGATGTCCCCGCCGGGACCGGCACTGCGGCCTGCACTTCCTGCCGCCCCCACGAGAAAGGGAAAGCTCGGACCGGCATCGGCATTTCCTGCCGGGTGCGGCAGCTTTGTCTCGTGGCTCGAAAACGCTGTAAGGCGTTATGGCAGAACGGTTTATGGGAACGCTAAAGTCTGGCACGCACCCTGCTTTACAGGGTTCCGTCCAGCCTCGCTCCCACCTCTCCGTTCTGTCCGTCACATGGCCGAAGAAGTCGTCTCCACCCCTGATGGCGCGGCGCCAGCTGCGCCCGCCGCGAAGCCCAAGCTCGTCATGGTGCTCGCTATCGCCTTGGCCGGCATCGCGTCCGGTGGCGCCGCGGGCGCCCTCTTTGCCGGCCCGATGATCGCGAAGAAGATCGTGCCGCCGCCGTCCGCGCACGCTGACTCGGGCAAGGCCTCCGAAGGCAAGGGCGGTGAACACGGCAAGGGCGGTGAAGGCGGCAAGGACGCCGAAGGCGGCGCCTCGCTCCTCCTCGACAACATGGTGCTCAATCCGGCCGGCTCCGGCGGTGGTCGCTACCTCCTCGCCTCCGTCAGCATCCGCTACGCCAACGCCGGCCTCAAGGAAAAGTTCACCGCGCGCGAAGCCGAGATCCGCGACGCGATCCTCCACGTCCTCGGCACCAAGACGATCGAGCAGCTCACCGAGATCCCCGCGCGCGAAGCGCTCAAGGCGGAGATCAGGGACGTCGTCGACTCGATCATGGGACCGAAGACGGTGAACGGCGTGTTCTTCCCGCAGTTCGTCATCCAGTAGGCGCCCAGATGACGGCTCCCCAAGTCACCCGCCCGAGCGAGAAGTACGATTTCGCGAAGCCGCGCCGCCTCACGCGCGATCGCATGCGGACCATCGGCGCCATCCACGAACGCGTCATGCGCGGCTTCGAGGCGTGGCTCTTCGGCCGCGTGCGCGGCCAGATCGAGATCGACTTCCCGCAGGTCGACGTGATCTCGTTCGGCGAGTTCACGTCGCAGCTCCCCACCCCCTGCGCGGCCTACGCCTTCGAAGTCATCGACACCGGCGGCCAGCAGGGCGTCGTCGAAGTCGGCGCCGACTTCTCCACCCTCCTGGTCGACCGCTTCTTCGGCGGCATGGGCGAACCGCAGAAGATCGAACGCGCGCTCTCGCCCATCGAGCGCCTCGCGGTGCGCCTCGTCGTCGAGAAGCTCCTCTCGCTCCTCGCCGATGCCTGGCGCGACTACGTGCCGCTCGAGTTCGCGCTGCGCTCCTTCGAGTCGCTCCCGATCATGGTGCGCGGCCTCCAGAAGGAAGAGCCGGTGCTCGTCTCGATCCTCGCCATCGTCGTCGACGGTTTCGCCAGCGAAGTCCACATCGCGATTCCGATCAGCGTGCTCGGCGAGTTCTTCACCGCGCGCGACACGCGCCGAGTCTCCGAGATGTCGGGCACCGACGCCGAGCGTGTCGTCACGCGCAACCTGGCCGAAAGCTCGATCCGCTCGACGCACATCGAGATCGCCGCACGCCTCCCCGACTTCAACGCGCCGATCAAGTCGCTGCTCGAGCTCTACGTGGGCGCCGTGCTCCCGACCGGCATTCCCGTCACCACGCCGCTCGACGTCAGCGTCGCCGAGCAGAACCGCTTCCACGCCGTGCCGGGCCGCATCGGTCCGCGCCTCGCCATCCGCCTCATCGATGCGGCGCTGTCGCCGATCGTCAACGCCGACCTCTAGTCCCGGAACCCCGAGCCATGCCTGACTCTCCCGTGCCTTCGACCCCCGCCGACTACGCCGAGCTGGCCCCCGGTGCCGGCCCCGTGGGCGAAGTGCCGCTCTCCGCGGTGCTCGACCTCTCGATGAATGTCTCCATCGAACTCGGCCGCACGCGCATGACGGTCCAGGACCTGCTGCGCCTCGGCCGCGGTTCCGTCATCCAGCTCGACCGCATGCGCGGTGAGCCGGTGGACGTGCTCGTCGCCGATCGCCGTTTCGCCGAGGGCGAAGTGGTGGTGGTGGGCGAGTACTTCGGCGTACGCATCACGCGCCTCATCGCGCAGGTTCCGAACGCCGACGCCGCGCAGGCGGCCTGAGCCGCGGACTGACGAACAATGCCCGTCGCTTCATTCATCGGTGTACTCGGGGTGCTGGCCATCGTGCTGGCCCTGCTGGTGCTCACGCTCAAGTGGCTGCGTCGCCTCGTGCCTCGCACCACGGGGGCTGGCGCGCTCTCGCTCGAAGTCATGGCGCGCCTGCCACTCGGTCCCCGCCAGGGGATCGCGGTGGTGCGCATCGGCACGCGGCGCGTGGCGGTGAGCATGGGCGACGGTGGCGTGCACACGATCCTCGAGCTCGACGCCGATGAAGGCGCGTTGTCGCACACGGGCGAGCTGCGCGCGCCGCTTGCGGCTTCGGCGCCGTTGACCACGTCGACCGGTCTGGCGGCACTCCCCGGCAACTTCGCGGGACAGTTCAAGAAGGCGATGGCCGGCATGATGGGTGCGATCGCACTGGTCGTCGCACTCGGCGGCGCCGCGAACGCGCAGGCCGCGGCGTCGAATACCGCGACGAACGCTGCCGCGAGTACCGCGAAGCCCACGGTGTCACCGAGCGTCGCCAAGCCTGTTGCTTCGGCCAGCGCTGCCAAGCCCGCACTCAAGAACGCCAAGTCCGCCGCAAAGCCAACGGCCAAGAAGGGCGCCAAGTCCGTCAAGCCGGCCGTGAAGGCCGCCACGGTCGCGACACCCGCCGTCGCCACCTCACTCGCGGTCGCACGCATCGACAGCGCACTCCCCAAGCTCGCACCCACGATCGACCTCAAGGTCGGTGATAGCGGCGCGGGCGGCCTGCGCCTCTCGGGCACGGTCGGTGTCGTCGTGATGATGGGGCTGCTCACGCTGCTCCCCATGCTCGTGCTGATGATGACGGGTTTCACCCGCATCCTCATCGTGCTCTCGTTCCTGCGCCAGGCCATCGGCGCGCAGAACGCGCCGCCCAACCAGCTCGTTGCCGGACTCGCGCTGCTGCTCACGGGCTTCGTCATGTCGCCCACGCTCGAGCAGGTGCACGAGACCGCGCTCAAGCCGTGGATGGACGGCAAGATGGAACAGGCCGCCATGCTGCAGGAGGGCGCCAAGCCGTTCCGCGCCTTCATGCTCAAGCAGGTGCGCGAGGCCGATCTCGCCTCCTTCATGAACATGAGCCGCCAGCCGCAGGCGAAGACGCCGGAGGACGTGCCGCTCATCGTCCTCACGTCGGCCTTCGTCACGAGCGAGCTGCGCACCGCCTTCCAGATCGGCTTCGCGCTCTTCCTGCCGTTCATCGTCATCGACGTCGTCGTGGCCTCCGTGCTCATGTCGATGGGCATGATGATGGTGCCGCCGGCGATGATCGCGCTGCCGTTCAAGCTGCTGCTCTTCGTGATGGTCGATGGCTGGACGCTCGTCATCCAGGGCCTCGTGCAGGGGTTCCATCCATGACCGACCTCATGGTCGTGCCATGACCGACCTCATGGTCGTGGACCTCGCGCGTCGCGCGATGATGATGGCGCTCGCGCTCGGTGGCCCGCTCCTGCTCGTCGCGCTCGTCGTGGGCCTCCTCATCAGCGTGCTGCAGGCCGTCACGCAGATCCAGGAACAGACGCTCGCCTTCGTGCCCAAGCTCGTCGCGGTCGGCCTCGTCTTCCTCATCGGGCTGCCGTGGATGCTGCAGCTCGCCGTCAACTTCACGGCCGAGCTCTTCCGCTCGTTGCCGACGCTCGCCGCATGAACTTTGGCGTCGACTTCCTCGCGCCCGGCACCCCCGACGCGCTTGCGCTGCTCGCGCTGCGCGTGGGCGGCATGCTGATGCTTGCTCCCGCCTTCAGCGCAACGGGCATGCCGCGCCTGCTCAAGGTCGGCATCCTCGTGCTGCTCACGATGCTCGTCGCGCCCGCGGCCATCGCCGCCGTACACGGCCAGGCGCAGCTCACCCCCGTGAGCGCGCTCTCCGAGACGCTCATCGGCATGACCATCGGCTTGGGCGCCGGCATCATCGTTGCCGCAGCCGAAACGGCGGGCGACGTGCTCGCGATCCAGATCGGCTTGAACGGCGCGGCGCTCGTGGATCCCATGGACGGCTCGCCGGTGGGACCGATGGGGATCTTCATGCGCCTCTTCGTCGTCACGCTGCTGCTCACGTTCAATCTGCACCACGTCGTGCTCGGTGCCTTGGCCGACAGCACGGAGTTCGTGCACTTGGGCAGCGCCATCGACCTCAAGGCCGGCGCGCTCGCGATCGCGGGCTCGGGCTCGGTGCTCTTCGCGCTCGGCATCAAGATCGCCGCGCCCGTCATGGGCGTCGTGTTGATCGCCAACGTCGCGCTCGCCGTGGCCGGCCGCGCGGCGCCGCAGCTCAACCTGCTCACGCTCGCCTTCCCGGTGCAGATCGCGCTGGGCCTGGGCGCCATTGCCGCCACGCTCCCGGTCATCGCCCGCTGGCTCTCCGGCTGGGCCGCCATGTACGAGTCGTTCCTCATCACGACCACGCGCGCCATGGGCGCCGTGGCTCACTAGGCATCCATCGTGGCTGACGGCTCCGACCTCGAACGCTCCGAAGCGCCGACAGAGAAGCGACTCGCCGAGGCGCGTCGCGATGGCCGTGTGGCGCGCTCACCCGAGCTCGCGACAGCCGCTGCGCTGCTCACCGGCGCCGCCGTCTTCAAGCTCGCCGCACCCGCGGCCGGCAGCCGTCTCGTCGACAACATGGCCGGTGACCTGGGCGCACTTGGCCAAGCCGCGGGTGGTGAAGGCGCCGTCGTGGCGCTGCTCAGGGGCGCCACGGTCGACCTCATGACGATCGTGCTCGTGCTCGCTGCGGGCAGCGCGCTCGCCGCGCTCGCCGTGGCCGGCGTGCAGGGACAGGGCGTGTTCTCGGCCAAGCCGATCACCCCGGACTTCTCGCGCCTCAATCCGCTCTCGAACGCCAAGCGCGTCTTCGGCTTCAGCAGTCTGGCCGAGCTCGGCAAGGCGCTCGTGAAGCTCGGTATCGTGGGGTGGGCCGTCTGGCGCGTGCTCGTGAAGGCGTGGCCCGACCTGCTCGACCTCGGTGCGCGCTCGCCGCTCGCGCTGCTCGAAGCGGCGCAGCGTCACGCCGTCGCGCTGCTCGCGTCCGCCGGTGCCGCGTTCCTCGCGCTCGCGCTCGCCGACTGGATGTACCAGAAGTGGCAGCTGACGCAGTCGCTCAAGATGACGAAGGAAGAAGTGCGGCAGGAGATGAAGCAGACCGAGGGCGATCCCACGCTCAAGGGACGCATGCGGCAGGTCGCGCGTGCGCGCATCCGCCGCCAGATGTTCGCCGACGTGAAGAAGGCGGACCTCGTGCTCGTGAACCCGACGCACATCGCCATCGCCATCAAGTACGACCCGATGTTCGCACCCGCGCCGATCGTGCTCGCCATGGGTGAGCGCCTCATCGCCGAACGCATCAAGCAACTCGCCTACGAGCACAAGGTGCCCGTGATCCAGAACAAGCCGCTCGCGCGCGCCCTCATCCGTTCGGCCAAGGTCGGCATGATGATTCCCGCCGAGCTCTACGCCGCGGTCGCGGAAGTGCTCGCCTTCGTGCTGCGCCAGCGCCGCCGTCGTGGCGCCTTTGCCGGAGCGCGCGCATGACCGCCCCCGCGATGGCCTTCCCGATCGGCGCGCAGGACAAGGGCGGCCGCTCGAACGAGATCGGCATGATGGTGGCGGTGGTGCTCGTCATCGCGCTGCTGATCGTGCCGCTGCCCGCCTTCCTGCTCGACCTCTGTCTCGCGGCGTCGATCGGCATCTCGCTCGTAGTGCTGCTCTCCGCGCTCCAGACCACGGATCCGCTCGAGTTCAGCTCGTTCCCGGCGCTGCTCCTCATCCTCACGCTCTTCCGCCTCGCGCTCAACGTCGCCTCGACGCGGCTCATCCTCTCCGAGGGACACGCGGGCCAGGTCATCCAGGCGTTCGGCCAGTTCGTCATCGGCGGCAACTACGTCGTCGGCGTCGTGATCTTCCTGATCCTCGTCGGCATCAACTTCATCGTCATCACGAAGGGCGCCGGACGCGTGGCCGAAGTGGCCGCGCGCTTCACCCTCGACGCGATGCCCGGCAAGCAGATGGCGATCGACGCCGACTTGGGCGCCGGCCTCATCGACGAAGCCACCGCGCGCCACCGTCGTGCCGTCATCGCGCAGTCCGCCGACTTCTACGGCGCGATGGACGGCGCCTCCAAGTTCGTCAAGGGCGACGCGATCGCCGGCCTGCTCATCACCGGCATCAACATCATCGGCGGCATCGTCGTCGGCGTGCTGCAGCGCGGCCTCGACCTTTCGCAGGCCGCGAGTACCTACACGATCCTCACCGTCGGTGAAGGACTCGTCGCGCAGATTCCCGCGCTCATCGTCTCGGTGGCCGCGGGCCTCATGGTCACGCAGGCCGCGGGCGGTGCGCGCATCGGCTCGGTCGTCGCCACGCAGCTCTCCGCGCAGCCCAAGGCCATGTGGGTCGCGTCGGGGGTGCTGGCCTCGTTCGCGCTCGTGCCCGGGCTTCCGGCGCTGCCGTTCCTCGCGCTCGCTGCCTTGCTCGCCTTCATGGCCAACAGCGCGTCGGCGCGCGCCGCGCGTGCGCACGATCTCGCGATGGCGCCGGTGGTCGCGGCCGCGCAGGCCGAGGCCGCGCCGTCCGCTGCGAATCCGGTGGCGGATCTCCTCCAGCTCGATCCGATCGAACTGCTCGTCGGCTACGGCCTCGTGCCGCTCGTGGACGAGTCGATGGGTGGCGACCTGCTCGAGCGCATCGGCCTCATGCGCAAGCAGGCCGCGGTGGACCTGGGCATTCTCGTGCCGCCGATTCGCATCCGCGACGACGTGCGCCTGCCCGCCAACGAGTACGTCATCCGCCTGCGCGGCTCCGAAGTCGCGCGCGGCGAAGCGATGCCCCGCATGCTCCTCGCCCTCGACACCGGGACCGCGCTCGCGCCGATCGACGGCATGGACGGCGCCGACCCGAGCTTCGGCTTGCCCGCGCGCTGGATCACGCCGGCGCGCCGCACCGACGCCAGCGCACTCGGCTACATGGTCGTCGAGCCCGGCACGATGCTCGCCACGCACCTCATGGAGACGGTCAAGTCCAACGCCGCCGAGTTGCTCGGCCGCCAGGACGTGCAGGCGATGGTCGACGCCCTCAAGCCGACGCACCCCGCGCTCGTCGAGGAAGTCGTGCCCGCCAAGGTCTCGCTCGGCACGCTCCATCGCGTGCTGCAGCGCCTGCTGCGCGAGCGCGTCCCGATCCGCGATCTCGTCACCATCCTCGAGGCGCTCGGCGATGCCGCCGATCACGTCAAGGATCTCGAATCGCTCACCGAGCACGTGCGCCGCGCACTGTCGAACGTCATCGCGCGGATGCTCATGGACGAAGGCGGCGCGATCCAGGCCGTCACCTTGGGCAGCAAGCTCGAGGCTTCGCTCATGATGCTCTTCGCGCCGCGCGCCGGCAGCGGTGGTTCGCTGCTCACGCCGGATCAGTTGGCTGGACTGCTGCGCGACCTCCAGCGCATGACGAGCACCGGCGTCGACTCCAAGCCGCTGCCGCTCGTCGTCCCACCCGCACTGCGCACCGGCATCCGCCGCCTCGTCGAGCCCGTCATGCCCGCACTCGCCGTTGTCTCGTTCGCCGAACTGCCGACGACCGTGACCCTCACCCCGAACGCCACCTGGGAGATGCAGTATGCAGCTTAGGACCTTTTCGGGACCCGACCTCGCGTCGGTCAGCTGGGCCGCGCGTCGCGCGCTCGGTGACGACGCGATGATCGCCCACTCGCGCGTCGTGCGCGATCATGGCACGCCGCACGTCGAGGTCGCGGCCACCACCGCCACCGAAGTCGCCCACTTCCGCGAGCTGCTCTCGCCGGCCAAGCCGCGCGTGCGTCCCGCGAGCATCCGCCGCACGCCCAAGGCGCGTCCGCTCATCGTCGCACTCGTCGGCCCGACCGGGGCGGGGAAGACTACCACGCTCGCCAAGCTCGCGGTCAATCCCGATGCCTTCGGGCGTCGCCGGGTCGGCCTCATCACGCTCGACACGTATCGGGCCGGCGCCGTCGAGCAACTCGAGGCGTACGCGGCCGCGGCCAGCTTGCCGTGCGAGGCCATCTACGATCCGAGCGACATCGACGACGCAATGCGCCGCTTGAGCGACTGCGACGTGATTCTCGTTGACACGCCCGGGCGCGGTCCGCGCACCACGAGCGACGCCGGCACCTGGCGCGCGGCGCTCCGTCAGCTGCGCCCCGACGAAGTGCATCTCTGCATTCCCGCCTCGTGGCGCCTTGAACTCGCCGCCACCGCGCGCGAGTCGTTCACGCCGCTCGGCATCACGCACGCGCTCGTCACCAAGCTCGACGAGGTGCCCGCCGACGCCACCATCGCGCGCCTCGCCTCGACCATCGACCTCCCCGCCCGTTGGGTCACCGACGGTCAGGACGTTCCCACCGACTTGCGCGACGCCGGGCCGAAGGTGCTCGGCGCCCTCGGTGTCGCCCCTGCCTACGCGGCCTCCGCATGATCTCCCAGACTGAACAGCTGCGCGCCTTCGTCGGCACGCGCACCGCCGACCCGTGGCGTGCGAGCGACGATCGCGTCCTCGTCATCGCCGGCGCGCGCGGCGGCACCGGCACCTCCACCGTTGCGGCGGGCATTGCCTGCACCGCGGCCGCCGAGGGACGCCGCACCTTGCTCGTCGATGCCGACGAAGCCAATGGGACGCACCATCATCGCTTTGGCGTCATTGCCACGAGTGGCATCGGCGCGCTCAAGCCCGGTGGTTCCGATCCCGCGTCAGCGGTGCTGCACCTCGGCACCACGCTGCACCTGCTTCCCGGTGGAAGCGGACAGGCCATGGACGGCGCGCTTGGCATGCCGTTCGCGCCGGCGGAACGTCGTTCGGTGTTCCGTCGCCTCGCACCGGTCTATCGCGGCTACGACGTCGTGGTCATCGACGCCGGCTCGCGCATCGACGCGGTGATTGCCGCCGGCCTCAATGGCCTGCGCAAGTGCGTGATCACGTCGGGCGCCGAGCCTGCGAGTGTGGCCGCGGCGTACGCGATGGTCAAGGGCATCCACCTCACCTGGCCAGGCGCGCCCGTCGAGCTCGTGCTCACGCGCACGGGTGACGACAGGGCGCGCGACGCATTCGCCGAAGTGCAGGGCGCGGCTGGCCGGTTCCTCGGCCGCACCATCGGCTTCGGCGGCGTGATCCCCGATGACGACACGCTGCAAACGGCGATCACTGCCGGCACGCCGCTCTCCGTCGCCAGTGGTGGCACTCGCGCCGCGATGGCCCTCGACGCCCTCGCTGGACGCCTTCTCGCTGAACTCGATCGTGACGCGCGCCGCTCCATGGCGCCTTACCGCCCCACCGGGAGACCCGCAGCATGAACGACCATACCGCCCTCTGGAATCAATACGCCTCCGGTGACCAGTCTGCCCGCCAGCTGCTGCTCGATGCCCACGTCGGCCTCGTGCACTTCGTCGCGCGGCAACTCGCGGCCGGCCTGGCCGACGAAGCCGAGTTCGACGAACTGATCAGCGCCGGCACGCTCGGCCTCGTTGGTGCGCTCGAGCACTTCGACGCCGGTCGTGGCTTGCAGTTCTCGACCTTTGCCGCGCCGCGCATCCGCGGTGCGATCCTCGACGAACTCCGTCGCCAGGACCACGTGCCGCGTTCGGTGCGCCGCAAGGCGCGCGACATCGGCGGTGCGCGCGATGCGCTCGCCAAGGAACTCGGCCGCTTGCCGTCGGACAAGGAGATCGCCGCGCGATTGAACGTCGACCTGCCCACGCTCTGGCGCTGGCAGGGCGACCTCGAAGGGGCGCATCACGTCTCGCTCGATCGTCGCGCCAAGCATGACGACGAGGAGGAGGGCTACTCGCCGGGCGACCTGCTGGCCGGGAGCACCGACGACGACGTCGAGGCGAAGATGAACACGGAGCAGGAAGTCGCGCTGCTGCGCGATGCGATCACGGGCCTCAAGCCGCAGGAGCGCACCGTGCTCTCGCTCTACTACTACGAGGAGCTCAAGCTCCACGAGATCGCCACCGTGCTCGGCTTGACCGAGTCGCGCGTCTCGCAGATCCGCACCAAGGCGCTCTCGCGCTTGCGCACGCAGCTCGCCCCGATGCGGCGGGAGGTCGCGTGACGTCCACGGGACAGGTGCTGGAGATGGCACGTCGAGGACGACCTGTCGCGCAGATCGCGCGGCGCACGAGGATGTCGCAGGACCTGGTGATGCTCGTGCTCACGAAGAACAGGCGGCAGGAGGTGCCCACCGCGGCAGCTTCTGCCTCCTCGGGCACGAAGGTTGGACGATTCTTCCGCTGGGTGATGAATCTGGAAGTCGATATCTGACAACGAGTTGGAGCGCTTTGCTGCATGGCACGATCGATGCTTTTCCATGCGGCGAGCCCTCCAACCGGAGTCAGAGATGGGGACCACGATCCAAGAGACCGCGCACACACCCACCCCGCGCGCCTCGACTGTTGACCAGCCTCGTGTCATCGAGCACGCGGCGCTTTGGAACCGCTACGCCGAAGGTGACGAGACGGCACGCGGTGAACTGCTCGAGTTGCATGTCGGCCTCGTGCACTACGTGGCCCGCCAACTCGCCAACGGCCTCGCCGACGAAGTCGAGTTCGAGGACCTCCTCGGCGCCGGCACGCTCGGCCTCATCAACGCCATCCAGCACTTCGAGCCCGAACGCGGGCTCCGCTTTTCGACCTACGCGGCGACGCGCATCCGCGGCGCCATCCTCGACGACCTGCGCAGCCAGGATCGCGTGCCGCGGTCCGTGCGCCGCAAGGCGCGCGAGCTCAACGAAACGCGTCGCTCGCTCGCGGCCACGCTCGGTCGCGCGCCCACGATGGACGAGACCGCGCGCGGGCTCGGCATCGACCTCAGCACCCTCTGGGGTTGGCTCGACACGCTCGAGGGGACGCACATGGCGTCGCTCGACGCACAGGCCGTGCGCGACGACGAGGACAGCGGCGTTTCGATCATCGATCGCATCGCACCCGCCACCGAGCCCGACATCGAGCACCAGCTCAACGGCGAGCAGGAAGTGGTGCTGTTGCGTGACGCGATCGGCATGCTGCCGGACCGCGAGCGCCAGGTGCTCTCGCTGCTCTACTTCGAGGAGCTCACGCTCAATGAAGCGTCGCGCATCGTCGGGCTCACCGATTCGCGCGTTTCGCAGATCCGCGACAAGGCGCTGGCGCGGTTGCGCGTGCAGCTCGCGCCGATGCGCCGGTTCGTGGCGTAGGCGGACGGCAGTTGCTGCCCGGAGCGGCAGCTTCTGCCTCGTGGGAGCATTTCTGCCGGTCGCGTAAGTGCAGTAGTGACAACGCATTATAGCGTTCCTAGTGTGGCACGCTCCCTGCATTAGCAGGGGCGTCACTTCATCAGAGGTTGGTTGTGGGCATCTCCATCAAGCCGACGGGTTTCGAACACGCTGCTGCGGCGCTCCGCTACTGGACGCGCCGACAGGAAGTCGTGGCGAACAACCTCGCCAACGTCGAGACCGACGGCTTCAAGGGAGAGCAGGCCTTCGCGCAGCTGCTCGCCGGCGCCACGGGCCCGGTGGCTGGCACCGCGACCGACCTGCGCACCGGCACGATCACGCAGACGGGCCAGGCGCTCGACGTCGCGCTCCAGTCCGATGGCTTCTTCGTCGTCAAGACGCCGATGGGCGAGAAGCTCTCGCGTGGCGGCACGCTCGCGCTCAATGGTGAAGGCCACGTGGTCGACACGCGCGGCAACGCGCTGCTCGGCGAAGATGGGTCGCGCCCGATCGCGGTTCCGGTGCACACCGCCAAGATCGAGATCGACGCTGGCGGCGAAGTTCGCGCCGACGGCAACGTCGTCGGCCGGCTGCGCGTCGTGCGCCCGGCGCAGGGCGCGACCCTCGAGCATGCCGGCGACACGCTCTTCGTCGCCAGCGCGACGACGCGCGTGTCCAACGACGAACGACTGATCCGCCAGGGCGCGCGCGAGGGCAGCAACGTGCAGCCCCTCGACGCCATGGTGGACATGATCAACATCCAGCGCGCCACTGGTGGCGTGCAGAAAGCCCTCTCCACCCTCGACGCCGCCCGCGGAATTGCCGTGAGCGAACTCGGAAAGTCCGCCTCGTAAGGGAGCGACTCCATGGATCCGGCCCTCCGCGCTGCCGCCACCGGCATGATGGCGCAGCAGACCCGCACCGAAGTCATCGCGAACAACCTCGCGAACGTGAACACGACCGCCTTCAAGCGCAGCCGTGCCCACTTCGTCGACCTCCTCTACCAGACGATGCAGGGACCGTCGTCGGTGTCGGGCGCCGAGACCAACGTGTTGCCCTCCATCCAGATCGGTCGCGGCACGCGACTGGCCGGAGTGCAGCGCAACCAGTCGCAGGGGTCGCTCGAGCAGACCGACCGGCCGCTCGACATGGCCATCGAAGGCGAAGGCTACTTCCAGGTGCAGATGCCGAACGGCCAGCTCGCCTACACGCGCGACGGCACGTTCCAGCTCTCCGACCAGGGCACGCTCGTCACGCAGGAAGGACTCACCGTCGCGCCCGGCATCAAGGTGCCGCGCGATGCGCAGAGCGTGCAGATCTCGCAGTCGGGCATCGTCTCCGTGACGCAGGCCCGGGCCGCGGCGCCGGTCGAAGTCGGCCGCATCGAGGTTGCGCGCTTCGCAAATCCGTCGGGACTCGAAGCGCTCGGCGAAAACCTCTACGCCGTCACGCCCGCCGCCGGCGAACCGATCACCGGCTTCCCGCAGGACGACGGCATGGGCCGCCTCCTCCAGGGACAGCTCGAGTCGAGCAACGTCGAGATCGTGCAGGAGATGGTCGACATGATCGCGGCGCAGCGCGCCTACGAGATCAACTCCAAGGCGATCAAGAACAGCGACGAGATGTCGCAGATCGCGAGCGGGCTCATCCGATGAGCTTCTTCGCCAGGATCAGCGTCGCCAACCTGATGCGCCGCCTCATGAAGGGGCTGCTGCTCGGCGCCAGCGCCGGCCTCAAGCTCTGGGCGCAGGCGCCGGCCGCGACGCCGATCGCGGCGCGCGACCTGCCGCGCGGCACCATCATGGTGGCCGCCGACATCCGCGCCGACTCGCTCGACATCACGCGCCTCACCGGATGGCAGACGCGCCGCATGGTCAAGGAAGGCGAAGCGCTCAAGGCACCCGCCGTGGCCGCGCCCACACTGGTGACCGCCAACGCCCCCGTCACGCTCGAAGTCACCGTGAGCGGCGTGCGCATCACGCGCGCGGCCACCGCCCTCGCCCGCGGCACGATGGGCGAGCGCGTGCAAGTCCGACTCGATGCCCAGCGCACCGTGACCGCGATCGTCTCCGGCCGCGCCACCGTGCGCCTTGCCCAGGGAACTGACCGATGAACCGTCGCACGATCTTCCTCGCCTTCACGCTCGGCTTCGCGCCGGCGCTCATGGCGCAGCAGACCCCCGAGCCTGCGCGCGGTCGCCCCGAGAACAAGCCGGTGGCCGACTCGCTCGCGTTGCAGCCGGTGTCGCGCCTCTCGTGGACCTCCGATCGCATGCGCTTCGGCATCGGCGACATCGTCACGATCCTCATCGACGAGTCGACGCTCGCCACCGCGAACCTCACCGACAACAACAGCGAGCATCGCACCAAGGGGCTCGGCCTCAACATCACGCCGCCCGCGAGTCCGGGTGCGCCGTCGGCCGCGATGGACGTCTCGATGTCGTTCGACAACAACGGCGACTCCCGCAAGAGCGGCGAGGCCGTGCGCAAGAACGCCTTCCGTACGCAGGTGGCCGCGCGCGTCGTGGCCGTCTCGCCGACGGGCATGCTGCAGGTCAAGGGCAAGAAGACCATCAACGTCGACAAGAACCAGCAGGACGTCACGATCACCGGCTGGATCCGTCCGCAGGACATCAACCCGGGTACCAACGCGGTGATGTCGTCGCGCTTGGCCGACGCCGACGTGCAGTACGCGCAGAAGGGCGACCTGGGCAAGCCGCGCTCGGGGCTGCTCTCGCGCATGCTCGGGTCGCTCTGGCCGTGAGCCGTCGCGAATCGCTGGGCACGCTGCTGGGCGCGATGCTCCTCGCCGTACTCGCGGCGATCATCGCCGCCGCTCCGCTGCACGCGCAGGAAGCGCGCATCCGTGACCTCGTGCTCACCGACGTGGCGCCGCCGGTGCGCCTCATGGGTTACGGCCTCGTGACCGGTCTCTCTGGGACCGGCGATCGCGTCAGTGGTGGCCCGGGTTCGCGCCAGACGGTGCAGTCGGTCGTCAACCTGCTTCGTCGCTTCGACATCGAAGTGCCCGCCGAGATGCTGCGCACGCGCAATGTGGCCGCGGTGCTGGTCACGGCTGAAGTGAATCCGTACCTGCGCGCCGGTGGCCGCTTCGAAGTGCGGGTCAGCTCCGTCGGCGACGCACAGTCGCTGCACGGCGGCGTGCTCTGGATGACACCACTCGTCGCCGAGGCCGGCGGTCGTCCGATGGCCGGTGCGCAGGGCGCGCTCATCACGACCGGCGATCGCACCGCGCGATTTGCTTCAGCTGGTGCGACCACGGCTCGCCTGCCCGACGGCGGCATGCTCGAGCTCGAACTGCCGCGTCCGCAAGGCACGGCGCAGACGCGCCTGCTCCTTCGTGAGCCCGACATCCTCGTGGCCACGCGCATCGCGACCGTCGTCGATTCGCTCGCTGGTGGTCCGGGCAACGCCGAAGTCGAGGATCCGGGCAGCGTGCGCCTGATCCTCAAGGACACGTTGCCGTCGCTCGCCGCGGCTGTGGCCAAGGTGCGCGAGTTCAAGATCAAGTTGCCGCGCAGCAACAAGGTCATCATCGATGGCCGCGACGGCACCGTCGTTGCCGGCGGCGACCTCCAGGTCGGCGCCGCCGTCGTCTCGCACGCCGGCATCACGCTCTCGATCGGTGCGCCCGCCGACACGACCGCCACGCGCGGCGACGTGAGAATGGCGCTTGGCACCACGGTCCAGCAGATCGCGGCCGCGTTGCACGCCATCGCGAGTACGGGCACCGAAGTCGCGACGATCTTCGAAGCGCTGCGCGCCGTGGGCGCGCTGGCCGCCGAGGTCATCGTCAGGTGACCGCGCCCCTTGGCTCCCTGCCGGCCGTCGCCCCCAAAGCGGCGGGCAAGGCCGATCCCGACAAGCTCCTCAACACCGCCAAGCAGCTCGAGGCGATGTTCGTGCGCCAGCTCTTCCAGGCCATGCGGGCCACCGCCGCCGACCATGGCGACGGCGTGATGTCGGGTGGCTCCGCGGGCGAAACGTTCCAGCAGCTCTTCGACGAACACATCGCCGACCAGACCCCGGCGCAGTGGACGCACGGTCTCGCCGAAGCGGTCGCGCGCCAGTTCGCACGCGCCGGCATGGTGGCCGACCCTTCCAACGGGCGCCCCGCGGCGCCGACCGAGATCCGCTAATCCATGCGCGACTACGCCGCTCGCCTCGGACTTCCCGCCAACGCCGGCACGCCGTCGCAGGCGCTCGTGACCGTGGCCGGCATGCCGCCGGTCGTGCGCACGCTGCGTCCGACGCCCGTCGCCCACACGCAGGGCTCGGCCACGGCACTGGTGAGCGCGCTGCGAGACGAGGCGCGGCTGCTCGACTCGCTCGCGACCATCATGCGCGCGCAGCGCAACGCCGTCGGTACGGATGACATCGACGCGGTGGACCAGAGCGTCTTCGCGACGCACCGCGTGCTGGTGAATCTCAACGAAGCACGCCGTCGCCGGCGCCAGCTCAACAACCTGCTCGGCGAAAGCGACGACCTGAGCGTCCCCGCCCTCGAGGCGTTCTTTGGTGGTGAACCTCCGGCTGAAGTCCGAGCGGCGGCCGATCACCTGGCCGATGCCGGCCGCAGCCTGCAGCGCGAGGTCGAGATCAACCGCCGCGTGCTGCGCCAGGCGATCGAGCGCGGCGATCGCCACGTGCGCACGCTCGCCGGCCAGAGCACCAACGACAACATGCCGCGCACCGGTGGCTCGCTTCTCGACCGGAGGATCTAGGATGTCAAGCATCGGATCCCTCTTGAGCATCGCGCGCACCGCGATGCAGGCCCAGCAGGCCACGATCGCGACGGCAGGGCACAACATCGCCAACGCGCAGACACCGGGATACTCGCGGCAGACCGCGAACCTGCGCGCGCGCGTGCCCGAGCTCCGTCCCGATGGTGCCATTGGCACCGGCGTCGAGGTCGCCACGGTCACCCGCGCGCGCGATGTGCTGCTCGACACGCAGGTGCGCACGTCATCGGCCAGTGCGTCGGGTTCCGCTGCGCGCCGCGACCTGCTCAAGTCGGTCGGGACCATCCTGGGCTCCACCGGCGACACGGCACTCGGTGGCGCGCTCGACCAGTTCTACAATGCGTGGAGCGACCTCGCGTCGAACCCCGCGAGTTCGGCATCCAAGGCCAACGTGCGCGAGCGCGGCATCTCGCTCGCCTCCGCGTTCAACGGCATCGCCGATCGTCTCGATGCCACCGCGACGTCGGCCAACGAGTCGGCGAAGGGGCAGGTCGACCAGGTCAACACGCTCGCCAAGCAGATCGCGCAACTCAACGTGCTGATCGTCGCCGGCGATGCCGCGAGCGGATCGGCCAACGACCTCAAGGACAATCGCGACCGGCTCATCGACCAGCTCTCGCAGATCGTGCCGGTGACGGTGCAGAACCGCGTCAACGGCTCGGTGGCGGTCAACATCGGGGGCATCGCGCTTGTCGATGCGGCCGATGCGCGCCCCATGAGCCTGCTCTCCGGCCCGACCTTCCAGGTCTCGATCTCGGGTTCACCCGAGCCGATGCGCATTCCCGACGGGACGCTCGGCCGCACGATGCAGTTCATCAACACCGACCTGCCCGCCGTGCGCGCCCAGCTCGACGGGCTCGCGTCGAACATCGTGACCGACGTGAACGCGCTCCACCAGACCGGCTGGTCGCCGACGGCGGGCGCCGCCGGCAACTGGAACCCCGCCCTCGGGCCCACGGGCTCGGGCGTCGACTTCTTCGATGCCACGAGTGCGGCGAGCTTCACCGCGCGCGGCCTGGGCCTTTCCGCGGCCGTCAACGCGTCGGCGAGTGCCATCGCCTCGAGCGACACGCTCAACGCCACCGGCAACAACAACGTCGCACTCGGCGTATCCGACCTGCGCCGGCTCGCGCCATCGGCGTCGGGCGGCGACTTCGGCACCGATCTCCGCGCCATCATCCACGACGTCGCCGTCAAGACCAGCGATGCCGACGACGACGCCACGATCCAGGACACGCTCCGCAGCCAAGCCGATGAACGGCGGACCAGCGCGACCGCGGTGAGCACTGACGAGGAGCTCACCAACCTCATGAAGGCGCAGCAGGCCTACATCGCGGCCGCGAAGCTCGTCAGCATGGTTGACGAGCTCGCGCAATCCGTCCTCGGCATGATCAAGTAACCCCGATGCTCATCCTCACGCGACAGGCCGGCGAGGCCATCACCATCGGCGACGGCGTGCGCATCGTCGTGCTTGGCGTCGATCGCCGCGGCGTCCGTATCGGCATCGACGCGCCCAGCCACGTGCGCATCCTGCGCGCCGAAATCGTGAACGAAGTGGAAGCGGAGAACCGGCGCGCGGCAGAGACGCCCGACGCGTGGACCGCCCTCGTGCCGATCAAGCCCAAGGCGCGCGCGGGCTGATCGCGGGCAAGTCTACGCGCGCATTGCTACGCGCGCCGGCTTGCGCGCGGCGCTCTACGCGCCGCTCTACGCGCGCAGCTGCCTGGCGGCGGCGAGGTTGGGCAGCGAGAGCACGAGACCCCACGCGGGTGCATCGAGTGCCTCGAGCGCGGCGCCGGGCAGGAGCGCCGTCACCGCGTCGGCCACGGGGCCATCGGTGAGCGCCGGTCCTTCTGCGAGCGAAGTCGCGATTGCCGTCATGACCCGGTCGCCGGCGCCGAAGACGCGCACGTTGATCTCCGCGCCGTCGCCCGCCTCGAGCGCATGCTCGCCCGCTTCGTGCAGCACGAGCGCGAGCGCCTGCACGAGGGCGTTGAGCCGCGCGAGCACGGGCGGCGCGTCGTCGGCCACTTCGATATGGAGCGGCACGGTGCGCAGGTCGAGGTGTGCGGCAATCAGGTCGGCGGCGTCGGGCAGGGCATCACCCACGCGCACCGGCTCCTCGCGGCCATCGGCGGAGAGGGGCAGCAGCCGATAGAGTCGCAGGAGGCGCTCCAGCTGGGCCACTTCGGTGACGAGCGCGTGCAGGTGCTCGGGGTCGAGCTCCTCACCGGCTTCGACGAAGGCGCCGTAGCTGGAGAGTGCCGATACCCGGTTGGAGAGCGTGTGATTGAGGCCGCGCAGCAGCCCGTCAGCTACGGGTTGCCACGCGCCGGACACAGCCGGTGACACGGGGGATTGGGGGCCACTCATTCGGGGTCGCACCAATCGAGTTTCGGACGCTCGAGGCCGATACTTGCGTGTGAGCCCCCGAGGGCTGACCGCACCCCTTTTCCCTGGATTCCGCTCGTGTTCCTGATCATCGGCCTCGTGGTCGTCTTCGGAAGTATCGCGGGCGGCTACGTCATGCACCATGGGCAGCTGGGCGTGCTCATCCAGGTGAACGAGTTCATCATCATCGGGGGCGCCGGCCTTGGCTCCATGGTGGTGGGGAACCCGCCGGGCGTGATCAAGCGCGTGTTCGCGGGGTGCGTCGGCCTGCTCAAGCCCGATCCGTTCGGCCGCAAGGCGTACGAGGAGCTGCTGCAGGTGCTGTACCAGATCCTGCAGAAGGCGCGCAAGGACGGCCTCGTCGGCATCGAGCCGCACATCGAAGAGCCCGAGAAGTCCGACATCTTCAAGAAGTTCCCCGGTTTTCTGCATCACCATCATGCCGTGTCGCTGCTCTGTGACACGATGAAGGTGCTGCTCACCGGCACGGTCGAGGACCATCACCTCGCGGAAGTCATCGACACCGACCTCGAGCAGCACCATCACGAGGCGCTCTCCGGTCCCTCGGCGCTCACCAAGGTGGGCGATGCGATGCCGGGCTTCGGCATCGTCGCGGCCGTGCTCGGCGTCATCATCACGATGGGTTCGATCGGCGGCGCCGCGAGCGAAATCGGCGAGAAGGTCGCGGCCGCGCTCGTCGGAACGTTCGTCGGCATCTTGCTCTCGTACGGCGTACTCGGTCCGATGGCCGATGCGATGGTCGCGCGCGTCGGCGCGGAGCATGCGTACCTGCTCTGCATCAAGGCCGCGCTGCTCGCGTTCGCGCGCGGCGACTCGCCGATGTCGGCCGTGGAGTTCGCGCGCCGCAACATCGCGCCGGAATTCCGTCCTTCGTTCGCCGAGCTCGAGAAGCTGACGAAGAAGGAAGGGCCGTAACCGTGGGCAAGAAGGACGAGCGTCCCCTCGTCATCGTCAAGAAGGTCGTGAAGGGCGGCCACGCCCATCACGGCGGCTCTTGGAAGGTGGCCTACGCCGACTTCGTGACGGCGATGATGGCCTTCTTCATGGTCATGTGGATCCTCGGCATGGACGAGAACACCCGCAAGGCCGTCGAGGGCTACTTCTCCAATCCCACCGGTTTCAAGAAGGGCTACGGGTCCGGGACGAGTCCGCTCGCCAACGGCAATGCGCCGATGAAGTCGACGGACAACCAGATCAAGCTCATCATGCACAAGGCCGAGGAGAAGGCGTTGGCCGGCGTGGGCGCGCGCATCAAGGAGAAGCTCGACTCGGCCAAGATCATGCTCGGCCAGGCGAAGGTCGAAGTCGTGATGGGCGAGGGCGGGCTGCGCATCGAGATGATCGAGACCGGCAACGGGGAGGCGCTCTTCGTGCGGGGCGTCGCGGAAGCGACGCCGGCCGCGCGCACCGCCATCGGCATCATCGGATCAGAGCTGCGCGGGCTGCGGAGTCCCGTGGCCATCGAGGGTCACACCGACGCGGTGCGCTACGCGCCCGGCGCGCGCTACACCAACTGGGAGCTGTCGGCCGATCGCGCCAACGCGGCGCGCCGGCTGCTCGAGCAGAGCGGCGTGGAAGGCTCGCGCATCAACGAGGTGCGTGGCTACGCCGACACCAAGCTGCGCAACACGCTCTTCCCGACGGCCAACGAGAACCGGCGCATCTCGATCCTGCTGCAGTTCACGCAGCCGCGGGTGGACTCGATGACGGTGGTCGCGCCGGCCGAGCGGACGTCCTGAGCGAAGGCGGTACGCGTTACACGTGCACACGCCACGTGCACACGCCACGTGCGCACACGCCACGCGAGCACACGCCGCACGCGCTAGCCAGCTGATCTGGCTCAACGTCGAAGGGGCCGGCCTCTCACCTCGAGAAGCCGGCCCCACGTCGTTCGATTCGCTTTGCAGCCAGCGCTACACCGCGAGCACCTCACGCGCCCACTCGCAGCTCGACCGGTAGAGTGCGGGCACGTCGGCCAGCACGCCCATCAAGTCCGCGAGCGGCGTCGCCTGGTCCCAGTCGCCCTCGGCCCAGTGCGCCGCGAGCTGCAGGTAGGGCGTGTACGGCCCCTCGTGGTGCAGGAGCGCGGCCTCCACGTCGGGCGCCACCTTCACACTGTGCAGCAGTTCCGGCATCGGGACGCCCAGGACCACGTCGAGCGTGGAAAGCAGCCCGGTGAGGAAGAGCGACGGCGCCGCGGCCTTGCGGCCCGAGAGCTCGGCCAGCTGTTCACAGAGCCGGGCCCGCTCGAGCGCGCGCGTGATGAGCTCGGCGTCGAGGCCCGTCTTGCGCGGGGCGGAGCTCGCGAGCAACAGCGCCAGCCAGCGGTGCAGCACCTGGCGGCCCACCATGCGGATCGCCTGCGCGATGCTCTCGATGCCGGTGCCGCCCATGCTCGCCGTGTTCACGATCTTGAGCAGCTTGAGCGACAGTCCCGGGTCCTGCCGGAAGATCCGCTCGAGCTCGCGCTCGCTCACGCGCTGGTCGAGCACCTTGTTCATCAGCTGCGCGATCGCGGCGATGGCGGGCGACAGGTCACGGCGCTGCACGATCTCGGGGCGGCTGAAGTAATAGCCCTGGAAGAGCGTGAAGCCGAGCTTGCGGCACATCGCGAACTGCGACGCCGTCTCCACCTTTTCGGCCAGCAGCTTGGCGTGGTAGGCGCCGAGGGTGCGGAGCTGCTCCTGGATGTCCTGCTCGCCGCGGCCCAGCACGTCGATCTTGATGACGTGGGCCAGCTCGAGGAGCGGCCCGTACTCGGGGCCTGCCGCGAAGTCGTCCAGCGCGACGGTGAAGCCGCGCGCGTGGAGCTCCTGCGTGGCCATGATCGCGTCCTCGTCGCACGGCACCGTCTCGAGCAGCTCGATGACGCAGCGCTTCGGGTCGAGCAGGTCGAAGTTGCGCTCGAGCAGCATCTCGACGGGGAAGTTCACCCACGCTTTGGCGTCGCCGATCAGGTCGTCGAGCCCGATGGAGAGGAGGCTATTGACGATCGTCGAGCTCGACATGTGGACCGCGTCGTTGGCGTCGGCCGTGGTGGCCATGGCGCTCGCGCGATACAGGAGCTCGTAGCCGGCGAGCTGCAGGTCCTTGTCGAAGATCGGCTGGCGGGCGAGGAAGACGTCGGACACGGGTCGGCTCCGGGAGGAATTGCGGGCGCGTCCCCATCGTCGGGGGCGGTCGCCTCGGTCGGAGTATCGGCAGCACCTCGGTCCGACTTACCCTCGTTCGGTCCCCATGCCATCATCCGGGCGATGACCACCGCCACCCCCCCAGCCGTCCGGCCTTCGGCCTCCACCGCGGCCGTTTCCCACGGTGCGGCCATCCGCGCCATCCTCCCGCTCATCCTCGTCGCGGGTCTGGGCTACATGGTGGACGTCTTCGACATGCTGCTCCTGAGCATCGTCCGCGTGCCCGCCCTCAAGAGCCTGGGCGTCACCGGCGACGACGTCCTCAAGGTCGGCACCCACCTGCTCAACCTGCAGCTGGGCGGCGCGCTCCTGGGTGGCATCGCGTGGGGCATCCTCGGCGACAAGCGCGGACGGCTCTCGGTGCTCTTCGGCTCCATCCTGCTGTACAGCGCGGCCACGCTCGCCAACGGGTACGTGCAGACGGTCGAGGCATTCGGCGTGCTGCGCTTCATCGCCGGCTTCGGCCTGGCCGGTGAACTGGGCGCGGGGCTCACGCTCATCGTCGAGGAGATGCCCATCGCGTCGCGCGGCGCGGCCACGGCCATCGTTGCGGGCATGGGAGTGAGCGGCGCCGTCTTTGCCGGACTCGCGGGCGAGTTCATCGGATGGCGCGGCTGCTTCATCATCGGCGGCGCGATGGGGTTCGTGCTGCTCGTGCTGCGCCTTGGCGTGCACGAGTCGGGCATGTTTCGCACGGCGAAGCAGTCGAACCACGAGCGCGGCAACATCCTGCGCCTCTTCGACAACGCCGACCGCTTCCTGCGCTGGATCCGCAGCGTGCTCATCGGCATCCCCATCTGGTTCTCGGTCGGCATCCTCGTCACGTTCAGTCCCGAGCTGGCGCGCGCGCTCGGCGTCACCGAGCCCGTGATCCCCGGCCGCATGGTGATGTTCCACTACACCGCCACCGTGATCGGCGACGTCGGGAGTGGCCTGTTGTCGCAGTGGCTCAAGAGCCGGCGGATCGCCGCGGCGATCTTCATCGGCATCACCGGCACGGGAGTGCTGGCGTACTTGCTCGGCTTCGCCCATTCGGCGCTGGGCTTCTACTGGTTGAGCGCGTGGATGGGCATGGGCACCGGCTACTGGGCCGTGACCAACACGATGGCGGTCGAGCAGTTCGGCACCGATCTGCGCGCCACCGTAGGTACGAGCGTGCCCAACCTGATCCGCGGCGCGGCCGTGCCGATGAGCCTGGGCTTCATCGCGCTCAAGCCGAGCCTCGGCGTGGTTGGTGCGGCGGGGGCGGTGGGGTGCGTGGCGTTCGCGCTATCCGCCTGGGCGCTGGCGACGCAGCCGGAGACGTACGGGAAGGATCTCGACTACCGAGAGCTGGCCTGAGCATGGACGTGTGCCGAGTGTTCCTCTCGTCCCGGCTTTGATGACCGCTCCTGTTCGCCCAGTGCCGTGGCCGGAGCCATCACCCATCTCGTCGACCGAGATGCCGCCGGGCGTCCTGCACATTCCCTGGCGGGAGCGGCTCGACTTCGCGTGGCACGTGTCGCTGCGCTATGCGCGCCAGATCGCGACCCACTGGCCGGTGGCGATCGTCCGTGCGCTCAGGCATCCGTATCCGGAAGCGGTCACCGACGACGGCGTCGCGTCGATCCTCTACGACACGTCGATGGCCAAGCTGCTGTGCCCGACACTCGATCCGCCCGATGAGGTGCGCTTCGCTGAAGTGATGCGCCGATCACCCGGCGCGCGCTGGGCGAAGACCGATTTCTCCGCGTACGAGGGCTTGCAGTGCTGCGAGGGGATGTATGCGGCCGCGACCGTTTCACTCTTTCAGTTCGGGGACGACGGACGCCCGCATTTGCGCGCCATCGCCATCGGTGGACGCACCCTGACACCGGCCGACGGCGAAGCGTGGGAGCTGGCGAAGCTGTTCGTGCTGCAGGGCGCTGGGCACCACATGGTCAACTGTCATCACATCCCGCTGCACTTCCCGCTCGACACCGTGAATGCGGTCACGAAGTCGGTGCTGCCGCCGGCGCATCCGGTGGCCGCGTTGTTCGCGCCACACTTCCGCTTCTCGCTCTCGCTCGATGAGGCGGCGCTGTATTCGCAGTTCTCCGTGCTCCGCAACCGCGAGCTCTTCATCTATTCACCGTTCGCGCTCGAGGAGTCGTCGGTCTACCGGCTCACGCGCATCGGTTATGCCGGATTGCCGGGCAACTGCGCCTACCCCACGTGGCGCTTCTCCCCGAAGCCCGAGCCCGTGCTCGGCGACTTCGGCACCTTCCTCAACCGGTACTACGACGCGATGCTCGCCTTCACACAAGAGGTGGTGGCAGAGCTTCCCGCGGACGACGCCGCGCTGGCGCAGTGGGCGGACACGATCGCCGGCTTTCTGCCTGGCTTTCCAGACAGTACGGCGATTCGCCGGGATGACATGTTGCCGCGCGTGCTCGCCAAGATCATGTGGTCGGCCACCGTGGCGCACGGCGCCGACCACTATGACTACGGGCGCATTCCGATCGGGAAGATCCCGATGCGGCTGCGCGTGCCGCCGCCGGGCGTGGGGGATGCGCCAAACGCGAAGCATGTGAAGCGTGGCCGTTGGTCCGACGCGATGCGGCACGAGATGGCGCGTGTGCTCTTCTTCAAGGAAGAGACGCTGACGCGGCTGATCGACGTGCGGCACGACTTCGCGTCGCCGTCGCTCACGGCAGCGAGCCGCCGCTTCGTCGCGTCGCTGCATGCGGTGGATGCGGCGTTGACCGTGCGGCGGTTCATCCCGCTCGACCAGATTCCCGCCAGCATCCAGTACTGATCGTGGCGCGCCCGCTTCCGCTCGTGCCGGGGTTGCCGCTGCTCGGGAGCGTGCTCGACGTCTTCACCGATCCCGCGCGCACGCTCATCGACGCGTACCGGACGCACGGGCCCGCCTTCCGCATCCGCGTGCTCAATTCGGAGGTCGTGGTGCTGGCCGGCAACGAGGCCCACCAGTTCTTCCAGAGCGCGGGCGAACGCCACTTCAGTCGCCACGCGTTCTTCGCGACCTTCTCCGGTGAACTTGGCGTCGACGAGATCATCCTCGGCGCACAGGGGGAGCAGCACGCGCGGCTGCGCGCCGCGCTCAAGATCGGCTTCTGCCGCGAGGCGATCGCGCCGCACGTTCCGGCGATGGCCCAGGCCGTTCGCGATCAAGTGCTCGCCGCGAAGGCGGGACGCAAGCTCGCCCTCATGCCGTGGCTCGCGCGACTAGCGTACGACCAGTACGGCATCCTCCTCGCAGGACGGCCGGTGCCGGGCGGCTTCGGCGCGATGGAGCGCTACGTGCAGACGATCATGGAAGTGGCGTCCAAGTTGTGGCCCGAGTCGCTGCTCTATCGTCCCGACTACCGCTGGGCGAAGCGCGCCGTCTTTTCCCACGTGCGCTCGCTGCGCGATGAGCGCCAACGCGCGCGCGCGGTGTCGTCGGATGGGCCGGCCACGCTGCTCGACGCCCTCGACGGCTTCCGTGATCGCGGCGGGACGGGGCTCGGCGATGACGACGTGATCGCGCACGCACTCTTCGGCTGCGTCGGCGCGGTGTTCTACATGAAGCGCGCGATCGGCTTCCTGCTCTATGAACTGCTGCGCGACACATCGCTGCTCGCTCGCGTGACGGCCGAGAGTGATCGCGTGCATGCCGAGGGACCGCTGACCGCGGCGTCGCTGCGGCTGATGCCCGTGTTGCGCGCCGCGTTCAATGAAGCGCTGCGGCGCTATCCGATCCAGCTCGCGCTGCCATTCACCGCTGCGAACGACTTCGAGTTTGCCGGCTACGACATACCCGCGGGCGCCACCTGCTACGTGAGTTCGGTGGCCAACCACCTGTCCGATCGCTATTACGCCTGTCCCTACGCGTTCGACACCGATCGGATGCTCGAGCCGCGCAGCGAGCATCGTCCGCGCGGCGCGTTCGCGCCGTACGGCATGGGATCGCGCACCTGTGCGGCGGCCGGACTTGTCGAGGCCATGGCGCTGACGACCGTGGCCACGCTGCTGCACACGGCGCAGCTCGAGCTGATCGATCCGCCGCGCCAATTCCGCGCGGTGCTCAATCCGCTGCCCGGTCCGTCGTCACGGCTTGCGGTACGCGTGGTCGCGCTGCGGGACAACGACAGCAGGCGCAGCACGAGCGGCGCCGGTGGTGCGGGCGTGACCATCGATCAACTGCCGGACGTCCTGCCGATGCTCGACGCGGGACAACTCGAGTCGCTGCTCGCGTCCGTGACGACGCGGCAATTCGCGCCGGGCCATCCGATCATCGTCGAAGGCGAAGCGGCGGACGAGTTCTTCGTGGCGCTCGCGGGTTCCGCCGACGTCTTCAGGGCGCGCACGGACGGCGCGCAACGTGTCGGTCACCTCGCGCCGGGCGACTACTTCGGCGAGATCGGCCTGCTCACCGGGATGCCGCGTTCGGCCACCGTGCGTGCCGGACCCGACGGACTGCGCGCGCTGGTGCTCGACCGCCAGACCTTTCTCTCCGTCGTGGCCGAGTCCGACCTGATGAGCGGGGAAGTCGCGCGACTGGTGCATCGGCGGTTCCTCGTGAATTCGCTCTTGCAGGCGATGCCCAGTCTCGATGAGGGCGCGGCGTCGAGCATCATGCCCGACGTGGCGCTGCAGCGCTTCACGGCGGGCCAGGTCCTTGTGCGGCAGGGGGACGCGCCCGACGCCTTCTATATCATTGCGCGCGGCGAGGTCGACGTGATCCGCGAGGCGCCCGACGGCGTGCGGATGCCGTTGGCGCGCCTCGCGGCGGGGCAGTTCTTCGGCGAGATCGGCCTGCTGCACGGCGTACAGCGCACGGCCACGGTCGAAGTGGCGGGCGATAGCGCAGTCGAGGTGGTGGTGGTTCCGCGCGCCGCGTTCCAGCGGCTGCTGCGCACGACGCCCGGTGCGCTCACCGACATCGTGGGTACGATCTGCCAGCGGCTGGCGGGGTCGCTCGACGGGTAACGGGCGAGATGGTCCGACGATTACTCTTGCGCGCACACTTCCATCACGACCTCCATGACCCGCATTCGCGTCGCCAGCTTCTCCATCTCCCTCGACGGCTACGCCGCCGGACCGCACCAGGACCTCGAGCACCCGCTCGGCCACAATGGCCCCGAGCTCCACAAGTGGGTCTTCCCGACGCGCACCTTCCAGAAGACGCTCTTCGGCAAGGAGGGCGGCACCACTGGCGTCGATGACGACTTCGCGGCGCGCGGCTTCGCCAACCTCGGCGCCTGGATTCTCGGACGCAACATGTTCGGTCCCGTGCGCGGCCCCTGGCTCGATCTCACCTGGAATGGCTGGTGGGGCGACAACCCGCCGTATCACGTGCCCGTGTTCGTGCTCACGCACCACGCGCGGCCGCGGCTCGAGATGGAAGGCGGCACGACGTTCGAGTTCGTCACTGGCGGTGTCCACGAGGCGCTCGAACGTGCGCGCACAGCGGCTGCGGGCAAGGACGTGCGCATCGGCGGCGGCGCGAGCACCATCCGCCAGTACCTGCGCGAGCGCCTGCTCGACGAGTTGCACCTTGCCATGTCGCCGGTGCTGCTCGGCCAAGGCGAGCCGTTGTTCGAGGGGATCGACCTGCGCGCGCTCGGGTATCGGTGCGTCGAGCAGGCGGCGTCAGCCAATGCGACGCACGTCGTGCTGCAGCGCGAGATCTGATCCGGACACGCGACAGGCCACCATGCCCACCGTCCACCGCACCCGCTCCGTGCTCGCCGTCCAGGACCTCGCGCGCGCCACGCGCTACTTCGTGGACGTGCTCGGCTTTACCGCGGACGACATCCACTCGCCCGGCTGGAGCTTCCTTTCCCTCGATGTCTTACACGTCATGCTCGGCGAATGCGTGGACGAGATGTCAGCCGAGGCCACGGGCAACCACTCGTGGTTCATCCACCTGATCGTGGACGACGTCGACCGCTACCACACCGAGGTGCACGCGCGCGGCGCTGAGGTGCTCAGCGCGCCGGCCGACCGCGCCTACGGGCTCCGCGAGTTCATGCTTCGCACGCCGGATGGACATCGACTGGTGGTCGCGCAGACGATCGGGGGCGGCCACGCATGACGACCATCCAGCAGCGCATCGCGGCGAGCTTCGCGATGCAGGGCCTCATGACCACCCTCGGCGCCACCCTCACGCACGTCGGCGACGGCGAAGTGCACATCACGCTGCTGTACGACGGGCGACTCTCGCAGCAGCAGGGCTTCGTACACGCCGGCGCCATCGCCGCCATTCTGGACACGGCGTGCGGCTACGCCGCGCTTACCCGCGCGCCGGCGGGCAGCGACGTGGTTACGGCCGAGTTCAAGATCAACCTGTTACGGCCGGCGCTCGGCGCGCGCTTAATGGCCATCGGCCGCGTGGTGAATGCCGGGCGCTCGCTCACCGTCTGCACGGGTGAGGTGCGCGCCCACGCGGACGGGAGCGAGACGCACAAGGTCGTCGCCCTCATGCAGGCCACCATCGCGACGGTACGCACGAGCGTGAGCGAAACCGACTGACACGCACGATTGGCCGAGCGCGATCTGCCGCGCGCCACCAGTCCAAGCACGCGCGCCCGGCAACCTGGAAGGTGGGTCGCTGGGCGCCGTCTGGCGCGCTCCGCCAGCGTTAGCCCTGGGTGATACGTTGTCGCAGTACCGCCGTCCGCGGTCGCCGATCGCATCCACCGTCGCCGTCCCCACTCGCCATGCGCCTGCCACTCCGCGCCCTCCTCGCGATCTCCCTCGCGGCCGCTCCCGCCGCCGCCCAGAACGCGTCCAAGAAGCCCATCACGCAGGACACGTACGACCTCTGGCGCACCATCTCCGGCACCGCCATCTCCGCCGACGGCAAGTGGGTCGCCTACACGCAATCGCCCGTCGTCGGCAACGGCGAGCTCGTCGTGCGCGCCACGACCGGCAGTGCGGAGTTCCGCGCACCACGCGGCTACACCGGCCGCGAGCAGCTCATGCCGAGCGCGGACTCCGCGTCGATCTTCAACCCGGCCGCTCCGGTCTTCTCAGGCGACGGCCGCTTCGTCGCCGCGCTCGTCTACCCCGCCAAGGACGCCGTCGACAAGGCGCGCCGCGCCAAGGTCCGCGCCGCCGACCAGCCCAAGACGTCGCTCACGATCGTCGCGCTACCGCAAGGCCAGCCCACCACCGTGTCGCGCGTGCGCTCCTTCCGCATGGCGCGGAACGGCGGTGCGTGGTTGGCCTACCTCCTCGAAGCCGACTCCGGCGCACCGGTTACGCCGCCCGCCCGCAACGGCGCGCGCCCCGATTCCGCCGAGAAGCGCAAGGACGCGGGCACCGTGCTCGTGCTTCGTGCCATGGCCACCGGCGCCGAGGAGCGCATCGAGAACGTCACGCTCTATGCCATCGACGAGAGCGAGAAGTGGCTCACCTATGCGGTCTCGTCCAAGGATGGCGCGACCGACGGCGTCTACGCCCGCGCGCTCACCGCGAACGCTGCCGCTCCCGCCGTCGCCCTCGCTACGGCCAAGGGCAACTACAAGGGCCTCACGATCGATCGGAAGGGCACACAGGTCGCGTTCACCACTGATCGTGATGACTACGCAGCCAAGAAGTCGCGCTACACCCTCATGCACAGCACGCTGCCGCAGTCAGCCACGGTCGTCGCCACCAGTGCGCAGCTCCCAGCCGGTCTCCTCGTCGCCGATCGCAACGGACCCGCCTTCACGCGCGATGGCAGCGCCGTCACCTTCGGCATGATGACGCCGCCGCTCGACTCGATCCCCGCGGACAGCCTCGCCGAGAAGGCCATCTACGACCTCTGGAACTACCGCGACGATCGCCTCCAGCCGCAGCAGAAGCTCGAGCTCGCGCGCGATCGCAATCGCACCTTCACCGCCGTCTATCAGGTCGCGCTCAAGAAGGTCGTTCCACTCGGCGGCGATTCACTCCCGCAGCTGACGCTGAGCGAAGACGGCAAGGTCGCCCTCGCCGTCACCAACGTGCCGTACCTCATCGAGCAGATGTGGGCCGAGTCGGACGCGGGCACCGATGCGTGGGTGATCGATGCGACGACGGGGGCACGCCGCCGCATCGCCACCAAGGTGCAGGAGCGCGCCGCGCTCTCACCCAACGGCAAGTACGTCGTCTGGTATTCCGATGCACGCTGGTGGGTGCACGACGTCAAGCTCAACAAGACGCGTGACCTCACCGGTAACATCGCCGACATCCGCTTCGACCAGGAAACGTGGAGCACGCCGTCCACGCCCAACCCGTGGGGCATCGGCGGCTGGACCACGGGCGACAATCGCGTGCTCGTCTACGATCGCTGGGACGTCTGGGAAATGGACCCGGCCGGCGTCGTGCCCGCGCGTCGCATCACGGACGGCGTCGGTCGCCAGCGCCACATCGCCTTCCGCGTTGTCCGCACCGATCTCGACGAACCCACCATCGATCCCGCACAGCCGCTCCTCCTCTCGGCCCTCAACGACTCCACCAAGGACGCCGGCTTCTGGACCGATCGCATCGGTGGAAGCGAGCCGCCGCAGCAGATCGTCATGAGCGCCAACCGCTACGGTGTGCCGCTCAAAGCCCGCAAGGCCCAGCAGTTCGTGCTCACGCGCCAGACCTACCGCGAATTCCCCGACCTCTACACCGGCGCGGCGCTCAGCAGCGTCAACAAGATCTCCGACGCCAACCCGCAGCAGGGTGAGTACACCTGGGGCAACGTCCAGCTCGTCGGTTGGCGCACGCTCGACAACGTGCCCATGCGCGGACTCCTCTACACCCCGGAGAACTTCGACGCGAGCAAGCAGTACCCGATGATCGTCTACTACTACGAGGAGCACACCAACGACCTCAATGCCTACGTCGCACCCGGCGGCCGCAACACGGTCAACCCGACCTCCTACACCTCGCTCGGCTATCTCGTCTTCATGCCGGACATCCACTATGTCCCCGGCTACCCTGGCCCGAGCGCGTACCGCACCATCATTCCCGGCGTGCAGGCGCTCATCGCCAAGGGGTTCGTGAACCCGAAGCAGCTCGGCATCACCGGCCAGAGCTGGGGCGGTTACCAGACGGCCTACATCGCCACGCAGACCTCGATGTTCGCGGCCGCCGTGCCCAACGCCACCGTCGCCAACATGACGAGCGCGTACGGGGGCATCCGCTGGGAAACGGGCCTCGCACGCGCCTTCCAGTACGAGAAGTCGCAGAGCCGCCTCGGCTGCTCCATCTGGCAGTGTCGTGACCGCTACATCGAGAACTCGCCCCTCTTCTTCGCCGATCGCGTCACGACGCCGCTCCTCTTCATGGCCAACGACGCCGATGGCGCCGTGCCGTGGTATCAGGGCATCGAGTTCTTCGTCGCGCTCCGGCGACTCGGCAAGGAAGCGTACATGGTCAGCTACAACGGCGACGCCCACAACCCGACCAAGCGCGCCAACCAGAAGGACATCGACCGCAAGATGCAGGAGTTCTTCGCCCATCACCTGCTCGGCGCCCCGGCGCCCGAGTGGATGACCCGCGGCATTCCCAACATCCAGAAGGGACGCGACCAGGTGCATATGGCGGGCGACAGCGACACGCCGTAGCGTACTAGTCGCTGGATGCCCGATGCGCGCCCCGCTGGGGACCTCCGGCGGGGCGCGCATTTTTTCCCGGTTCGTGCCCGGTTCGTGCCCGGTTCGTGCCCGGTACTTGTCCGGTGCTTGCCCGGTTCTCCCTCACGCCACCCAAGGTCCATGCGCACAACCGCTCGCTTCGTCGCCGCACTCGTCCTCATCGCGCTGCCTTGGGTGAGACCGACAACCACCGAGGCGCAGGCGCGCGGACGTGTCGCTGCGCAGACAGCAACGACAACCGCAGCCGGCATCGCACTCGATTCCACGCACGTGCGAGGTGTCGAGTGGCGCAACATCGGCCCGTTCCGCGGCGGGCGTGTCACCACGGTGGCGGGCATCCCCACGGACATCCTCACGTACTACATGGGAGCGACGGGCGGCGGCGTCTGGAAAACCGAGGACGCCGGCATCAGCTGGAAGAACATCTCCGACGGTTGGTTCAAGACCGGGTCCGTGGGCTCGATCGGCATCGCGCCCAGCAACGCGCGCGTGATCTATGTGGGGATGGGCGAGGCGCCCGTGCGCGGCGTCTCGAGCTCCGAGGGCGACGGCGTCTACAAGAGCACCGACGGCGGCAAGCGCTGGACGCACCTCGGTCTCGAGAAGACCAAGACGATCTCGCGCGTGCTCGTGTCGCCGCAGGACGAGAACCTTGTCTATGTGGCCGCGCAGGGTACGCGTTGGGCGCCCAGCACGGAGCGCGGCATCTATCGCAGCGCAGACGGCGGCAAGTCGTGGAAGAAGATCTTCTACGTGGACTCGATCTCGGGGCCGGTAGAGCTCTCGATGGATCCGACCAACCCGCGTGTCCTCTACACCGCGAGCTGGGATCACCAGCGCCTGCCGTGGAAGGTGCGCTCGGGTGGCCCGGGCTCCGGCCTCTGGAAGTCGCTCGACGGTGGCGACACGTGGACCCGTCTCACCAAGGGACTCCCCAAGCTCATCGGCAAGGCGTCCATTCAGGTTTCGCCCGCGAATCCCGAACGCGTCTTTGCAATGATCGAGGCGGAGGACGGCGGCTTCTTCCGCTCCGATGATGGCGGCGACACGTGGACGAAGTTGAACGACGACCGCACCCTCCGCGCGCGCGCCTGGTACTACATCCATCTCATCGCCGACCCGAAGGACCCCGAGCGCGTCTTCGTCATGAACTCGCCCGCGCTCAAGTCCACCGACGGTGGCAAGACGTTCAGCGTCATCCCTACGCAGCACGGCGACCATCACGCACTCTGGGTCAATCCGCTCAACACGCGCATCTGGGTCAAGGCTGATGACGGCGGGGCGCAGGTCACGATGAACGACGGCGCCTCGTGGAGCACGCTCTACAACCAGCCCACGGCGCAGTTCTATCGGGTCAACACCGACGCCCTCTTTCCGTATCACGTCTACGGCGGCCAGCAGGACAACTCGTCGATGATGACCGCGAGCCGCACCAATCGCGGCGGCATCGGTGAGCGCGACTGGACCGACATCGGCGGCTGCGAGAGCGCGGTCCCCACCTTCGATCCACAAAACCCGGTCAAGGTCTACTCCAACTGCTACCAGGGCATCATCGAGGAGCACGACATGATCCTGGGCCGCGGCCGCTCCATCCAGCCGTACGCCGCCAACGGGCTCTCGATGCCGAGCGATCAGCAGAAGTACCGCTTCAACTGGGCGGCGCCCGTGTCGTCGAGCCCGCTCGACCGCAAGGTGCTCTACTTCGGCGGCAACGTCGTTTTCCGTTCCACCGACGGCGGCACCAACTGGGCGCCGATGAGTCCCGACCTCACCCGCAACGAGAAGGACAAGCAGGGGCTGGGCGGCGCGCCGATCACCAACGAGGGCGCGGGCGGCGAGGTCTACAACACGATCTACTGGATCGCGCCGAGCCCGCACGACATCAAGGTCATGTACGTGGGCACCGACGATGGCTTGGTGCAGGTGACGCGCGACGGTGGCGCCACGTGGACCGACGTCACGCCCAAAGGTGTGGGCCACGCGCTCACGTATGTCATCGAGGTCTCGCCGCACGATCCGGCCAAGGCCTACGCCGTGCTCACGCGCTACAAGTACGCCGACGAAACGCCGTACGTCTTCCGCACCACCGACTACGGCAAGACGTGGACGAGGATCACCACCGGCATCCCGGCTGATCTCATCACGCGCGCGGTCCGCGAAGATCCCGTGCGCCGCGGCCTGCTCTACGCCGGCACTGAGCGTGGCGTCTACATCTCGTTCAACGACGGTGACAAGTGGCAACCGCTCCCGGCCACCTTCCCCGCGGTGCCCGTCACCGACCTGCAGGTGCGCGACGGCGATCTCGTTGTCAGCACCGAGGGCCGTGCCTTCTGGATCCTCGACGACATTGCCGCGCTCGAGCAGATGAACGAGCAGACGATGTCCGCCGCGGCGCATCTCTACGCACCGCGCCGAGCCATCTACCTGCCGGGCGGCGGCTTCGGCGCCGAATACCAGCCGGGCAAGAACCCGTTCAACGGCGCGCAGCTCTTCTATCATCTCGCCAAGACGCCCGATTCGACCGCCGTGCTCCGTCTCGACATCCTCGACGGCGCGGGCAAGCTCATCCGCACCTTCCATACCCAACCGGGCGCCGATTCGCTCGCGCGTCCCATCGGGTCGAGTCCGTACAGCAAGCTCGAACCCAAAGCCGGACTGAACCGCGTGCAGTGGAATCTGCGCAGCGAACCGATGCGCACCGTGCCCGGCATGCTCAGCGACTTCGGCACCGATGGCTACGTCGTGCCACCGGGCCAGTACGTCGTGCGCCTCACCGCCGCGGGACTCTCGCAGGAGCAGCGCGTGGTCGTCGCACCAGACCCGCGCATCACGGTGGCCAACGCGGACCAGCGCGAAGCCGAGGCAGTCACGAAGGCGCTCTACGACCGGGTCAACGAGATGGTGGACGCCGTTGTCTCCATCCGCGAGGTGCGCACGCAGGTCGGCGAGCGCGGCCAGCGCGTGGCGCGCGACCCGAACGGCGCCGAAATCCTGAGTGCGGGCAAGCTGCTGACCGGCGCGCTCACCGCAGCCGAAACGACCCTCGTGCAGCCCAAGGTCAAGACCTTCCAGGACGTGGTCAACTACAGTCCCAAGCTCATGAGCCAAGTGGGCTACGCCTTCCGCACGGCCGAGAGCACGGAGGGGCCCGTCATCGGCGGCCTCAAGCTCCGCGTCACCGACCTCGAAGTCGAGTGGATGTCCGCCAAGAAGGAGATCGACCGCATCTTCGACGAGGAACTCGTCAAGTTCAACGCGCTCTTCGCCAAGGCCAAGATTCCACACGTGGTCATTCCACGACGTGCCAAGCCGAACGCGGCCGTGGTGCCGTGACGCACCTGACCCGCTCGCAGCGCGCGTGACCCTCGGTCGCATGCTCGTCCGCACGCTGCTCGTGGTGCTGGGCGTTTCGGTCGTGCTCCTCGCCACGGAGTACGCCTGGAGCGCCGTCTACGACTTTCCCGCTCCGCGTCCGTTCGCGGGTGCGCAGTGGTACAACCCGTACGAGGCTCCTGCGGGCGCCACCTGGCACAAGGCCAACTTCCACGCGCATTCGGTCGCCTGGGGCGGGCTCACCAACGGCCACCAGTCGTCATCGGCGGTGCGCGCTGCCTACCGCCAGATGGGCGCCGAAATCGCCGGCATTTCCAACTATCACACCATCGACTCGTCGCTCGTCGATTCCACTTTCATCCCTACCTACGAGTACGGATACTCCCTCGCCAAGTCGCATCGCCTCGCGCTCGGCGCGCGCGAGGTCAACTGGCTCGACTTTCCACTCGGCAGCACGCTCAGTGACCGGCAGCTCATCCTCGACCGGCTGCGTCCCACGACCGCGCTCACTGTCATCAATCACCCGGTCATGCGAAACGGGCACACGGTCGACGACCTGCGCGCGCTCGGCAACTACGACCTCATCGAGGCGATGAGCAGCTACGGTGACTCGCCCGCGGAGTGGGACGCCGCGCTCTCGGCGGGACACGCGGCGTGGGCCATCGGGTCCGACGACAACCACGACATCACGCGGACCGACATCCTCGGCCGCGTCTGGACCATGGTACTCGCACCGTCCACGCGCGCGAACGTCGTGCTCGGCGCGCTCAAGCAGGGCCGGCAGTTCGCGGTGCGCGGCACGGCCATGCGCATGGACAACGACGTGCGCGCGGTGCGCATGCGCGGCGACACGCTCACGGTTGAACTCGCCGCGACCTCCAAGCGCATCCGCTTTGTCGGCGACAGCGGCCGCGAGCTGGCCCTCGTTCACGATACCAGCGCGGCGTCGTACGTCGCGCGGTCGGCCGACAGCTACGTCCGCATCGAAGTGGAGAACGCCGCGACCACGTTTTGGCTCAACCCGGTGGTCCGCTGGGACGGCGTGGCGCCAACAGAATCGCGGCCCATCATGAACGTGGCCGCGACCTGGTCCGTACGCGTACTGCTGCTGATCTGCTATGCAGGCCTCGTCCTCGCCGCCGGTCGGTGGACGCGAGCGCGTCCACCGACCACAGGCGTCAGCCCGACCTAGCGCGGCGGACGCCGCCGATCGCGATTGCCTTCCGCTCGAGCCGCCACCGCGCGCTCCGTCTCCTGCTCCTCGGCCACGTTCTTCTCGAAGCGCACGAGCTGCTCCGCCGTCAGGATGGGACGGATCTCGTCGAGCTCCTTCTTCTTGAGCCCCTCGATGCGGTCGAACTTCTTCCGCACCAACGCCTCATCCACTTCGCCCCCCTTCTGCCTGCGCACCATCTGGTCGCGAAGCCAATCGTAGATCGGCAACAGCTGCGGCTCGTAGCGCTCGCGCACCATGCGGATGGCCGTGTCCTGCGCGGGCTGCAACTTGACGCCCTTGAGGAACGGCTTGATGTCCACCAGCTCCTCGCTCTTGGGGCCGGCGTCGGTGCGCGGTTCCATCGGTTCGGAATTCGGCATGCCGCCCGTACGGCTGCCCATCGGGCGGCCACTGTTGTAGCCGCCGCCGTACTGCGCCTGCGCCATGGCGGGCAGCGCGAGCACGAGGGCGGTGGCGAGGGCGGGGCGAAGGTGGCGCATCGTCAGGTCCGGGAAGGGGACAGTGGGAAGATAGTCGTTCCGGGGCATCCTGCAGGGGGATCAGACCCAGCCCCGCACCCGGTACGAGGTCCAGCCCAGCAATTCGTATAGCACCGGTGCCGTGGCGAGGATCCGCTCGAGGATCGAGTCCGCCCGCGCCACCCGTGCCCCGCGCTCGTCGCTGGGCCAGCATGCCACCTGCAGCCCCACCGTCTCGAACGTCCGGCAGGCGCGGCCCGAGTGCGCCGGCGACGTCACCACGGCCACGCGTGTCCAGCCGTGTCGCTTGGCGAGGACATGGACTTCCAGCGCCTCGTCGTGCGTCGTGAACACGTCGCGCAGGAGCAGCACCGGCCGGCCCCCGACCAGCGCCACGAGCCGCCGGATGTCACGCTCCGTACTCAGCGTGTCGAACGGCGAGCGCCGCACGACCGAGAAGACCAACGGAGTCGAGTCGCTCGTGCTGGTGTGCGCGAAGCCGGAGAGCATCCGCGAGAGGGCCACCTCGCCGACGCGTCCGTCGCCGGTAATGTCGGCGCCGAGCACGACCACGGCGCTCACCGCCTGCTCGGCATCCGTGCGCATGATCTGGCGCCCGACCCACGGCACCATCGGCGTCAGCCCCGCGATCATCACGCACGTCACCAGCACGGCGAGAACCCGGAACATCACGCGTTCGCGTCCGAGCGTGCCGAGTGCCATGCCAGCGCAGACGAAGGCCAGCAAGGGGAGCGCGTCGCCGGATCCAACGATCGAGCGCATGCCCAGCAGGATCGCCAGCACCCAGCTTGCCACCGCCAACACGACGCCGCGCGCAGCGCTCTCGACCTTGGGCGGAAGCGTCATGCGGTCCGTTGCCGGAGCGGTAGCAGCAGCTTCGGATCGTCGGTGATGATCGCGGTCACTCCCTTGGTCCAGAGCCGCTCGGCTGTCGACACGTCGTTCACGGTCCAGACATGCACGGGCGCACCGGCGGCGCGCGTGGCAGCCACCATGCCGCCCACGGGCACGGGAATCCCCATGTGCCACGGCGGAATGGCCATGAAGGCGAAGCCCACGTGCGGCGCCGACAGCCGCATGATCGCGCGAGGCAGGAGCGCCGTCACGTCGCGCTGCGACGCACCGACCGCGACGCCCGAGCCCGCGAACTCCAGGCCGGCGGCGTGATGAAATGATTCGACGATGCAGCGCTCCGTCGCGCCGGCGGCCTCGATGACGCGGCGAAGCGGCCGTGCCGCCTCCGGCACCTTGATCTCGATCAGGAACGGCGTCGCCGGGAACTGCGCAAGCACGTCCGCGAATCGCGGGATCTGAACGCCGCGATCGCGCCACGGCCAGGTGCGACCACGGTCCGTCGAGAACCGGTGCCCGGCATCCAGCGTCGACAGCTCAGCCCACGTCAGCTGCGACACCGCGCCCGCGCCGTTGGTGGTTCGGTCCACCGTCGGATCGTGCATCACGACGACCACGCCGTCGGCCGACAGGTGCACGTCGAGCTCCACCGCGTCGACGCCGAGCGCCACGGCTTCGGCGAACGACGGCATGGTGTTCTCGGGCGCATGCGCGCGATTGCCGCGATGGCCGACCACGAGTCGCCGTCCTGCGCTCAGCAGCGGGTGCATGCCGTGCTCATCTGGTGCTCATTGGAGCTCAATCGGTGTCAAGCGGTGCTCATGCGCGGAAGAAAGCGAACGGGGCGGC
>JANYHJ010000243.1 GCA_025359135.1 Gemmatimonadota bacterium | reverse complement strand
CTTGGCGTGACCGCGCTGCCCGGCAACCTCTCGCGCGCCGAGGTGTGGGCACGCTATCTCGATCGCGCGGGTCGACCGCAGACGGACCCCGTCTTCTACTACGCCTACGGGCTCTTCAAGCTCGCGGTCATCGCGCAGCAGATCTACGCGCGGTACAAGGCGGGGCTCACGACCGACGAACGGTTCGCCGCGCTCGGCGCCGCTGTTCAGGGACTGTCGGCGCTCGGGCGACGCGCCCTCGAGCTCAAGCGGATCGACCGGTTGGGTTAGCGACGCCACACGTTGGCAGGTGGGCGTATCGCCCTCCAGGAAGCGTCCACACTGCCACAGCGAGAATTCTGACGGACGGCGTCGACAGCGCGAGCAACGTGATGCGATCTCCCGACTGCGCGCGCCGATCTGTTCTCGCGGTCCTCTGTGTGCTCTGAGCCTCCCACCCCCGCAACTCTCTTTCGTCTCCGATCCCCTCCCAGCGCCACGCGGCACCGAGAGCCGCGTCTCCCCCAAACGCCCGGGGGGCGTCTCCGGGGCCGACCCGCTACGATTCTAGAATCCCGAATCCAGCCCCGACGCCCCGATGAAGAAGGTCCTGATCGGCGTCCCCGCCGTCCTGCTCGTCCTCTGGTTGGCGGCGATCGCCTACCTCAAGTTCGCCGAGCGCACGCTCGTCTTTCACGCGGCGCTCGCTGCGGGTCCGCTCAAGGAGCCCGCGCCGCCGTTCCAGCCGCCGCACACGCGCGTGGAGTTCGCGTCCGCCGACGGCACCAAGCTCGTCGGCTGGGTCATCCCGGCCACGCGTGCGGACTCGAGCGGCATCTGGGTGCTCGTCTGCCACGGCAACTCGCACAACCTCTCGCAGCTCGAGGAGCCCGAGTTCTACGCCTACCTGCGCGCGCTTGGCGTCAACATTCTCGCCTTCGACTACCGCGGCTTCGGTGAAAGCGGCGGCGAGCCGAGTGAGGCGGGGGCATATGCGGACGCCCACGCCGCATACGAGATGATCCGTAGCAAGTACGGCGCCCTGCCCAAGCAAGTGATCCTCTACGGCCACTCGCTTGGCACCGGCATCGCCGTGGAACTTGCGAGCTCGGTCGAAGCGGGCGCACTCGTCCTGCAGGCGCCGTACACGAGCGTGCCCGACCTGGGCGCGCCGCGCTATCCGTGGCTGCCGGTGCGCGCACTGGCGGGCTACTCGTTCGGGTCGCTCGAGCGCATGCCGAAGATCACGCAGCCCCTGCTCGTGATGCATTCGCCCGCTGACTCGACGATTCCGCTGGCGATGGGCGAGGCGCTCACCAAGGCGGCGGCAAGCGCGAACAAACGCTTTGTACCGATCGCGGGCGGGCACAACATTGCATTCAAGATCGACAGCGCCACCTTCTTCCGCGCCTTCCGCGAGATGGTGGGCACCGTTCGCTCGGCCGCGACCACCGCGGCCACTCCTCCTGCGGCCGATTCGGCCGCCCTGAGCTCGAGAGCATCCCGTGGCTGATTCCAGCACGAACGGCACCAAGAGCAGCACCGCCCCGAGCACGAGCGGCGCGGCCACCTCCAAAACAGCGAAGCCCAAGGCCAAGCCGAAGAAGCCGCCCGTCGACACCAAGCGCGCCTGGCGCGAAGCCAAGATGCTGCTCCACGCGCATCGCGGGCAGCTCGCGCTCGGACTCACGCTCATGCTCGTCAGCCGGCTCGCGGGACTCGTGCTGCCCGCCAGCACCAAGTACCTGATCGACGAAATCATCGGCAAGCACCAGAGCAACCTGCTGCTGCCGCTCGCGCTCGCCGCGGGGGCGGCCACGCTCGTGCAGGCGATCACGAGCTACGCCAACTCGCAGGTGGTCTCGGTGGCCGCACAGCGCGCCATCATGACGATGCGCCAGCGCGTGCAGGACCATGTGCTGCGGCTGCCGGTGAGCTACTTCGATTCCACCAAGAGTGGCGTGGTGGTGGCGCGCGTCATGAACGACGCCGAGGGGATCAGGAATCTGGTGGGCACCGGACTGATCCAACTCGTCGGCGGCATCATCACGGCGTTCATCTCGCTCGGTGTGCTGCTCTACCTCAACTGGCAGATGACGATCGGCGCCATCGTCTTCCTCGGCGCGTTCGGTGGCGCGATGGCGATGGCGTTCAACCGGCTTCGCCCGCTCTTCCGCGAGCGCAACGAGATCACGGCCGAGATCACGGGGCGGTTGGCCGAGTCGATCGGTGGCGTGCGCCTGCTCAAGATCTACGTGGCCGAGAATCGTGAATCGAAGATCTTTGCGGAGGGCGCCGAGCGCCTCTTCAAGAACATCGCCGGCACGATCACGGGGACGAGCGCCATCACCGCCTTCTCCACGGCTATCGTCGGCGCGATCGGCGTGCTGATCATGGTCATCGGCGGCCGCGCCATCTTCGCGGGACAGATGACGCTCGGCGACCTGATCATGTACACCTTCTTCGTGGGCCTCCTGGCGGTGCCCGTGGTGAGCATCGCCAACATCGGCACGCAGGTGAGCGAAGCCTTTGCCGGATTGGACCGGATCCGCGAGCTGCTCGACTTGCCCACGGAAGACGAGACCGACAAGACGCGCGAAGCGATTCCGACGGTCCAGGGCCACGTCAAGTTCGACCATGTGGTGTTCGAGTACGAGAAGGACACGCCGGTGCTCAAGGACATCTCGTTCGACGTGCCGGCGGGTTCCACCGTGGCGCTGGTGGGCTCGAGCGGCTCGGGCAAGAGCACGATCATGGGGCTCGTGATGGCGTTCAACCGTCCGCAGCGGGGCGCGATCACGGTGGACGGCCGCGACCTGCAGTCGGTGCGCCTGCGCGAGTACCGATCGCTGCTCGGCGTCGTGATGCAGGACAACTTCCTCTTCGACGGCACGATTGCGGAGAACATCGGCTTCGCCAAGCCGGGCTCGAGCGTGGAGGAGATCGAGCGCGTGGCGCGCATTGCCCACGTGCACGAGTTCACCGACCGGTTCGAGCTCGGCCTCGACACGATCGTGGGTGAACGCGGCGTGAAGCTCTCGGGTGGGCAACGCCAGCGCGTGGCCATCGCGCGCGCGATCCTCGCCAATCCGCGGGTGCTGCTGCTCGACGAGGCCACGAGCTCGCTCGACTCCGAGTCCGAGGCGATGATTCGCGACGGGTTGCGCCGCCTGCGGCAGGGGCGCACGACGTTCGTGATCGCGCACCGGCTCTCGACGATCGAGAGTGCGGACCAGATCCTCGTGGTGGAGAAGGGGAAGATCGCGGAGCGCGGCACGCATCCTGAGCTGCTCGCGCTCAATGGGCGCTACAAGCAGCTGTACGACCGGCAGCACGGCGTCGAGACGGACCAGTTCATCAATCCGGGCGAGGACTTCACGGTGCCGACGACGGAATCCGACGCCGCGCGCGCGGCGGCCCAGGGCGGGCGACGAGGCTAGCAGCGCGCGTGCACGGCTTCCGGCGCCAGGCCCTGCTGATCGCCGTGCTGGCGGCGTCGGTCGTGTCTCCGCTCGTTGCGCCCCTCCGGGCGCAGGCGCCGTTCATCACCGACGATGCCAGCCTGACGCGCGTCGGCGGATGGCACTTCGAGCTCTACGAGCAGTTTGCCGCGCTGCGCGACGCCGACCTGCCGGCCGTACGCCAGCATACGGTGGTGTTCTCGCTCATGCGCGGCGTCTTTCCATGGCTCGAGCTAGGCATCGATTTCCCGCTGCTGCACATCGAGAATCGTGGCGTGGACAACGCGGTGGGGTTGGGCGACCTCAACTTCGTGGCCAAGTTCCGGCTGCGTGAGGCCGCTCCCGACGGGTGGATGCCGGCGATCTTCGGGTCCGTGCAAGTGGAGGCGCCCACCGGTGATGCTTCGCAGCAGCTGGGCACCGGCGAGACCGACGCCGTGGTCACCCTGATCGCGGAGCGGACACTCGCGAGTGGCGTCATCCTGCGAGGGAACGTCGGCGCGACGGTGGTGGGCAACACGCTCACCGGTGTCGTCGGCCTCGCGCGCAGCGGGCTCACGATGGTGGGCTCGGCCGCGGTTGGTGTACGGGTACACCCGCGCTTCCTGCTGCTCACCGAGGCGTCGTACGCGCAGGCCACGTACACCGACGCGCGCGACCGCGAGCTGCGTGCGCAGCTGGGCGGATGGTGGACGATCAACGAGCGCTCCGCCATCGGCGTGGCCTATCAGGCGGGCTGGTACTCGACGCCTGGGCACCAGCTGCAACTGGGGTGGAGCGTGGACTTCTGACGCGCTGAGCAGGTCGACGACGCACTGAGAACGCGCTGCGTCGCCGCCTCGCGTCCCCCTAGATCGCGGTGCAGCGCCTCGGGTCCGCGCCTTCCAGCCGCCCCGCGAGTTCACTGCAGAGCGCGTCGCGCGCCGCGAGGGCTGCCTCCAGCTTCTTGGCCACGACCTTCTCGTGTTCCGCGAGGCGGGTCGCGCTCATCTCGGTCCGCACCTCCTCGCGGAAGCGATCGGACATGGCGCCCTTGCTGGTGGCATTGGCGCTGACCGCTGCCAGCCGGTCGCCCGCGGCCAGTTCGACGAGGGCCTGCTTGGCGGCCACGCGCTGCTGCACGAGCCGGTTGACGTGCACATCGAGCGAATCGCGCCGGGCCACGAGCGCCGCTAACGTGTCGCTGCGCGAGCCGCGGGGAAGTCCCTCGAGGGGGGCGCGGATGACGAGCGGATCGGGTGCTTCGCTCATCGAATCCACGGCGCGCGCGCAGGCGGCCAGCAGGAGAGCGGACACGAGCACGGCACGTCGAGGGAACACGAGGGACTCCGGCGATTGGGGGCGCTGACTGGAGGGTATCGCCACCGTGGCGGCGGCACAACCACCGGCGCTTGCGTCGGTTCGGCGCGCGTAGGCAGCTTCCTTCCGTTCCCGCCTTGCTGCCCCCAGGAGCTGTCATGCGTCCGTTTGTCGCTGCCCTCGTCGCCGTCTCGATCTTCGCGCCCGCACTCGGCGCCCAAGCCGCATCACCGTCGCGGCCGCTCAAGGTCATGCTGCTCTACGACATGGAGGGCGTGAGCGGCATCCACGAGTGGCGCATGACGTCCGCGCGCCATCCCGACCAGTATGCGGAAGGGCGCAAGTCGCTCACCGCCGACGTGAACGCGGCCATCGCGGGGCTCAAGGCGGCCGGCGTGGCCGAGATCCTCGTCGTCGACGGCCACGGTTCGGGCAACTACGACAGCCCGGACGTGTACGAGGAGCAGCTCCTGGCGCCCGCCAGGATGGTGAGCCGCGACACGCCGTTCGACATCTACATGGACAGCTACGACCACTCGATCGACGCGATCGTCGCCATCGGGATGCACGCCGGGGCGGGCAATCGCGTCGGCTTCCTCTCGCACACGTACACACTCGAGGACATCGACTACCGAGTCAACGGCACGCCCTTCAACGAATCGATGATCCTGGCCGCCGGCGCGGCGCGGCTGCGCATTCCGTTGATCATGGAAAGTGGCGATGACCAGTTGGCGCTCGAACTCAAGCGCACCATGCCGTGGGTCAGGTATGCCACGACCAAGCACGCCGTCGATCGAGCCAAGGCGGAGCCGCTCCCGCGTGAGGAGGCCAGTCGCCGCATCGAGGCCGCGGCGAGGGAGGCCGTGCTCAAGCTGGCCGACGCGAAGATTCCGGAGTGGGGAGGTCCGTACCGCTTCCAGCTCACCTTCCAGGACGAGTTGCAGGCGCGCAACGCGAGCTACGTGAAGGGGGCCGAACTCGGCTGGTTTCCGACGATGGTCCAGTTCAACGCACTGGACTTCGAGGACGGGTATCGTCGATCGCTCCTGCTCATCCGCATGGCGGGGCCGGTGTCCGCATCGGACGCCGCCAATGCGGTGATCGATCGCCAACCCAACGGCCAGGCGCTCGCGGTGGAGGTGCTCGACTGGGAGTTCGATCGCTGGCTCACCGGGCCGACGCCACCGGCCGTCGCCGGCAGCGCGCCCAAGCGGCGCTACTGGGGCGCCCGCTGATGCGCCGCGTCATGATCCTGCTGGCCGTGGGGGTCGCCGTGCTGGCCGGCTGCAGCTCGAACACGAACGGCTCCGGCCTGCTGGTGAGCTACGCCCGCGTGGACCTGATCGACGGCACGGGTACGGTCACGCAGTCGGTGGACCTCGTGGCGAACGGCAGTGTGGGTCCGTCGATCCCGCTCACGTTGAATGTGCCGCAACGCCTGCGGGTGACGTGGCTCACTGCCGACAGCGTCCCCGATCCGGGGGCGGCCGATCCCAGTCTCGTGATGAAGCTCGCGATTCCCAACGCGTCGTACGGACTCACCTTCGTGCAGAATCCGTTGTCGCGGTACGAGGGCACGATCACGAGCTCGATGCTCTACGCCTCGCCGGTGTTCATCCCGCTGCAGCTGTTCGACAACAGCCGGAACGCGGTCGTCTTCACGATCATGGCGCACTTTGTCGTGAACTGATTTACGCGCGGCAGGAGGGGAAGGGAGGAAGAGGAGCGTTGCTCCTATCCCTCCACGGGCCTACACCGACACTTCCTCGAGCGCCATGCGACGCGTCAGGTCGCGCAGCGCCCCGATGCGCTGGATCGTGTAGGGCACCGTGTCGAGGCCGCTCGTGAACTTCTGGATGTACTGGTAGATGCCGATGATCGAGCCGGCCTGCAGGTTCTCGCTCGTGATGTCGGTGGTGGCCATCAGCGACACCGTGACCACGACGAGTGCGAGCAGCTCCATGGCGCCGAAGTTCCACGCTTCCTGGTCGGAGAGGCGCACCTGCCAGCGACGCAGGTTCCGGTAGTGCTCGTGGATCTTGGCCGGATCGTTCGAGGCGATGATGTCCACCTGCTGTTCGAGCTCGTCGTTGGTGCCGCGGGCGAGCTGCTCGGTGCGCTTGCCGTAGAGGTAGCTGAGGCGCGACACCGGCACGAGGATCAGCAGGCAGATGAGCACGACCGTCTTGTCGTAGAAGAGCAGCAGCAGGAGCGAGCCGACGATGTTGTACGCCGCCTCGACCACGTAGTTGGCGTCGAACTCGAGAAAGTCGATGAACTGCCGCGCCAGCTGCGAATGGGCCGAGAGGCGCGAGACGTCCTCCTTGCCGATCTCCCGGTCGAGCATCCGGGTCACGAAGTCCGTGTAGATGGCCGTGAAGGTGCGCGTGTCGTACAGGTGGCGGATCGTCCCGACGACGAGGTACGCCGCGTGCACCACCACCAGCTCGATCAGTCCCAGGTAGTGCCCGTCGAGCAGGCCGTCCACCGCGCGGCCGAGGAAGAGCGGACGCAAGAGCGTCCCCAGCATCTCGAGGCCGAAGAGGGAGTAGGTGATGATCAGCCGGCCGCGATGTTGGGCAAACACCCGCCGAAGCGGGGAGAAGTCGCTCACCCGCTCACCGGGGCCAGCTCTCGCGCACGGTCCGACGCGCGCGCTCGCGCAACGTGACCGAGTTGTTGGGGGTGCCGCCCACCGTCCCGCGGCACTTGGCCGATCCGCAGTTGCACTCGAAGGTCGCGCTGGTCTCGCTCAGGAACTCCGCGAAGTCGAGCGTCAACTCGACCCCCTTGGCGATGTCGCGCTTGGCCACGACGTCGAGCCCCACAAAGGTCGTGTTCGGGTCGCAGGAGTGGTTCTGCGGCGCCCACTCCGATGGATTGGCGTCCCAGAGCACGAAGACCTCCTCCGAGAGCGGATAGGCGTAGTGCTTGAAGGCCTCCATCTCGTCCGGACCCCACGTGCCCTCGACGTGCGACTTGGTCGTGACGCGCTGCGCCTTTTCCTCGCCGTGGAAGACGATCTCGCCCGCGTGGATGTCGCGCGTGGCGTAGATGCCGTAGCCGGCGATGTCGCTCCCCTGAATCGCGAATGGCCGCGTCTTCCGGCGATAGCGGGCGACCGCTTCCTCGAGCACCAGCTTGCCGAAGCCCCGCTGGCCGATGCCGTCGTGCTTGAGGATGTAGTCCGCCGACCCCTCGAGGCCGTCCGAATAGAACAGCGAACAGCTGAAGTTGACCTCGAGGAAGAAGAGCTCCCCGTTCTCGTTCAGCCGGAAATCCATGCGGGCATACCCCACCGCGCTGAAGCCGTTGTAGACGGCCATCGCGGCCCGCTTGAGCCGGTCGGCCAGCTGCGGGTCGCGCACCGGCACGTTGGCGTCGGGATGGAGCTCCGACGTCTTGTGGGCGTAGGTCTTGAACTTGGGACCGTGGTCGAAGATGAACTCGACCGGCGTGAAGGCCCGCACTTTGCCGTGGGCGGTCGGGTCGGCGATCACGAGCACGGTGAGCTCGCGGCCGTCGATGTACTCCTCGACCAGCAGTTCAGGGTAGTCGGGCAGCGTCGCGGCCACCTTGGCGTCCAGCTCCGCCTTGGTGCGGCAGAGTGAGTGGGCGTCGATGCCGAGCGAGTCGCCGGCGTGGGCCGGCTTGACGAAGAGCGGGAAGGTGAGGCGGCTGGCGGCCCGGTCGGCGTCGGCCATCGACGACACCAGCACGTGGGCGGCGGTGCGCACGCCGTTCACGTGCGCGATGTACTTCATGAGGATCTTCTTCGGGTGGTACAGCTCGGCTGTCGGGCCCGAGTAGGGCAGCTCGAGGGCGTCGAGCGAATGGATGACGTCGATCGAGGGGATGTCCCACTCGAGGTAGCCGTCCACGAGATTGATGAAGAGGTCGAACCCCTGCCGGGACAGGTCCCGAAGCTGCCGGTAGACGGTCAGCTTGTTGAGCAGGACGTGGTGGACCTCATGCCCTTCGAAGATTCCCGAGAGGTCCCGCGCCGGATCGTAGTTCTTGAAGTCGACTTCGGATGTGGAGTAGTCGGGCTGCAGGACGCAGAGCTTCATGAGGGCAAGGTCGGGGCGGCGACGGGACGGCGCAGGCACACCTCGATGATGTCCTTCACGATCGCGCGGTACGGCGTGCTGGCAAAACGCAGGATCGCGCCGATGGAGGTGTAGTTCTCGTCCTCGGACAGGCCGCACTGGGCGTTGACCTCGAGCACGTAGAGCTCGCCCGTCTTGCTGTCCATGCGCAGGTCGACGCGCCCGTAGCCCGTGCCGCCGACCGACTGGTACGCCGCCCAACTCACGTCGCACACCTTCGCGCTCAGGCTCTCGGGCACCGGCGCATACTCCCAGAGGTTGGCGCCATTGGGGAGCGGTGCCTCGTCGGCGTGAAACTCCCAGAGCCGGTCGAACGACAGGAACTGCTCCGTGGCCGGCAGCGCCTTGTTGAAGACGCGCTCCACGGGCGGAAAGACGATCCCGTTGTCGGAGGAGCGGCCATTGCCGATGATGAAGGTCGTGAACTCGCGACCGGCGATGTAGCGCTCGACAAACAGCCCGCCCTCGGCCAACGACCAGCCATGCACGCCCTCGCGGAGCTCGGCCACGCGCGCGTTGAGCTGCTTGCGGGTGGACACGACGTTGCGGCAGCCGATGCCCAGGCTCCCGGCCGAGACCGCCGGCTTGAGGATCAAGGGGCCCGGAATGCGCTTGAAGACGCCGTTGACCGCCTTGGTGGTGGGCGGAATCACTTCCCATGGGGCCGTGGGAACGCCGGCGCGGTCGAAGGCCTCCTTCATCACGATCTTCGACGTGGTGATGTCGTAGAAGTGCTCGTTGGCGCCCGTGTACGGGAGGCCGGCCTGTTCGAGGTGCCGAATGACCGAGAGGCCCGGGGAGCCGTTGAGCTCGTCGCCGTCGCAGAGGTTGAAGACGACGGGGCGGGAAGCGCCCGACTTGGCCGGGATCTCGTCGATGACGGTCTTGAACGACCGCATGGTGACGAGCTGCCATTTGAAGTCGATCCCGAGTTCGCCGAAGGCGCGCGAGAATTCCTCGTGGCCCTGGGAGAAGTCGTTGTAGTACTGGATCGTGGGGTCGTCGGTCTCGATATAGGGGACCAACACCCAGACGAGGAGTGGCGCCAAGGGCGCGTCTGCACTCGTGCGTCGTGAAGCGGAACCGTTGCGGGCTCTCGTCATGCACCAACCCGCGTGCGGATTGGCGACTGATTGAAGCGCCCCCCGGATGGAGCGTTCATTCGCATGGTACAATCGTACAACTATCGATTCGGATTGCAATAGTTGCGACGAAAGACAAATGCGAACGTTGTGATGATCAATGGACCAACAACGGACCCATCATCGACCGATGATCACGCGTTCAACGCGACCGGAGCACCAATGCAAGGCCGATCAACACGATGCTGATCGTCGCGATCACGGCTGAGATCGTCGCGGATGAGGGCCCGTTTCCCTCTGAAACCGGCGTCGATGCCTCGCTCGAGGCGATCGATACGAGCATCGCCTCACGAAAGGCGCCCGCATGGCTGAACCGTCGCTCCGCGTCCTTCTCGAGTGACCGGAGGATCGCCCGTTCGAGCGCCACCGGCACATCGGGCCTCACGACGCGCAGACTCGGCACCGGATCGGTGGCATGCCGCGCCATGATGTCGCGCTGGCTCGCGCCGGTGAAGGGCGGTCCGCCTGCCAGCAGCTCGTAGAGCACGCAGCCAAGCGCATAGATGTCGGCGCGGGCATCGACCCGCTCTCCAGCAGCCTGCTCGGGACTCATGTAGCTCGCCGTGCCCAGCGCGAGTCCCGAGTCAGTCAGCACCTCGGATGATCCGTCGAGGATGCGGGCGATGCCGAAGTCGGCCAGGAGGGCGTGGCCCTGGTCGAGCAGGATGTTGGCGGGCTTGATGTCGCGGTGGATGAGGCCGCGCCGATGCGCGTAGGCCAGCCCATCGGCGATGTCGGCGCAGATCCGCACGGCGTCGGCCACAGGGAGCGGGCCCGCGCGCTCGAGGCGATGGGCCAGGGACCCGCCCGCCACGAACGGCATGACGTAGTACGGCACCCCGGCCGCGTCGCCCGAATCGAGCAGCGGCAGGATGTGCGCATGCTCGAGCGCGGCCGTGATGCGGATCTCGCGCGTGAACCGTTCGCCGCCGAGCGCGAGGGCGAGTTCGGGCCGGAGCACCTTGAGCGCGACGACAGGACCGCGGTCGCCCTCACGCCCGCGGTAGACGGTGGCCATGCCGCCGTGGCCGATCTCCCCGTCGAGGTGAAAGCGCGCGGTGAGTGCGGCGCGGACGTCGGGGCGGAGGTCGGTCACGGGGCAGTCGCGTGGGCCGGCTTTGTGTCTGACTCGCTGCCGTGTGAAACCCACGCCGCGTGAACGGAGGCAACACCGGGGCGACGTCGAATCAACTCGACCGCCCGCAGCGCCCGGAGCGCGGTACTGTCCCCATGAAACAACTGGACGAGCAACAGCCCTCCTGGAGGCCACATGCGCATGCCTCCAACGACGACGCCACCCGCCAGCGCCAACGTTTCGCTCTTGGAGCCCACGTTTGTGCCGGGAGCGAAATCGATCCAGACGAAGTCCCTTGCCAGTCGATTGAACGGTTGTTCGGGGGCTCCCGATACAATTGCGGCATTCACCAAAATCGTTGAATCGACCGTTGCCGGCACTTCATTCGGCGGCGGCGTCAGCACGGGGCAGGCCGGCGTGACGCCGTACGCCTGCGACGCGACCTGCCGCCCGTTCACCGACGCGGTCATCTGCCCGGCCTGCGCAAACGACACGAACGCTTCGGACCAACCAAGGAGCGGAGCGCGTCCCGGCACGGAGACGCTCCGGTTGAGCAAACTCGGCGTCATCACGAAGTTCACCAGCACGTCCGCCGTGTCCCGATTGCGAACCACGAATCGCCCTGGGCACACCGCCGTCACCGAAATCGATTCCGGCGCGGCAGCCGTCATCGACCTTCGTTCAACGTGGGCGGCGCGGGGGGCGGTGGTGTCGGCGCACGCAGAGGAACACACGACAAGCGACAGGACCGAGAACCACATTGGCTGCGCCTCGCTTCAAGGAGCTTCGACGATCTCGTCGTGCTGCGTACTCGGCCAGCCCCTGCTTCAGCGCGCGCCGAGCAGATGCGGGTTGCGCCGCCACACGCTCGCCGCCAACGCCGTCGCGATCGTCACCCAGCAGAGGTACGGCACCAGCAGGATGCCCGCCGAGCTCTCGAGTCGCCAGAAGGCGATCATCGTGGACGCGACGCCGACCCACAGCATCGCCGCCTCGTAGGTCGACCAGCGCCCGCTGCGCCGCACGAAGAAGAGGTACGACCACACCGCATTGAGCGCGAGCTGCACCACGTAGAGGCCGAGCGCGAACTGCGCACCCGCGAAGCCGTGATCGCGCCAGATCGTCCAGGCGGCGACCGCCATCAGGCAGTACAACACGCTCCACGTCGGGCCGAATGCCCATGACGGCGGCGCCCACCATGGCTTCTCGAGCCGGGCGTAGAAGCTGGCGGCGGTCTTCGCGGTGACCGCGCCGCTCACGGCCGCGAGAAAGGTGAAGGCGAGCCAACCGGCGAGTCCGAGCATGGAACGGCCCCCCGAGGGGCGAAGGTGGCGTGCGTACTGTGGAGCGATCCTATGAAGTGACCCGCGCCATGGCGGCGTTCATCTGCACCGTGCCGCGGAACGCCCCAGCCTCGGTGACCCGGAACATGAGCGGCGGCGCGACGGTCAGTTCGCTCTGCGTGAGCAGGTCGGCGGAGAGGAACTCCACAAGGTAGCTCCCCGGTGGGATGTTGGCCTGCAGCGTCACGTCGAACGCGAACGGTCCTGTCTCGCCGAGCGTCACGCCGATGTCGCTCGAGGTGCAGACGAAGACGATGTTGCCGGTGCGCAGCGAACGCACGCGTACGAGCAGCGGTTCGAACGAGACACCCGCCGCCTGGCGCAGCGTGCCCTCGACGCGCGCGCCGAAAGTCGATCCCGAGGGCACCGGCTCGCTGCTATGCAGGTAGACGCGCCCGAAGCTCACGGGTCCGCTGCTGTTGGCCGCCGCTTCCGCGCCCTGCTGCTGCACGTACTGCGCGATCGCCTCACTCGCCTCGCCTTGGGCCGCGACCTCGCCCTTCTTGAGCACCATGACGTGCGAGCAGAGCTCGGCCACGCGCTCGAGCTGGTGCGACACCATGATGACGGGGATGCCGCTCCGGGTCATCTCGCGGATGCGCCCGAAGGCGCGCGTCTGGAACGCGAGGTCGCCCACGGCCAGCACTTCGTCGATCACGAGCACGTCGGGCTCGAGGTGCGCCGCGATGGAGAAGCCGAGGCGCGCGTTCATGCCGCTCGAGTAGCGCTTGACGGGCGTGTCGATGAACTCCGAAATCCCGGAGAACGCGACAATCTCGTCGAACTTCTGCCTCACCTCGCGCATGCGCATCCCCATGATCGCGCCTTGCAGGAAGACGTTCTCGCGTCCGGTGAGGTCGCCGTGGAACCCCGCCGACACCTCGATGAGCGTGCCCAACCGGCCCTCGGTGGCGCAGCGACCACGCGTCGGGGCGTAGATGCGCGTCAGCAGCTTGAGCGTCGTCGACTTGCCCGACCCGTTCGGACCGATGATGCCGAGGCACTCGCCCGGGTTCACCTCGAACGAGAGGTCCTTCACGGCCCAGAAGTCGTCCTTGCTGAGTTCGACCTGGGCGGGTTGCCGTCCCAGCATGCGCCCGACCGTGGACGGAATCAGGTCGCGCAAGCTGTCGTGCACGTTGCCCCGGTGGAACTTCTTCCACACGCGCTCGAACACCATCCGGCCCGGAGTGTGACTCACGTCGGACTCCTCACCCGAGCTCGGCGAAGCGTTCTTCGGCGCGGTGGAAAATGATCATGCTCACGGCGAGCAGGCCGAAGGCCCACGCCACGCAGTAGCCGAGGTAACCCGGCACCCAGAACTCGAAGCCCTGCGGCGCGGCGAACGGCTGCAGCAGGTTGTGCTGCTCGACGATCGCGAGCCGGAGCCCCTCGAGCATCGGGGCCACGGGATTGAGCATGATGAGCCCCGTGCCCTTCTTGCCGAACATGGGCGCTTCGAGCAGCACCGGCGTGATGAAGATGCCGAACGTGAGGAACACCTGCACGAGGTACTTCACGTCACGGAAGAAGAGGTTGGCGCAGCTCAGGAGCAGCGCCAGCGCGAGCGCGAAGGTCCAGAGCAGGCCGAGCAGCACCGGCACCCAAAGCAGGTTCCAGCTCGCGTGCACGCCGAGGAAGGGCAGCGCGAGCGCGATGATGGTGAACCCTATAGCTGAGTCGAAGGTCTGCGCCAGCACGCTCGCGAGCGGGAGCACTTCACGCGGGAAGTAGATCTTGGTGACGAGCGCCATGTTCGACACGAGGCTCGGCGTGCCGGTGTTGAGGCACCCGACAAAGAAGGCCCATGGAACCGACTTGACCGTCATGCCGGCCACCTGTGCACCCGTGACCGTGCGGCCCGCCGCGTGGGCCAGCGCCACGCGCACGGTGAGACCCGCGAGGACAACGGCCAAGGGGACGAGCACCGCCCAGCCGAAGCCGAAGAGCGCCTGCTTGTACCGGATCGAGATGTCACGCCGGACAAGTTGCTGGAGCAGGTCGCGGACGCCGGACATCTCGCGGACGATCTCCACGAAGTCGCCGAAAATCGAGTGACTACGCTCCGGCGGGAGCGATCCCGAGACTCGCTGCGGAGGGGCGGACGGCACGGAGGTCACGGGGCGCTGCGGCTCCGGTTGCAGGGCGCGCGCAACAGGGTGTCGTACCGGCGTTTCATCGAGGGGACAACGGTCGTCTGAAAGGAGCGTAAGTGAAAGCAGACCCGTAGCTAGACGCGTCCACCGGCTCTAGGTTAGCAAAGTGTTAATGTAAGGATGCGTGTAGGGATTCGCAGGTGCGGACGGTCACGTTCGGGAGGGCGGACGTCGTGGCCCGAAACTCGCATATGTAGTGGTGCTGCAAGCGCATTGCCCCCTGGCTGTTCCCCGACAAGGTCGCGGGAACATCCGATCCGACGAAGCCTCAAATTCAGGATGCCGCCATGACCATCGCCATGGATCCTTCCGTCACCGCCCCTGCCGGGGCCAAGGCGTACATCGTTGCGCCCGACCAGCCGCTCCCCCTCGTTGTTGAGCCGACCCAGCCGGGTCTCGTGCTCGCGGACTGGGCCCTCACCAACAAGGCCTGGGTCGAGGCGCAGCTGCTGGTGAATGGCGGCGTCCTGTTCCGGAACTGGGACCTGCCATCGCCGGCCGATTTCGAGCGCGCCGCCAAGTCGATCTACGGCGAGCTCTTCGCCGACTACGGCGACCTGCCGCGCAACGCTGCCGGCGAGAAGATCTACGAATCGACGCCGTATCCGCCCGACCAGATGATCCTCTACCACAACGAGAGCTCGCACCTGCCGAGCTGGCCGCGCCGGATCAGCTTCCACTGCGTGACGCCGGCCAAGGTCGGTGGCTGTACGCCGATCTTCGACACGCGCACCGTGATCCAGCACATCGATCCGGCCGTGGTCGAGGCGTTCCGCACCAAGGGCCTCATGTACGTGCGCAACTTCTCGAAGGGGGTCGACCCGACGTGGGAGGAGTTCTTCCACACGACCGACAAGGCCAAGGTCGAGCAGGCTTGTCGTGACGCCGGGTCCGAATTCGAATGGAAGGCCGATGGCGGCCTGCGCGTCATCAACCGCTCGAAGGGCACCGTGAAGCACCCGGGCACCAAGGAAGAGCTCTGGTTCAACCAGGTGCAGATCCACCACATCTTCTGCGTGGACGAGGAGACGCGCGAGGGACTGCGCGCACTCTTCGACGAGCAGGACTTGCCACGCAACGTCTACTACGGCGACGGCTCGCCGATTCCCGACGAGACGATGCAGCACCTGGGCGAGGTCTACGAGAAGGTGGCCGTGCGCGGCAAGTGGCAGAAGGGCGACATGATCATGCTCGACAACATGATGGTCACCCACGCGCGCGACACGTTCGAGGGACCGCGCCAGATCGTCGTGGCCATGGGGAACATGATGAACGCCACCGACCTTCCGGCCTGAGTCAGCGAAGGGACCCACCCGGCGCATGCGCGTCCTCCAGTTTCGCTACCTGTGCGATTCGGGTGGGGTGTCGAGCACGATGCTGCTCCGCGGCCGCGAGATGGAACGGCGGGGCATCGCGAACGAGTTCTGGTTCTGCAAACCGTCCAACCGGCTCCCTGAGTTCAACGAGACGGGCCGTTCGACGCTCGGTCCGCTCTCCGCGCTCGCGACGCGGCTCGCGCGCGGCGACGTCGACGTCCTGCAGATCCCGGCATCCGATCCCGCCGGACTGCTCGTGGCGCACTTCGCGCCGCGCGCACGCGTCGTCGTGACCAGCCACGGCGCGCTCGCGGACACCTGGAACCGGAACAACTGCTTCGGCTACACGGCGATTTCCGCCGGAATGGCCAGGATCTGCCAGCCGTACACGGACATGGAAATCGTCGTCGTGCGCAACGCGATCGACACGGAGCGCTTCTCGCCGCCGAGCGAGCGGGCCGAAGGCGCACCCATCGTGGCATTTGTCGGACGCACCACGGCCATCGAGAAGGACTTTCCCCGCTTCGCCCGCATCGCGAAGCGCCTCGTGGCGCAGGGCGCACGGGTCTGGATTGCCGACCCGCACGAGGGACGCTGGGAAAAGTTCGCGGAGCTCGCCGTCGAGCCGATTCCGGTCGAGCGCTGGGAGCGCGTGCCGTATCCCTCGATGCCGGGGTTCTATCGCGACGTCGCGGCCTCGGGCGGGCTCGTGCTGATGACCTCACGCACGGAGGGGTTCGGTAACGCGGCCCCCGAAGCCGCCGTGAGCGGTGCCCGCGTGGCCGCGCCCGACCAGCTCGGCTTCCGCGAGTCGATCATCGACGGCACCACGGGGATGCTCTTTCCCGCCGACGCCTCGGACGACGACGTGGCCGAGCGCGTGCGCGTCTACCTCGCGGCGCCTCACGACATGCAGGCAGTGGCCGAGGCCGCGCGCTCGGCGTTTTCTCCGTCACGGATGATCGAAGGCTACCTCGCCGCGTACGAGCGCGGTCCCCAACCTGCGCCGCCGCCAGATCCCACCGCCGGCGACCACCACGAGATGGAGGTCCTGCGCGAGCATCTGGTGCAGCAGCGCGCTTGGCGGGCAAAGGTCGCGCGACAGGCGGCCCCGGGACTCGCGCACGCGCGGCTGCGTTCGCACGCGCTCTACGCGCTCTCGCTGGCAGTTCGCTCCGACGCACGGGGCATGTTGTCGGCCACTGCCGTCGCCCAGGTGCTCGCCACGGCGCGCGCCATGGTCTGGCCGAAGACGCCAGCGTGACGTCGCCCATCCGGGCGGATGGTGCAGTGCCGGGTACCAAGGCGCCACCGCTCACGCCGCTGCAGCAAGGGATGCTCGCGCACCAGTTGCGCGCGCCCGGCTCGGGGGTGGACATCGAGCAGGTGGTGGTGACACTACCCGAGTCAGTGGATGCGCGCGCGATGGCCGCCGCGTGGCAGGCGCTCGTGTCGCACTACGACGTGCTGCGGACGGCGTTCGCGTGGGAGGGGCTCGATGCGCCCGAGCAGCGCGTGCTGGGTGCCGCCACGCTGCCGCTCGAGGAGCGCGACTGGACTCGTGGTGCGGCGCCGGCGGGTGAGGTCGCGCTGGCGAGCTCACTCCGCGACGAAAGTGCCAACTCGCGAGAGGCGATGCTCAAGCACTTCCTGCGCGAGGATCGGTTGCGCGGCATCGACCTGCGCGTTGCGCCGCTCATGCGGGTGACGCTCGGGCGTTGGAGCGCGAACGAAGCGGTGCTCGTCTGGACCTTCCATCACGCACTGCTCGACGGACGCTGCTTCCCGGTGCTGCTGCGCGAGGCGTTCGCCACGTATGAGGCGATTTCAGGTGGACACGCGACACCGCCGCTGCCCGCGCGCGCACCGTTCGCGACGTTCGCCAGGTGGGTGGCGGAGCGCGACGCGCAGGCGAGCGACGCGTTCTGGCGTGCGATGCTGGGCGACCTCGCGTCGCCCACGCCGATTCCGGTGGCGCGCACCGTGCCCGCGAGCGGCGGGGCGGTGCAGGGGGACGCCGAACGCTGGATCGATGCAGCGCTCGTTTCACGACTGCGGGCGGTGGCGGCGGTCGAGTCGGTCACGCTCAACACGGTCGTGCAAGGCGCGTGGGCGCTCGTGCTCGCGCGCTACAGCGGTGCGGACGACGTCACGTTCGGCGTGACGCGCGCAGGCCGCCGCAACACCGTGCCGGACGCCGACGAGATGCTCGGCTTGTTCATCACCACAGTGCCGCTGCGCCTCCGCATGAGCGACGCCGCGCGTACGGGCGAGTGGCTGCGCTCGATTCGCGCGGCGTGGCAGGCGTTGGCCGAGCACGAACACACGCCGCTGCCCCGTATCCAGGCCGCGTCGGCGGTGGCGCCGGGGCGCGCGCTCTTCGAGAGCATCGTGATGTTCGAGCAGTACGAGCTCGACACCCGCATGCGCGCCGAAGGCGGCGGGTGGGCGGCGCGCACGGTGCGGTTGCACGAGCAGAACGGCTTCCCGCTTACGCTGGCCGCGTACGCCGACGAGCGCATGCTGCTGAGGCTCGAGTTTGATCGCACGCGTTTCGACGACGAGACCGTCGTGCGCATGCTCGGTCATCTCGCCACCGCGTTGGCGGGGCTGGCCGCGGCGCCGGAGCGCGTTGGCGCAATCGAGATCGTGTCGGCGGAAGAACGCGCCAGCTTGATGTCGCTGTCGAGTGGCGCGACGATGTCGCTGACCGAAGAGACGCTCGCGCATCTACTGGCGGCGCAAGCGCGCGCGACACCGGGTGCCGTGGCCGTGGAAGATGCCCGTCGCACGATGACCTACGCGCAGCTCGAGTCGGCCACCTGCGCGCTCGCGCGGTCGTTGCGGGCGCATGGCGTCGGTACCGGCGTGCGCGTGGGCGTGGCGGCGGAGCGCTCGGTGGAGCTCGTGGTGGCGCTGCTCGCGGTGGTGCGCGCGGGGGGCGCGTACGTGCCCATCGACGCCGAGTACCCGTCGGATCGCGTGCGCTTCATGCTCGACGATGCGCAGGTGCCGGTGTTGCTCACGTCGGCTTTGGTCGCGCCGACATTGCCACCGCACGGTGCGCGCGTGCTGCTGCTCGACGGCGTGGCCGAAGCGGAGGATGCGGGGCCGGCGCTGCCGATGCCCGCTGCGGACGACCCGGCGTACATGATCTACACGTCGGGGTCGACGGGGCGTCCCAAGGGCGCGCTTAACGCGCATCGGGGCATCGTGAACCGGCTGCGCTGGATGCAGGGCGAGTACCAGCTCACGGCGCGCGACGTCGTGTTGCAGAAGACGCCGTTCTCGTTCGACGTGTCGGTGTGGGAGTTCTTCTGGCCGCTGATGGCCGGTGCGCGATTGGTGATGGCCAAGCCGGGCGGGCATCGCGAACCGCAGTACCTGGCCGAGGTGATGGTGTCGCGTGGGGTGACGGTCTGCCACTTCGTGCCGTCGATGCTGCGCGCGTTTCTGTCTGATGCGGCCAGCCGAGCCTGCACGAGCCTGCGCGCCGTGATGGCGAGCGGCGAGGCGCTGGCGCCCGACGTCGTGGCGACGTTCTACGCAGCATTGCCCGACGCGCGCCTGCACAACCTCTACGGTCCCACCGAGTGCGCGGTGGACGTGAGCTACTGGCCCTGTCCGCCAAGTCCGGTGCCGCCGCCGCTCGTGCCGATCGGGCGCCCGGTGGCCAACACGCGGCTCTACGTGCTCGACGCGCGCGGTTGGCTCTGCCCGATCAGCGTGCCGGGTGAGCTCTTCCTCGCCGGAGTGCAGGTCGGACTGGGCTATCACAACCGGCCCGAGCTGACGGCTGAGCGGTTCGTCGCCGATCCGTTCGCGCCTGCGAGCGAGCGCAGCGCGCGCATGTACCGCACGGGCGACCAGGCACGTTGGCGCGCCGACGGCACGGTCGAGTACCTCGGCCGCCTCGACTTCCAGGTCAAGATTCGCGGCTTCCGCATCGAGCTTGGCGAGATCGAGGCGGCGCTGCTTGCGCACGCGCACGTGGCGGATGCCGTGGTTTCGGCACACGGCGCCTCCGGTGAGGAGAAGCGACTGGTGGCGTACGTCGTGGCGCGCGGCAGTGCGCCCGCGTCGGGTGAGCTGCGTGCCCATCTGCTGGAGACGCTGCCGGACTACATGGTGCCCGCCCTCTTCGTCTGGCTGGACGCGTTGCCGCTCTCGAGCAACGGCAAGGTCGATCGCCGAGCGCTGCCCGAGCCGGAGGCCGCGCGTCCGGATGCCGCGCGCGTGATTGTCGCGCCGCGCACGAGCGCGGAGACTGCGCTCGCCACGGTGTGGGCGAGCGTGCTGCGGATGGCGCAGGTGGGCGTGGAGGACAACTTCTTCGAGCTGGGCGGCGACTCGCTGCTCGCGATCCAGGTGATTTCGCGTGCGGCGCGCGACGGGTATGCGTTGACGCTCACCGAGGCGCTCAAGCACCCGACGGTGGCGGCGCAGGCGCGGGTCGCGCGCGTG
>JANYHJ010000237.1 GCA_025359135.1 Gemmatimonadota bacterium | reverse complement strand
GCGTGGGCGAGGGCGCGGCGTTCATCGGCGCGTGGGGCTACATCGTGTCGTGCTGGGCGGCCAACGCGGGCATCACCATCGCCGGCGTGAGCTACCTGACGCGCCTCGTGCCCTCGATGTCCGAATCATCGATCGCGTCGCCGGCGGTGGCGCTCGGCGTGATCTGGGGGCTCGCGTGGATCAACCTGCGCGGGCTGCAGGCCGCGGGCGCGGTGCAGATGGGCACGACGATCATCAAGCTGCTGCCGTTCTTCGCCGTGATCGGGCTCGCGCTCTGGCGGCTCGCGAACGGCGGGTTCGCGCTGCTGCCGCCCGTCCATGCCGACTCGTTCAGCTTCGCCGGCGCGAGTGGCGCCGTGGGCCTCACGCTCTACGCGATGCTCGGCCTCGAGAGCGCGACCGTGCCAGCCGATGCGGTGGAGGATGCGCCGCGCATCGTGCCGCGCGCGACGATGGTGGGCACGGGGCTGAGCGCAGTGGTCAGCATCGTCGCGACGTGCGCGGTGGCGCTGATGCTGCCGGCCGATGTCGTCGCGTCGTCCAAGGCGCCGGTGTCGGACTTCATCGCCGTTTCGTGGGGCGACATCGCCGGTGGCTTCGTGGCGTTCTGCGCCGTGGTGAGCTGCTTCGGCTGCCTCAACGGCTTCATCCTGCTCACAGGCGAGCTGCCGGTGGCGATGGCCGACGCGGGCACGCTGCCCCCCTGGTTCGGCAAGCGCAATGCGAACGCGGCGCCCGCGCGCTCGATCCTGCTCGGCGCCGGCGTCACGTCGCTGCTCACACTCATGGCCTACACCAAGGCCGGGGTGTCGGCGTACAACTTCGCGATCCTCATCGCGACGGCTACCAATCTCGTGCTCTACATCTTCTGCGCGATCGCGGCCCTGCGTTTCATGCGCGACGGACGCGTGCCGCGCTCGCCGGCGCTGATGACGTGCACGGCGATCGCGATCGTCTTCACCTGCTGGGCGTTCTACGGCTCCGGGTGGGAATCGCTCGGCTGGGGTGGTGCGCTGGTGGCCATCGGCTGGCCGGTCTACCGGTTGGCGCGGCGGGCGACGGCGCGGACGGTCGCGGTCCCGCCGTAGAGGCCGCCCGCGCGGCAAATCGAGACAGGGCGGTCGTGCAACGCTGACGGCTTCGTGACAGTGGTGTGCGGAATTGAGGGACGGCGTTTCGCGCCGTGATGCCCTCACCCCGCACCCGTCAAGGAAGGATGCCGCAGATGCCGTCCACGCTCGTCTCCCGCCTCTCCGCGCTCGTCGTTGCCGTTGCCGCGCTCGGCTGCACCGCCGACTCCTCCACCACGCCGGCCGTTCAGGCCGTGGCCGGCTCCGCGATGGACCTGAGCGACCGCAGCTGGTCGTTTGCGCAGATCGGCGACCATCCGTACACGCAGGGCAAGATCGACTCGCTAGGCGCGTTCGTCAGCTTCATCAACTCCGATCCCGCCCTGCGCATGGTGGTCCACACCGGCGACATCAAGGCTGGCAGCAAGAAGCCCTGCACGGACAGCCTCTTCGCGCTGGTGAAGTCGGGCTATGACGGAATCCGCACGCCCTTCATCTACACGCCGGGCGACAACGAGTGGGTGGACTGCCACGTCGCGATCAAGGCCAACGGCCTCTACACGCCGACCGAGCGCCTCGATGCGATCCGCAAGCTCTTCTTCCCCGTCGCCGGCCAGTCGCTCGGCATGCAGAAGATGACGACGCACTCCCAGGCGCAAACCGGCTACGCGCCGTACGCACAGTTCGTCGAGAATGTCTGGTTCCAGCAGGCGGGCGTGACCTTCGGCACCATCAGCATTCAGGGCAGCAACGACGACCTTGCCCCGTGGGGCACGCCGCTGCCGGCCAACGCGTCGCAGTGGCCGTCGCAGACGGAAGAGCATGCGCGCCGCGTCAAGGCCAACCTCAACTGGATTCGCGCCATCTTCGACGTCGGCAGCAGCTCGAACGGCATCGTGCTCGTCTACCAGGCCGACATGTGGGACCCGGCCGAGCCGACGCTCGCGGGTTTCGACGTGTACGTGTCGCTCATCGGCCAGCTCGCCGCGCAGTACGGCAAGCCGGTGCTGCTCCTCCACGGCGACTCGCACGTCTTCCGGACCGACAAGCCGTTCACGGCCAATTCGCCGTTCTTCGCGATGCACCCCAACACCCCGATCGCGCCGAACGTCACGCGCATCGTGAACTCGGGCAGCGGCAACGTCTCCGACTACGTGCGCATCACGATTGATCGCTCGGGCAACAACCTGAACGTCTTCAGCTGGCAGGAAGTTCAGTTCAAGTAGGCAGGCGGGATGACCGGGCCGCGCATGCGGCCCGGTGACAACGACACGGCGCCGCACGCCCTCGAGCTTGCGGCGCCGTGATCGTTTCCCTGCGTGCTGTCATGCTGCAGCTGTCCGAGGGCGTATCCGGGCTGCGCTACGGGAACCGCACCAGCTCGTCAGCCATCGGCATCACGCGCGTGCGAACTTCGGCCGCCGCAGGGGTGCACTTCTGCGTGGCCATCACGCAGCTGCCCACGAACTCCGCGCGCTCGAAGACGTACGGAATCCCCTGCGACGCGAGTGGCGCGGTGCCGTCGGCCATGTGGAAGTGCAGGTGCGGCTCGGTGGAGTTGCCCGAGTTGCCGAGCTTGGCGAGCACCTGCCCCTTGGTCACGCGTTCGCCGACCTTGACCCGGATCGAGCCGGGGCGCACGTGCGCGTAGAACGCATAGCGCCCGGGACCGACCTCGAGGATGACGTGATTGCCGCCCACCGTCTCGAGCGTGATCGGCACTGCGCGTGAGTTGATACCGGGCACGTTCTCGGGAATGCCGTCCTTGATCACGCGCACGACGCCATTGGCGACCGCGAGCACGTCGACGTTGTGCGAGTAGTACTTGGTGTTGTCGAGCGAGTCGCCCACGTGCGTGCGGCCGAGCGAATCGACCATCACCCAGTCGATGGCGAAGCGCTGCGCGATCGCCGGCTGGCCATCGAGCGGAATGAGTGCGCGTCGGTGTCCAGAGCCGTTGCCGGGGCCGTTGGCCGCCAGCCACGGGCCGCCGCGAAACGGCGGGCCGATCACGGCCACGGTGCCCGCGACCGGCACTGGCGTGATGGCTAGCGTGCGTGTGCCGGTCGTGTCCGTGAAGGTGAGCACGTGGCGCAACGCCGCCGGGATGGGCCCGCGCGCGATGGGCAGCGTGACGAACAGTATGGCGCGAAGCCCCGGGCCAATGATGGCGCGCTGCGCGAGGGGCACCGCGCCCAGGCCGGGTCGCATGATGTCGCGTTGGAACGCTGAATCAGCCACGGCGCCGAGGGAGACGCCGTTGGCGGCGTCCTGAATGTCGAGGCGCGTCCAGGTGATCGGCTGCCGCTCGAAGTTGGTGACGTGCACTTCGTAGGTGAGCACGTCGCCGTTGCGGCCCGTGGCCACCGTGGGTGCCTTGGGCACGCGCACCTCCGCGAGCACGGGACGATCGGCGAGCTGGGCGGCGGCGGGGCGCGTGACAGTCGCGGCCACGAGGACGAAGGCGAGCGGAAGGGCGCGGCGCATGGCGTTGGCTTGTGGCGAGGGCAGTCGGTGAGACTCGGTGGCGGTCGAACGCTCTGGACGGTACGATAGCGCGGTCCGGACCGCTACTCTCCCTTGCCTTGGCCGAGTCATGCCGACACGCCCCGTGCGCGCGCTGCGCCATCCGCTGTTTTCTGCCTTGATTGCCCTCACGCTGGCCGTGCCCGTGGCTGCGGCGCAGGACGCGACGCCGAAGGCCCTCGCCGGCCTCGACGCCTACATGGCGCAGGTCATGAAGGACTGGAATGCCCCGGGTATCGGGATCGGCGTCGTGGTCCGGAACAAGCTCGTCTTCGCCAAAGGGTATGGCTACCGCGACTACGGACGCAAGCTGCCGTTCACGGTCAACACGCTCTTCCCGATCGCATCGAACTCGAAGCTGTTCACGGCCACGGCGGTGGGGCTGCTCGTGGACGAGGGCAAGCTCAACTGGGACACGCCGGTCAAGCGGCAGGTGCCGCAGGTGCAGTTCTACAACGACGAGCTGAACAACACCGTGACGCCGCGCGACATGCTCTCGCACCGCACGGGGATCACGCGCCACGACCTGATCTGGTACAAGTCGCAGTTCACGCGGGCCGAACTGTTCGACCGGCTCAAGTACCTGGAGCCGGCGCAGCCGCTGCGCACGACCTTCCTCTACAACAACCTGATGTACGCGGCGTCGGGGCACATCGTGCAGCTCGTGAGCGGCAAGACGTGGGAGGAGACGGTGCGCGAGCGCTTCTTCGGCCCGCTCGCGATGCCGAGCTCGATTTTCGACATCGACGAGATGCTGCGCACGCCGGATCACGTGGAGCCATGGACCGAGCGGCGCGACTCGCAGGAGTTGTACGCGCTGCCGCTCTACAAGGAGCAGGCGGGGGTCGGGCCGGCCGGTAGCATCATCACGTCGGTGACCGAGCTCTCGCACTGGCTCATCGCGCAGATGAACGGGGGCGTCTACGAAGGCCGCAAGGTGATTCCGCCGGCGGTCATCAACGCCACGCTCTCGCCGAGCATCGCGATGCCCAACGCGGCGCTCGAGACGCGCGGCTGGGGTGAGTTGCTCAACGCGGCGTACGGCATGGGACGCTGGACGGCGTCGTATCGCGGCCACCTCGTGGCGTACCACGGCGGCGACCTGCCTGGCGTGCACTCGCAGCTGTCGTTCATGCCGCAGGATTCCGTCGGCGTCATCGTCTTCGTGGTGGGCGATCACACTGCGCCGCTCTACAACGCGCTCAGCTGGAACATCTACGAGCGGATGCTGGGCCTTTCGCTGACGCCGTGGAGCGAGCGACAGAACACGCTCCGGCTCAAGAACAAGGAGGAGGGCAAGAAGGCGCGCGCCGTGGCCGGCAGCGGACAGGTCAAGGGCACCAGTCCGTCGCACGCGCTCGACGACTACGTGGGTGAGTTCGTGCATCCCGCGTACGGGGTGCTCACGGTGTCGCGCGAGGGCGCGGGACTCGCGAGCGAGCTGCACAAGATGCGGCAGCCGCTCACCCACTTCCACTACGACCGCTTCGACACGCCCGACGACGAACAGAACGGCAAGCTCTCGCTCAACTTCGCCACCAACCCGCAGGGCGACATCGCGTCGGTCACGATTTCGGTGGACGAGGGCGAGGCGGTGTTCGCCCGACGGCCCGCGGCCGTGCTCTCCGAGGTGGCCACGCTCAAGCAGTACGTCGGCGAGTACGTGACGCCCACCGGCGCACCTTTCAGCGTGGAGCTCAAGGACAATGGCGTCCTGGGCGTGGTGCGCGCCGGACAGCCGTTCCAGCCGCTCGAGGTATGGAAGGCGCACCAGTTCAAGATCAAGGCGTTCTCGGACGTGACGGTGCGCTTCGAGATGGCCAACGGACGCGCGGCGGCGCTCGTGCAGGTGGATCCGGCCGGGGAGCACCGAAACCCGCGGAAGTAGCGCGGCGTTCAACCGGCATGACCTCCGATCAGTTGCGACCGTGGGCCGCCTTCGGCGCCGTCTTCGGCGCCTCGGCCGTGCTGCTCCAGTTCGGCATCGCGCTCCAGCCCGACGTCGCCAAGGGAGCGGCGTTCGGCTGGAGCGTCGCGATGTTCCTCGGCTACTTCACGATCCTCACCAACATCGGTTGCACGATGGCCATGGGCGCGGCGGCCGTGCGTGGAGATGGTGCGCTCCGGCGCTTTTTCCGTCGGCCCGGCGTGATCACGGCGCTGGCCAGCGCGATTCTCATCGTCGGCGTGGTCTACCACCTCGTGCTGCGCACGCTGTGGAATCCAGAGGGCTGGGGGCGCGTCGCCGACACGATGCTGCACTACGGCGTGCCGGCGTTGTTCCAGCTGTTCTGGTGGCTGGCGGTGCCGGCGCGCAGCGTGGCGCTCAAACAGATCGTGGCATGGTGGGCCTATCCGCTCGGCTACTTCGCATACGTGATCCTGCGTGGCGAGATCATGCACGTGTACCCGTATCCGTTCGTGGACGTGGGCGCACTGGGATTGGCGACGGTGTTGCGGAACTCCGTCGGCTTGCTTGCGGCGTTCAGCGTGGTGGCCGCGATCCACGTGACGATCAATCGGCGGCGGGTCACGGCCTGAGTGCGGGCGCCGTCGACGGCGCTCGACGTCAGCCAGGGCGATGGGAGGTACCCTTCCCGACTTTGTGATGCGTTGACATCAGCATGTTGATGCGCTAGCATCACATCATGCGTACCACCATCGACCTCGATGCGGATCTCCTCCAGCGACTGCGCCGCGAGGCGGAGCGCGCGCGCGTGCCGTTCAAGCAGATCCTCAACGCAACGCTTCGTGCCGGATTGGCGAAGTCGGTCACCCGACCCCCTGCCCCGTACGTGCTCCCGTCGTTCAGCCTGGGTGTGCCGCGCATGAATCTCGACAAGGCGATGGCCATCGCGGCGGAGCTCGAAGATGACGAGGTCGCCCGCGAACTTGAACTGCGACGCTGATCGTGAAAGTCGTCGATCTCAACATCCTGATCTACGCGGTCGATCGCGAGAGCCCGCAGTACAAGGCGGCGCACGACTGGCTTCAATCGACGCTCAACGGCGCCGAGGCCGTTGCGCTGCCGTGGATGGTCCTGCTCGGCTTTCTTCGCCTCACCACAAATCCGCGAGTACTTCCGCGGCCACTCTCCGTCGCGCGGGCGAGCCAAGTCGTGGATGGCTGGCTTGCGCGTCCCAACGTGGTGACCCCGGAGCCAGGGCCAGACCACTGGTCAAGACTGCAGACATTGCTCCACAAGAGTGGAACGGCCGGCAATCTCACCACCGATGCCCATCTCGCCGCACTCTCGATCGGCCTGGACGCCGAGCTGTGTTCGGCAGACGCGGACTTTGCCCGGTTCGCCGGCGTACGGTGGTTCAATCCGCTCGCGTCATCGGCACAGTAGGCGCCAGGCGATGCGATACGTCGCGCACCTCGCGGGAATGCTGCTTGGCGTGACCCTCGCGCCGGACGTCGCCAACGCGCAGGCCGGCTATGCGCGCAGCCCGCGCGACACGCTCCGCTTCCACGAAGTCACCAACGCCCGCATCGTGCTCGAGACCCCGCAGGGCGGCGTCGTGGTGACGAGCGAGCACGACGCGATCATCGCCGTGGCGTTCGGTGCGCGCGATGCAGCCCACGCCTGGTACGAGACCCTCATGCTGTCGTCCAGCTCACCACAGGGCACGCTCACGCCACTGCCCGGCGCGCTCATCAAGGCACCGTTCGTGTTGAGCGTCAGTGCGCGCGGCGGCGTGCGGCTCGTCAAGGCGCCGCCAATTCCCGGGCCGATTGCCGCCATCACCGACCTCACGCACCAGTTCGACGACTTCCTCGTGCGACTGCCCACCGGCGCGCTGCGGACCGGGCGCCAGTGGACCGACACCAACACCGTCGGCGACAGCACCGCGGATCACTGGTACCGCGCACGCACCATCGCGCACTACACCGTGCGCGGCGACACCACCGTGAACGGCGAACGCGCGACGGCCATCATGATGCAGCAGGAGCTCACCGTCTCAACCGGCGGACCGGTGCCGGATCAACCGGTGCGCACCAACCAGCGACTCGCCGGCAGCGACAGCGGCGTCGTTGTCTTCTCCACGGCACGCGGGCGCATGCTCGGCCGCGCGCGCGCCGGCCTGCTCACCGGCGCGATCAGCCTCATCCAGGGCGCCAACACCACCACCCTCGGCCAGCGCTACAGCTTCGACTCGACAATCAGCGCCGAGCCGTAGCGCGCCTCACTTCACGACGCTCAGCTCCGAGCCGTAGCGCGCCTCACTTCACGACGATCGGCGCCGTCCAGCGGAAGGTGCCCCACTCGAGCACGAGCGCGCCATGCTTCGCGTCGCTGCTCGTCACGCTCATCGTGAACTTCTCCACCGGTGCGCCCGGCGCGTCCACCACGAGTGCGGCCATGCCGACGTCGTGCGCGTCGTCGTAGTTCGTGCCCCACTGCCCTGTCTCGGCGTTGATCACGAGGTCGGCCTTGCCCGATGCGCGCGGCACCGTCCAGAGCGTGTACATGCCGGCCTTGAGCGCGACCCCCGCCAGCGTGATCGGCACACTCGTGGTGAACTGCGTGGCCGCGTTGGCCCCCGTGCGCCAGACCTGGTCATAGCGAACCACGTTGCCGAGGAGGACGCGGCCGCGTGCGAGCGGCCGGCCATAGTCGATGCTGAAGGTGGCGGCGCCGATCGTGCCGCGCGCGGTGTCGCGCACGCTCAGCTGGCTCGCGCCCGTCTTCTCTTCCGACGCCAGCATGTGGCCCGCGCTCCCCTCGACGTCGGGCAGCGTGGCGATGCGCACCATCTGCACCTTGTAGGTCGAGCGTTCGCCCGAGTACGACTGCAACCGTCCGGTCGAATCCACGACGGCGTCGCCGAGTCCCGAGAGCCAGTCGTGCCAGATCTCGACCTTGCCGCCCGCGAGCGGATGCACCCAGCCATCGTGCAGCGGAAAGTGGCTGACATCGAAGTCCGGATAGAACTGCTTGAGTGGCACGCTGTCGCCGGCGGCGAGCTTCGTCGCCTTGCCGCGCGCCATCGCGGCCGCGATGTAGCGTTCGGCCAGGGTGTAGCTCTGCGGCACGTGTGGCAGCGCGAGCGCGCCGCCAAGCGGCCAGGCGAAGCGCTTGGTGCCGTTGCCATCCTTCGAGTCGACGATCGCGGAGTCCGCCGTGATGTCGGCGGTGACGTGGCGCTGGCGATCCTTGGCCTGCGGCGCGTTTGGCGTCGAGATGATCATGTCGAAGTGCCGGATGCTGCCGTCGGGCGCGAGCACGATCTCGGTGTGTCGCTGCCGCACGAAGGGCCAGCGGTCCACCGCATCCGACTGGATCGCGTCGCCACGCCGGGCCACCGCCTCGACCGACACCGTGTCGCGTCCCAGCAGGGAGACGAAGCCGTAGCGCTCGGTGTTGCGATCGGCGCAGGCGGCGAGCGCGAGAACAAGGATGACGAAGCGCTTCATGGCACTGTCCAGGATGAAGAAATCGACCGATCGGAGTGCTACCCGATGCTGCGGGCACCGTTCCGGCACGGTGGCTCGCGCCTCCCGTTCCCGGGCGTACATTTGCGTCTGACCTGCATACGGAGCATCGAGCGAGCGTGTTTCTCACGTCCCCGAAGTCGCAGACGGCGTACGACGTCATCATCGTGGGCTCGGGCGCCGGCGGCGGGATGGCCGCGTACCAGCTGAGCGTCTCCGGCCTCAAGGTGCTCGTGCTCGAGGCGGGCCGGCACTACGACCCGGTGCGCGAGACGCCGATGTTCAACCTGCCCCGCGAGGCCCCGCTGATGGGGGGCGGCACGCGCGAGAAGCCGTTCGGCTTCTACGATGCGACGGTCGATGGCGGCTGGGAAGTGCCCGGCGAACCGTACACCAACGCGCCCGGCTCGAACTTCATGTGGTGGCGCGCGCGCATGCTCGGCGGTCGCACCAACCACTGGGGCCGTATCTCGCTCCGCATGGGCGAGTACGACTTCAAGCCGAAGACGCGCGATGGCTTGGGCGCCGACTGGCCGCTCACCTACCAGGAACTCGCGCCGTACTACGACAAGACCGAGATGCTCGTCGGCGTCTTCGGTGGCGATGACGACCTCGAGAACACGCCGCGCTCCTCGCCCGGCGTGCTGCAGCCGGCGCCCAAGGCGCGCGGCAGCGAACTGCTCACGCAGAAGCACGCGGGCCGCATCGGCATTCCCGTCATCCCGATCCACCGGGCGATCATGACGGAGCGGCAGGATCCCGTCGCGTTGCCGATGAAGCTGCACCCCGACAACGCGCTCGCACGCCGCGTGCTCGCACAGAGCATGCGCTCGCGCCAGGCGTGCTTCTACGCCACCGAGTGCGGGCGCGGCTGCTCGATCAAGGCCAACTTCCAGTCGAGCACGGTGCTGATTCCGCCGGCGCTGCTCACGGGCAACTGCGACATCGTGCCCGATGCCATGGTGCGCGAGGTGCTGGTCGACGCCAAGGGCAACGCCACGGGCGTCAAGTACATCGACAAGGTCACGCGCACCGAGCGCAAGGCGAAAGCGCGCGTGGTGGTGCTCGCGGCCAGCGCGGCGGAAACGGCGCGCATCCTGCTCAACTCGCGGAGCACCCAGTTTCCGAACGGCCTCGCCAACGCGAGCGGGCTCGTGGGCAAGTACCTCATGGACACCGTCGGGGCGGGGTTGAGCATCCAGGTGCCCGCGCTCGAGAACGTGCCCGCGCACAACGAGGACGGCACGAGCGGCGAACATCTCTACATGCCGTGGTGGCTCTACAAGGAGCAGCTCAAGGGTGACTTGGGCTTTGCGCGCGGCTACCACATCGAGTTCGGCGGCGGGCGCGGCATGCCGGGCCCCGGCATCTTCGGCTGACTCGAGAACTACACCAACGGGTCGTACGGCAGGAAGTTCAAGGAGGACGCGCGCCGCTACTACGGCTCCTTCATGTACTTCGACGGACGTGGCGAGATGATCCCGAACGAGGACTCGTTCTGCGAGATCGATCCCGACGTCACCGACCAGTGGGGAATTCCCGTGCTGCGCTTCCACTGGAAGTGGAGCGATCACGAGACCCGGCAAGCCGCGCACATGCTCAAGACGTTTTCCGAGATCGGCACCGCGATGGGCGGCAGCGTGGTCGGCGGCAAGGTGGAGACCGACGGCGCCAAGGCCATCGCGCGCGGCGGGCAGATCATCCACGAGGTCGGCACCTGTCGCATGGGCGACGACCCGCGCACCTCGGTGCTCAACGCGCACCAGCAGAGCTGGGACGTGAAGAACCTCTTCGTCACCGACGGCGCGCCGTTCGTGAGCAATGCCGACAAGAACCCGACCCTGAGCATCCTCGCCCTCGCGTGGCGCACCTGCGACCACATCAAGAGCGAACTCGCCAAGCGGAACATCGGATGAGCCACGCACCCAAGACCCCCGACAACAACGCCGCACAGGCGTCGCGCCGCGACGTGCTCAAGGCGATGGCAGCCGGCGCGGCGAGCCTGCCCGTCGCCCACGCGCTCGGCCGGCGCGCCCTGCCGATCGCGAGCGAAGCCGCTGCCGCAGCCGACGGCGAAGAGATCGCCGCCAACGCGCCGCGCACCGGTCCGCGCGGTACGCCGAGTGATCCCGACCTGCTCCACCCGAAGATGGACTGGCCGCGCCTGCTCACCGCGCGCGAGCTCGCGACGCTCACCGTACTCTCTGACACGATCATTCCCGCCGATGCGCACGGTCCCGCCGCGTCGGCCGTGGGCGTGCCGGCATGGATCAACGAGTACGTGAGTCACAGCACGAGCGCGCGCGACCTCGTGCGCGTGCGCGGTGGGCTCGCCTGGCTCGACAGCGAGTCGTTGAAGCGATTCGGCAAGGTGTTCGCGAAGCTCGGCGAGAGCGAGCGTCACCAGCTCTGCGACGACATCTGCTTCGTGCCGAACGCCAAACCTGGCTTCAAGGCGGCCGCGCGTTTCTTCGACCTCGTGCGCGACCTCTCCGCGAGCGGCTACTACAGCTCCGACGCCGGCATGAAGGACTTGAAGTACATCGGCAACGTCGCCCTGCCCAAGTTCGACGGCCCGCCGCCTGAAGTCCTCAAGCACCTCGGGCTCGCGTAGCGCACGCTACGCGCGCCGGCCTGCGAGCAGGTTCAGGTGGTGGCTCTCGTGATAGTGCGCGAACATCAGCATCTCGCGCACGGTAAGCTTGCCGAGCAGCGGATGCTTGATCGCGTAGCGGTCGAGCGCCTTCTCGTCCCAGCGCTCGGCGTTCGCGAGCACCTCGCAGTGCGCCTTGCGCCACTTGGCGATCACCTCGGCCTGATAGGCATCGAGATCAGTGGGGAGCGGCCGCGCTTCCGGCGCGAAGCTGCCGGCCTGTCCGCCCGCAGCGAGCGCGGAACGATAGTCCTCGCGCAGCGGCAGGAATCGGCGCGATGGCCCCTTGGGCGCACCGAAGGCGAGACGCAGCATGAGGCGCGGGACGCCGAGCCCCTTGGCGATCGCGAAGCTGGACTTGGCGAGATGCCGAACGTGATCGCCGGGCGACCAGCGATCGCCTTGCGCCTGCACGAACTCACCGGACGGCATTGCGGTGAGGTATTCCGCGGCCGCAGCGCTCAGGTTGCGCATGGCGGCCACGATCTCGGCGCCCGTGTACGGCGTGCCGGGATCGAAGTGGGCAGGGGCGATCATCCGGGCAATGTGCGCTTCGACATCGCGAAGCGCGAGGGACCCTCTTTACAAGCTGCGCGGCGGACTGTCGTTTCCCCGGCATGACCGATACCACTGCCGCTTCGCGCCGCAACTTCCTCGGCTTCCTTGCCGGAAGCCCGCTCCTCATGGCGGCCGGACTCGACCGCCACGTGCTCAAGGACCTCACCGGTTCGAACGCGCGACGAACCGCGGCCGCGTTGACCGAAGCGCAGAAGGCCATGCAGGACGCGTCGCTCATCAGCAAGGCGAGCCAGGCGCTGAACGTCTTCGACTTCGAGCCAGTGGCGAAGAAGAACGTTCCCGTGGCGCACTGGGCGTACATGGCCACGGGCACCGACGACGACGCCACGATCAAGGCCAATCGCGAGGGCTTCGATCGCTGGTCGCTCAAGCCGCGGCGCCTCGTGGACGTGAGCAAGATCGACGCGAGCGTGACGCTGTATGGCCACAAGTATCCGACGCCGATCGTGATCAATCCCGTCGGCAGCCAGAAGGCGTTCCACCCCGAGGGTGAGCTCGCCGTCGCGCGTGCCGCGAAGGCGAAGAACCACCTGCAGGTGTTGAGTACCGTGGCCACCACGAGCATCGAGGACATCATCGCGGCGCGCGGCGGCACGGCCTGGTTCCAGCTCTATCACCAGACCGACTGGGCGCTCACGAAGCAGATGGTGCAACGCGCGGAGAAGGCGGGCGCCGCGGCCGTCGTGTTCACCGTGGACCTGAACGGCGGCAGCAACCGCGAGACGATGATCCGTGGCGCGCGCGCCGACACGCGCACCTGCACCAATTGCCACGCGGGCGGCGCGCCGATTCCGGGCATGCAGGGGGTGAGCGATCGCGACAACCGCCGCAAGCCGAATCTCGTGGGCTACCGCGACGATCCGCCGATTCCCGAAGTCGGCACGCCGACGTGGGAGTTCATCGACCGGCTCAAGCAGACCGTCACCACGATGAAGGTGATGGTCAAGGGCATCGTGACGCAGGAGGACGCCGAGCTCGCGGTCGCGCGCGGCGTCGATGGTCTCTTCGTGAGCAACCATGGTGGACGCGCGGAGAACTCGCTGCGCGCCACGATCACGTCGCTGCCCGAGGTCATCGCGGGCACGCAGGGACGCATCACGGTGGTCTGCGACGGTGGTTTCCGTCGCGGCACCGACGTCTTCAAGGCGATGGCCCTGGGCGCGAACTCCGCCGGCATCGGCCGCCCGTACATCTGGGGGCTGGGCGCCTTCGGTCAGGAGGGGGTCGAGATGGTGCTCCAGCTGCTGCGCAAGGAGTTCGAGCTGGTGATGAAGCAGATGGGCACGGTGAACATCGCCGCCATCGACCGTCGCTACATCACGCCGCGCGTGTAGCAGAGTGCGCGCGGTTGCGCGCGCGTGCTACCAGAAATCCTCGGGGAGCGCGCGCGGCAACCGCCAGTAGTACCACTCGCGGGTGGGCAGCCAGTGGTAGTCGCGCGCGTTGTCCTCGCCCCAGATGCAGTCGTCAGACTCGATGGTGACGGCGCGGAAGCGGCTGTCGATTTCCCCCAGCCGCTTGGCCGTGGCCCCGTCGGGCAGCCAGGACCCGGCCATGCGCATGATCTCATGGCGGAGGTCGAGATCGTTGGTGTACTCGTAGATCGTGAGCAGGTGACCGTTCTCCATCTCCTGCACGACGCGGTTCCACCGCTCGACGCGTTCACGCAGCGCGTCCTGCCCCACGGGTCTCACCGGTTGGGGCTCCGCTTGGCCTGACGGCGGAAGTACGACTCGCCGTCGTTGGGGCGGAAGAAGGTGCGGATCGTGCCATCGCCATCGAAGGCCATGAAGGCGCCGCTCTTCCGGTCGAAGCGCGAGACGACGCCATCGCTCGGCCGCACGATCTCCTCGACATCGCCGCCCACCGGCGCGTCGCGCAACGCCTGCGCCATCGCGAGGTACTGCTCGATCGTCTCGCCCCCGAACTCCGCGCCGTGCTTCGCGAAGTGCTCCTCGAGGTTGCGGTGCGTGCGGAAGCCGATCGTGGGACGCGTGATCCCGCTGGTCGTGGCGGGTGCAGTCTGCGCCAAGGCGCCGTTGCCGGCGCGCGTGCCCGTGGCGACCGACGGATTCGCCGCACCGGCGCCCGCAGCCGAGCGACCACCCGTGAGGGTGCGCACAAGGAACGAGAAAGCCAGGACCACGATCAACAGCACGAGTCGTCGCATCACCACTCCACGTTCGTCGTTCCCGCTTCGCGGTCTCCCGGGCGAAAGCTATGCGTTCCTGGATCAGCGAGCTACATCCCGATCAGCCCCTTGGCCGACGCGAGCAGCTTGGCCGAATCGAACGCGACGCCATCCTTGAAGACGGTCTCAAGCTTGGCAATGTCACTGATGTTTGCGGCCGGGTCGCCGTTGACGAGCAGCAGGTCGGCCACCTTGCCCGTGGCGAGCGTGCCCACCTGGTTCAACCGCCCGAGATACGTGGCGCCGTTCTTCGTGGCAATGCTGATGGCTTCGAGCGGCGAGAAGCCGGCCTCCACGAGCAGCTCGAGCTGGCGCCAGTCGCCGTAGCCCGCGATGGCAGCGCCGTACGCAGTGGGATCGGTGCCGGCCACGAGCAACCCGCCGGCACGCACGAACGCGCGCTCGAACTGCATCTCCATAGCGAACATCTTCGCCCGGGCGGACGCAGGCGGCATCTGGTCCACGGCGTTGCGGCGCGTCATCACGTACTCGCGCGTGTGCGGCGCCATCGCGGCGAGCGTCGCCTCGGTGATCGGCGGGCGGCCGGGCGTGAGCGTCTCGAAGACGGCGAGCGTCGACGTGATCGCGACCTTCCGCTTCACCAACTCCGCGATCAGCGACGTGATCGAGTCGCCCTCGACGCCGAGCGCTTCGTTGGCGGCGGTGGGACCATCGCCCAGCGGACAGGTGTCGGCCTTCTTGCCCGGTGCGAAGTCAGTGGATGCGGTGAGTCCGTGCTCGAGATTGTCGATGCCGAGCGCGGCCGCTTCGCGGAAGGTGACCGAGCAGAGGTGGCCCGTGACCTTGAGGCCGCGCGTGTGCGCCTCGACGATGGCCGCGCCGAGCACCTCGCGCGAGACGAACATGTAGGCCTTGAACGAGGTCGCGCCCTTGTCGGCCCACTCGCGCACGAGGGCTCGCCCCTCGTCCGCCGTGGTGAGTTCGGGCATCTGCGGCGCGTCCATGCCGGCGCCGTTGATGTACGGGCCCGTCACGTCGACCTTGGGCCCGGGAATCTTCCCGGCTTCGATGTACTTCTTGAGGTTGAGGTCGGCAATCGGGTGCATCGAGCCGCCGGTGCGCATCGTGGTGACGCCGGCGCCGAGGTAGAGACGGAGTGCGCTGCCGCCCTCCTCGTGCCAGATGCTGCCCTGCCCGCTCGGGTAGAAGAGGTGCTCGTGCAGCATCACGAGGCCGGGCATGACCGACTTGCCCGTGCCGTCGATGATCTTCGCGTCTTCGGGGGCGCTCGTCGAGTTCGACGGCCCCATGGCGCTGATCCTGCCACGCGTGATGACGACGGTCTGGTCTTCGCGTGGCGCGGCGCCGGTGCCATCGATGACGCGGACGTGCGTGATGGCGGTGACGGGTGCGTCGCTCGTGATGTAGCGCCGGACCGCGGCGCTTGGCGCTGGCGCCTGGGCCCGCACAAAGGTGGCGGCAGCGGTGAGCGAGAGGGTGGCGGTGGTCAGCAGGCGAGCGATGCGCATGGCGGTCGGTCGAAGCGGGGAGACGTGCACAGGCGACGGAATACGATGGTGTGCGGACGCGGGTTTCCGCCAGCGCGAGCCGGGCCCAGATTCAGGGAACGTCCCCCAACCGGATCCCACCGATGATCGCCGACAAGCTCGAACGTGCCGCGCTCTACAGCGGCCTGGCTCCGCGCATCCGCACCGCCCTCGAGTGGCTGCAGGCCACGAATCTGAACGCGCTGCCGGTGGGGCGCGTGGACCTGGACGGCGACAACCTCTTCGCGCTCGTCCAGGAGTACGACACCAAGCCCCGCGATGACGGCATCTGGGAAGCGCATCGCAAGTACATCGACGTGCAGTACGTCGTGAGCGGACGCGAACGGATGGGCTACATCCCGGTGGAGGTGATCACCGTGACGAAGCCGTACGACGAGGAGAAGGATTACCTGAACGGCACGGGGAACGGGAGCTTCATCTACGCACCGATGGGGATGGTGTTCGTGCTCTGGCCCGGCGATGCGCACATGCCGGGAATGCAGGTGGATGGGCCGGAGCCGGTGCGGAAGATCGTGATCAAGGTGGCGGTGTAAGGCGCCTGCTGCGCTAGCGATTCTTCCGCGGTGTCACTGCCCCGGCCCGCAACTGCGCCTGCGTGTACACCTCGCCATCCTTGACCACCACCTGCACGCGCTTCGCGTCGTTGATGTTCGCGAGCGGGTTGCCCTCCACGGCAATCAGGTCCGCGAGCTTCCCCGGCGCGATCGTCCCGAGGTCCTTCTCCAGCCCGACGATCTTCGCGAAGCCGCTCGTCGCTGTCATCAGCGCCTCGCGCGGCGTCAGCCCCGCCTCTTCCACGTAGTTCTGGATCTCGACCTGCAACCCGAGCCCGAACGGGATGATCGGCGAGTCGGTGCCCGCCATCACGTGGCCGCCACCGCGTAGCACGCGGCGCACCGTTTCGCCCAGTGACTTGACCATCGCCGGCGTCGTCGCAAAGGCCTCCGGCACGCGCGCGCGCGCCGCGGCCTTGAGTCCCTCCACGTACGCGGGACCGTACGCGATGAGGAGCCGCGGGTCATCGAGCAGCGCCATGTTGTTCGATACCGCCACCGTGAACCCGCCCTGCAGTGCCACGGTCGGCGTGATGCTCATGCCACTCGACACCAGCAGGTCGATGAGGTCGCTGTACGAACGCGACAACCGGCTCATCTTCGGGCTGTAGCCTCGCCGGCTCGTGCCGCTGATGTGCTCCGTGTGGTCCATCCCGGTCGCGACGGCGGGATAGATCTCGTGCGAACTCACGGGAATGCCGTTGGCGTGGGCGAACTCCACGATGCGCGCCTGCAGCGCGTCGGGGAGCCGCACGTACGTCTTGATGAGCGAGAAGTCGAGCTCCTTCGCGCGCTCCAGCTCCTGGCTCAGCTGCGCGCCCGGCGACATCGCGTTGTTGAAGTTGTAGTAGATGCGCTCGCCGTCGAAGATGCGGCCCGTCGAAAGCGCACGCGGACCCACGCGCACCCCCGATTCCACCGCCTCGCGTCGCTCGCGCATCTGGAATGGTTCGCTCGCGGGATCACGAACGATCGTGATGCCGAAGCTCAGCCAGGTGCGGCCCAATCCTTCACCGACGCCGAATCCCTCATGCGCGTGCGCATCCGCGAGCCCCGGCATGACCGTGTACGCGCTCGCGTCGACTACACTGTCCTTGTGCAGCGCCGCCGAGTGCGGCACGACGCTCACGATGCGGTGCCCCTTCACCACCACGTCGACGTTCTCGCGCGCCTGTTCGGCCACGCCATCCCACATCCGCCCCGCGTGCACCACCACGGTGCGCGTCGGGTGCACGCGCTTCCACGTGAGCGGCACGTCCACCTTGGTCACTACGCCGGTGCTCACGTTCACCGTGCGCAGTCCGTCGGTCGCCTGATACAGGACCGTGCGGCTGTCACCACTCCAGCTCGGCACGTTCGCCAGTTCGCTCGACAGCCGCGTCGGCGGCCCCGCGAACTCGCCGCGCGGCGTCACGGGCGCAGTCCAGAGCAGGCCGTCGAGGATGTACGCCATGCGCTTGCCGTCGGGCGACCATGCGGGGCCGTCCGTGCCGCGCGTGCCGATGCCACGATGGCCAGGCAGCGTCACCCAGTGATCGTTCTTGCCGTTGATGTCGAAGACCAGGATCTCGTTGGTCCCCTCGCGGAAGCGACCTGAGTTGGGATGCAGCGCCGTCACCGCGAGCGTCACGCCGTCGGGGCCGAACGAGACACGCGACGGCAGGAACAGTCCCGACTTGACGGTGCGCACCGCACCGTTGGCCACCGTCACGGCCTGCAGCTCGGTGCCGAGCGCGCGTGCCACCTGGAAGACGATCTCCCGGCCGTCGGGCGTCCAGGTCGGCAGTCCGGCGCCACCGGCCGATGTCGTGAGCCCACGCATGCTGCCGGTCGCGACGTCGCGCAGCCAGAGCTCCATCGTCCCGCTCTTGTCGCTCACATACGCGATCGACTTCCCGTCGGGCGACCAGGCGGGATCGAACTGCACGTAGGGATCGTTGGTGAGCTGCGTGAGCTTGCCCGCGCTCACCTGATAGAGGTCGCCGAGCGCCCCGAACACGATCGTCCGGCCATCGGGTGAGAGCGCCGGTGCGATCAATCCGTAGGCCTTGTTCGCCTTGGTGGACTCGAAGTCGCGCGCCCGCTTGGTGTAGGCGGTGCGCGTGAACTGCACGCGTCCCTCGAACGGAATGTCGCGCACGGTGCCGCTCGCGACGTTCAACCGCTTCACGCGACCGTCGCCGGTGTACACGAGTTCATCAGCGGCCAGCCACGAGACGCGGAACGGAAACGGATCAGAGCCATCGGCCGATACTGCTCGGCCCTCGCCCGCGCGGCTCGCCACCATCAGCTTGATCGCGCCGAACGAGTACTCCGTGTACGCGATGCGCGAGCCGTCCATGCTCCATGCGGGCGACGTTGCCGTGCCCGAGGCCGCGGCCCAGAGCGATTCCGTACCCGAGGCATCACGCACCCAGACGCCCTTGCCCGTGGCGCGCACGCTCGTGAACGCGACCGATCCGGTCGTGCGATTGACCGCCGGAAATCCATCGTCGGCGGCGTCCTTCGTGAGCTGGGTGAGCGCGCCGCTCGCAAGCTCCACCTGCCAGATGTCGTAGTTGCCCGCGCGGTCCGAGCTGAAGACGATCGACTTGCCGTCGCCCGTGTAGTCGGGTTCGCGGTCGTCGAACGCGCCGATCGTGTGCTGGCGCAGGTCGCTGCCATTCGCCGCGATGCTCCAGATGTGCCACGTGCCGTCCTGGTAGCTCTGGAAGGCGATGCGGCTGCCGTCGGGACTCCACGTGGGCTGCCGCGCTTCGGCGAGCAGGTCGGTGAGCACCGTGGCAACTCCGCCCGCTGCGGGCATCGTCCAGATGCGCCCCACGAGGTCGAACGCGATGGTGCGTCCGTCCGGCGAGACGGCGGCCGCGATGTTGGTGCCCTCGCGCAGGCGGATGTCGATCGCGCGGGTCTGGGCGTGCACGACGGCCGGGAGGCCGATCGCGAGGAGGCAGGCGAAGCGGACGAGTGGGCGCATGCCGCTATAGTGCGCCGCCAGCGCGGACGCCGCTAGAAGCCATGACGTTTCGCGCACTGGCGGGCAAGCGTTTCAGCGTCCGCTGCGTGCGTCAGTAGGCGAGGCCGACACGCTGGTTCACGTAGAGGCGCTGCTCCACCTCGTCCACGAGAAAGCCCGCGAGATCCTCGCACGAGATCTGCTTCCCGCCGAACGGCATGCGACTGCCGCCATTCCGGTACTGTCGCGTGCGCGTGCCCGGCACGATGTCGGGGGTGCACGCGACCGTCCACTCGAGGGTGCCCGCGAGCATCGCGCGCCAGGCCGCGTCGTGTTCCGTAGAGATGGCGCGAAAGACTTCCGGATACGTGGGGCTCGCGCGCCGCTGGCCGCTGCCGTCGTCGGCATCGAGGATGCCGCCCCCGGCCACGGCGAGCACGCGCATGACGCCCAACCGCTCGCCGGCCTCGATGATGTTGGCCATCCCCATGGAGAGCGTGCCAACAGGTGAGCGGAAGTTGTCGTCGCCCAGAGCGCTGAGCACTACCTGCGCGCCAGTGAGCGCGGCCTCGACCGCCTTCAAGTCGGTCACGGTGCCGGGGGTCACGTGCGCGCCAGCGTGCGCGTCGCCCAGGC
>JANYHJ010000231.1 GCA_025359135.1 Gemmatimonadota bacterium | reverse complement strand
GACGCGCGCTCGTACAGCCTCGTCGTGCGCGCATCGCTTGGCCTCGAAGGACCGCTGCAGGGGATCTTCTCGACGAGTGCACCGGTGGTTTTCCGCTATGCGGATCCGGTGAAGGGCGAGATCGAGCGGCCCGTGCAGCTCGCGCCCGCGGTCACGCTCACGCTCGGTTCGCGCAGCGAATATGCACCGGCCAACCGTTCGTTCACGCGCACCATGCACGTCACGCTGCGTTCGGCGGCGCGTGATACGCAGACGGTGCGCCTCGCGCTCACGCTTCCCGCGGGCATCGCTGCTGACAGCGTCGAGCGCACGCTCAGGTTGGCGCCGGGCAGCGAACGCACGGTGGAGGTCGCGTTGCGCGGCCGGCTGGCGCCAGGCCGTCACGAGGTGAAGGCGGCCGCGATCGTCGGCACCACGCGCTATGAGACGGGCTACACGGCCGTCGAATACGATCACATCCGGCCGCAGTATCTCTATCGTCCAGCGACGCTCGCGATCGAAGCCGTTGACATCACGCTGCCGAGCCGCGCCAACATCGCGTATGTGCCAGGTGTCGGCGACAATGTGGCGCCGGCGCTCGCGCAGCTCGGCTTCTCCGTGACCATCGTCGAGCCGGAGAAGTTCGCGAGCACAAAGCTCGACGACTTCGCCGCCATCGTCATCGGGCCGCGCGCCTTCGAGGCGAGCGCGGTGCTGCTCGCCAATGCGCCGCTCATCAACGCGTACGCCGCGCGCGGTGGCACGGTGGTCACGCAGTACGGCCAGTTCGAGATGGCGCGGCCCGGCGTGTTGCCGTTCCCGATCACGCACACGCGCCCTGCTGCACGCGTCACGATCGAGGAGGCGCCGATCACCGTGCTGGACGCTGCCAATCCGCTGCTCAACAAGCCGAACAAGATCGTCGCCAGCGACTTTGCCGGCTGGGTGCAGGAGCGCGCGCTCTACATGCCGACCACGTTCGACCCCAACTGGACGCCGCTGCTCGAGATGAACGACCCGAACGAACCGGCCAACAAGGGCGGACTGCTCGTCGCAAAGACGGGCAAGGGCACGTACGTGTACACCACGCTCTCGCTCTTCCGTCAGTTGCCCGCAGGCAATCCGGGCGCGGCGCGGTTGTTCGCGAACCTCATTGCCGCCGGCCAGGCGCCGACGGTCACCCCCTGACCATGTTGCGCGCGGCGCTCCGCCGCACGCTCGGCTTCGCGGCACTCGCGGGGCTCGCCTGCGCGAAGGACACGCGCACGGTGATCACGGTGTACACGCCGCACGGCACCGAGCTGATGGCGGACGTGAAGGCGCGCTTCGAGCGCACCTATCCGACGATCGACGTGCAGTGGGTGAGTCTCGAGTCGCGCGAGGTGCTCGAGCGCGTGCGCGCCGAGAAGGCTAGCCCTAAGGCTGACGTCTGGTTCGGCGCACCGTCGGAGCTGTTCGACCGCGCGGCCAGTGAGGGACTGCTCGTGGCGTACGCATCGAGCTGGTCGAGCGCGATTCCTGCCGATGCGAAGGACACGGCCGGCTTCTGGTACGGCACGTACCTCACCCCCGAGGTCATCGGCTACAACAGCGAAGCCGTGAAGCCCGGCGAGGCGCCGCGTGACTGGAGCGACCTCGCCGACGCGAAGTGGAAGGGGAAGCTCGTCATGCGCGATCCGGCGACGAGCGCCACGATGCGCGCGATCTTCGGGGCGATGTTGCAGCGCAGCATCGCGCAGACGGGCTCGACGGAGCAGGGGTGGCGCTGGCTCGAGCGCATCGACGCCAACACGCGCGAGTACACCGCGTCGCCCACCGACCTCTACCAGAAGCTCGGCCGCAAGAACGGTGTCGTCACGATGTACAACATGCCCGACCTGGCCACCCTGCAGGCGCGCACGAGAATTCCCGTCAAGGTCGTCATTCCCGCGAGCGCAACGCCGCTGCTCGTCGATGGCATCGCCATCGTGCAGGGCAGCGCGCATGCCGCGGCGGCGCGCACCTTCATCGACTTCGTCGAGTCCAAGCCGGTCATGCTGGTCACGGCGCGCGATCATCTGCGGATCCCGGCGCGCAACGACTTGAGCGCCGACTCGCTGCCCGTCTGGATTCGCGATACACAGAAGGCGATGTTGCCGATGGCGATGGATCGTCGACTCATGGCCGACTCGCTCAACATCTGGATGACGGCGTGGGACACGCGCGTGCGAGGCCGGTTCCGAGGCAAGTAGACGGTGGGCGTTCGCTAGCTTTCACCGTATGACGCTCCCCTCCGCGCCCGCACGCCGCCCCCGCGTCGTGATCGTCGGCGGCGGCTTTGCCGGCCTGCATTGCGCACGCGTGCTGCGCAACGCACCGGTGGACGTCACCGTCATCGACCGCACCAACCACCACCTCTTCCAGCCGCTGCTCTACCAGGTCGCCACCGCGACGCTGGCGCCGAGCGACATTACGGTGCCGATCCGCTGGATCCTGCGCTCGATGCCGAATGCGACCGTGTTCATGGGCGAGGTACGCGACGTCGACACCGAACGCCGCGTCGTGATCATGGACGACGCGCAAGCCGAGCTCCCGTATGACTATCTCGTGATCGCGACGGGCGCGCGGCACGCCTACTTCGGACACGACGAGTGGGAGGCGCACGCCCCGGGCCTCAAGTCGCTGGACGATGCGCTCGAGATCCGCAGCCGCTTCCTCGTGTCGTTCGAACTCGCCGAGCGCTGTGAACGCGAGGAGGATCGTGCGGCGTACCAGACCTTCGTGATCGTCGGGGGCGGGCCCACCGGCGTGGAGCTCGCGGGGATGCTGCCCGAGCTCGCGCGGCACGCGTTCCGCCGCGATTTCCGCCGCACCGATACGCGGAAGACGCGCGTCATCCTCATCGAGGGCGGCACGCGCCTGCTCGCCGCGTTTCCGGAGTCGCTCGCCGAGCGTGCGCGACACGACCTCGTCTCGCTCGGGGTCGAGGTGCGGTTGGACACCGTGGTCACGCGCATCGACGGCGACAGCGTCTGGATCGGCGACGAACGTATCGCCACGCACACCGTGTTCTGGGCGGCGGGCAATCGCGCTTCATCCATAGCCAAGCGACTCGGCGTGCCCACCGATCGCGCGGGGCGCGTGATCGTCGAGCCCGATCTCTCGATTCCCGGTCACCCGGAAGTGTTCGTGGTCGGCGATGCGGCCGCGGTCAAGGACGCG
>JANYHJ010000128.1 GCA_025359135.1 Gemmatimonadota bacterium | reverse complement strand
CGCGTGCGCACCGACGATCCGCGCCTCGGCCCCATCTGGGACAAGTGCGGCGAGCTCGGCATTCCCGTGCTCATCCACACCGCGGAGCCGCCCGCCTTCTTCTTGGCCGTAGACAAGCACAACGAGCGCTACCTCGAGCTCTCCCAGTTCCCAGGGCGGACCCGGCCACCAGACAAGTACCCGTCGTTCGATTCGCTCATCGCCGAGCAGCACCGGATGTTCAAGGCGCACCCGAAGACCACGTTCATCAGCGCGCACCTCTCGTGGCTCGGCCAGGACCTCGCGCGGTTGAGCCGGACGATGGACACGATCCCGAACATGGTCGTCGAGGTCGCGGCGGCGTTGTACGAGATCGGCCGGCAGCCCAAGGCCGGGCGCGCCTTCTTCATGAAGTACCAGGACCGCATCCTCATGGGGAAGGACACCTTCGGTGACGAGACCGAGTACGGCGTCTACTTCCGCATCTTCGAGTCGGGCGACGAGTACTTCCCGTGGTACCGCCGTCGCCACGCCTTCTGGGGGATGTACGGCATGGAGCTGCCGGACGACGTCCTCAAGAAGGTCTACTACAAGAATGCGCTGCGTATCGTGAAGGCCATCGACCCCACGGGCTTTCCCAGATAGCGCGTGACCGGCCGCGTCAGCACCGACGAGTACCAGGCGGCGCCACCAGACTGGGTGGCGACGGTGCTCCAGCGCCGGTCGTACTACGTCACCATTCTCCTCGCGGCCGCCGTCGTGCTGCGACTCGTCGGCGCGCTCCCGCTCACGTGGGATGACTTCATCGTGCTCGCGGTGATGTACGTGAGTGCAGAACTCGCGCCCAGGTTGAGCCGGAGGGCGAGCGCGGCGCCGGCTCCCACGTTCACCCTCGAGTGGTTCTTCCTCGGCGAGGTGCTGGGCATCGCCGCCGCCACCTGGTGGATGAGCGGCACCCGGTGGCTCGGCTGCGCGGGCCTCCTCATCGAGCTCGTGCTCGCGAACATGGTCATGCCGAAGCCGAGCGCGGTGCGCGTCACGGCGTTCGCGATCGTCGCCTATCTCGCCATCGTCTGGGGCGAGGCGCTCGGCGTCCTCATGTCGACCACGGCGTTCGGCCTTCCCTCGATGGCGGGCAACTATCCGCTCGCAGTCGCGGCCACATTGCTCGGCGGCCTCATCATGCTCTTCACCGCCGATGCGCTGCGGCACACCGCCGCACTGATGCGCGCCCATGATGCGCGCCGCGAGGCCGGCGAACGGCTGCAGACCGTCGGACGCTTCGGTACTGCGATCGCGCACGATGCGAGCAACGTGTTGACCGTCATTCGCCTCAACGTCGAGGAGCTCGAGGGCATCCTCCCCGAGGACCACGCGGGGCGCCCTGCTGTGGCCGCTCTTGCCTCGGCGACCGAGCACGGACGCGCGCTGGCGCGCCAACTGCTCACCTACGGGCGCCGCGATGCCGGTCCATCGGTGCGGCTCGATGTCGGCGAGGTGATGCGCAACCTGGAGCCGTTTGTCGTGCGGCTGATCGGTCCGCGGATGACGCTGCGCCTGCGCGTTCCCACGCCGTCGCCGGTGATCCTGGGCGACGCAACGCAGCTCGAGCAGGTGGTGGTGAACCTCGCCGTCAACGCGCGCGATGCGCTGGCCAAGCGTGGCGACATCGAGATCGGCGTGGACCAGTTGCTGGCCGATGGCCCGCCAAGTTTGCCGCTGCTTGCCGACGGCCAGCGTGCGGAGCTGATGACGGGCACGTCACCGGTGGACGGACGTTGGTGCCGCATCACCGTGATGGACTCCGGCACGGGGATCGCGAAGGAGGTGCTGCCGCACGTGCTCGAGGCGTTCTACACCACCAAGTCGCTCGACGTGGGCACCGGCATCGGGCTCGCGACGGTGCAGGACGTCGTCACCGGCGCGCAGGGCCACATCCGCATTGCCACGGGTGAGGGGCGCGGCACCCGTGTGGACGTGTACTGGCCCTCGGCGCCGGCGGCAGGCTGACGCGCCCACTCGTGGCTCGAGCGTCGACTCAACAGGAGCCGAGGCGGACTTTCGTGGCGCGCGTCGACTCAGTTGGAGCTTCGCGGTCGATTTACGTGGCGCCGAGCTTGACCTCGATGGCGCGCCACTTCCCCTGACGGAATCGCAGCACGCTCAGCGTCGCGCGCGTGAAGTGCCCGCAGACGACCGCGGTCCAGATGTGGTGCGCCTCGAGCGTCCCGGTGGCCGTGATCACGGAACAGATGCCGAGCGGCACGAGGATCTGCGAGACGATCGAGATGATGAGCGGGCTCCGCGTGTCGCCCGTGCCCTGCAGCGCGCCCGTGTACGAGAGCGCCACCGTGATGAAGAAGCCCGAAAGCGCGAGGTAGCGCAGCAGCCCGATGGCGATGTCGGTGGCGGGACCGTCGGCCATGCCGAAGATGAGCAGCAGCGGCCGCGGGATGACGACGAAGAGGAAGCCGAAGAAGGCGGCGACACCGACGCCCAGGCGCGCGGCAGTGAACGCGGCCTGCGCGGCACGATCGGGATGGCCCGCACCCAGGTTCTGTCCAGCCACGGTCGCCGTGGACCCCATGAGCCCCACCGACGTCCACGTGATGAACGAGAAGAGCTCCGTGTAGCTCACCGACCAGGCGGCCTGCGCTTCCGCGCTCTGCGAGAGCGACCCGATGAAGCGCAGCAGGAAAACACCCGCGACGTTCATCGCGATCCCCTGGATGCCCGCGGGCAGTCCGAACTGGAAGAGCGCCTTGATGATCTCCCAGTCGGGCTTGTAGCTCGAGAGTCCCTTGAACGAGATGACCCACGCGCCCGCCCAGAGCTGGCGGATGGCGAAGAGTCCGACCGATGCGCTCGCGATCGACGTGCCGACCGCGGCGCCCGTGGTGCCGAGCCGCGGAATCGGTCCGAGTCCGCGGATGAAGACGATGTTGAGGATGATGTTGAGCACCGTCATCGTCACGCCCAAGCGGAGCGGCGTCTTGGCATCACCCGCCGAGCGCAGCGCACCGCCGAGCATGAAGAAGAGCATCATGCCGATCGAGCAGGTGAACATGATGCGCAGGAACGGCGTCGCCTCGTGCTGAACTGCGTCGGTGGCGTGCACGAGCTTGAGCAGCGACGGGGTGGCGAGGTAGCCGACCGGCGCGAGCACGAGGAAGGAGAGGAACGCCGCCGTGATGAACGCCTGGTAGACGACGCGATTGACCTTGTCGCGGTCGCCGGCGCCCGCGAAGCGCGCCGCGAGGACGCCCATGCCCGTGAAGAGCGAGGCGACGAACACCATGACGACGAGGAAGATCTGCCACGAGACGCCGATGGCCGCGTTGCCCGTGAAGCCGACGATGTTGCCGACCAGGGCGTGATCGATGACGCCCTGCAGCCCGCCGATCATGTTCTGCAACATCGTCGGCCACGCGATCCGCCAGACTGCGCCCGAGATGGGGCCTTCGACGATGGAGCGGTCGAGCTTGGTGTTTTTGGGGGGTGCCATGCGACTCGTAGCTTGGGCACCGTGTCGGGGTTCCTCAAGGGAGGGCGCGAGGCTCGGGACGCGCGGGTAAGTTCTCGGCGCCGCACGTGCTTTGCGCGTCCGCGCGTTCGCCGTGCTCCCCACGTGCCCTTGGACGTCTCACGCCATGCGTCGCTCCCTGCTCGTCGCCCTTCTGTTCGTGCCCCTCGCCGCCGCCTGCGGCGAGAGCCTCGCCTCCCGTGTCACGAAGGCGATGGACAGCTGCACCGCGCAGCGGAATCCGCTCTTTGTCGCGGGCAAGGGCGGCGAAGCGATCGCGCTGCCACTCACGAGCGAGGTGGCCGCGCTCGCGGGCAAGTTCGACTACGAGCGCGCGTTCCGGAGCTTCAAGTCGGTGGCGGAGAAGGCGGCGACGCAGGCCGTCCTCACCTGTGCGCTCGAGTTCGCGTCGCGGTACCACAGCGAGGAGTCGCGCGCGTTCGTCGAGAGGTACGTGGGGCATGCGTCGCCGGACGTGGCAGCGGCGGCGCGAGGGTTGATGGCGAGCGCAGGGCGCGGGTAGCCTGCGCCTTGACCGGGGAATTCGACCAAGTCCAGACGCCACCCAACCGATCAAGTTGTTGACCAGC
>JANYHJ010000109.1 GCA_025359135.1 Gemmatimonadota bacterium | reverse complement strand
CGGCGCCGAATCGATGAGCACGCCGCCCCCGCCCACGCACGACGTCGGGATGAGCGACGGATTCGCGACGAAGCTGTTCCAGTTGGGCGCCGGCACCGCGCTTCCCACGCACGAGATCTGCTGCGTGCTCCCCGCGAGCCCGGTGCGCGACGCGGCGTCCGCGAGCAGGTCGGGCTTGAGCAGGTCGCGGAACTCGCCGATGCCGCCGCGGATCACCCCCGTCGTCGTCCGGTAGTACGAGCCGGTCGGGTTGTTGTTCATCCCGTTGCCGTTGTCCTTCTCGCGGCTGTACGTCCACGAGAAGCCTACGCGCGGACTGACGTGCCAGAGCATCGGCGCCGCGCCGGTCTCGATCCCCAACGCCGACTCGAGCCCCGAATTCCGTGCTGGCGCCGAGCCGAAGCCGTTGAATTCCATGCGCGCGCCGTACAGCACGTTGAACTTCCGCGAGGGCGCCCACTGGTGCGCGAACGCCAGCGCGCTGTTCCACGTCGTGCCGCTCCGCTCCGGCTGCGCGAGGGTGCGCGTGAAGCTCGTCGCCGAACCCGACGCGAGCTCTCCGATCGAGTTGAAGCCGTAGGAGCCGTTCGCATTCTGCGTCGCCGACTGCGTCAGCCCGTCCATGCGACCCCACGCGTACGCCTTGAAGAGGTGCCGGCGGCCGCCCGCCGTCCACACCAGTTCATCCGACCCTTCCACCGTCCATCGCCGGTCGTTGCTCGCGAGCGAGCCGTTGCCGCCCAGGTCCAGCGTCGTGAGTCCGGTCGCGTCCGTCGCCTGCGAGTTCACGAGCACGCTTGCGTTCGGAATCGTCACGTACGGGTTCGACTCGCTCGAGTTCGTGCTCGCCCCGAACTTCGCGCGATTGAGCGTGCGGCGCCCCTCGCCGAAGTAGTCCGACGCCTGCAGCTGCACGCCGAACGCGCGCGTCGTCTGCGCGCCACTCGCACCCGGCGCGCTGCGCGGCGCGAAGCCGAGCGCGCCGCCGCGGGCGTACGACGCGTAGGTCGTGAGCGTGCGCGCGTCGAGCGTGTCGCGGATGTCGTCGAAGCGCGCGAGCCAGGTGAGGCTCTCGCGCTCGCGCGACGCGGGCACGCCCGCGCCCGAGAGCGGCAGCCCGAGCGTCGCGGCCACCGCGCGCAAGCGCGCCGCCGAGTCGGCGGAGACGCCCGCGCGCGCGAAGGTCGCCGCGTCGGCGCTGAGCAGGGTGGCCGGGTCGCTCGACGAGCGCCCGCCCTCGAATGCCATGTTGTACGTGAGCACCTGCCGGAGGATCTCGCCGTCGAGCCCCACGCTTCCCTTCACGTTGCTCGTGCGCACACCGAGGGAGCGCCCGACCGCGTCGGTGGCCTGCAGCGACGGCGAGTCGAAGGTGAGGAACGCCGTGCGCCGCTGGTAGTCGCGGCTGCCGCTGGGCAGTTGCACGTCGATGTTGGCGCCGGAGAAGCCGCCGCGCGTCGCGTCGTACGTCGACGCCGTGACGCGCGATTGCGCGTTGGCCGCGCGCGGCAGCGACCCGCCGGGCAGCGCCATGCCGTTGAGCGTCGTCAGGTTGGACGAAGCGCCGGAGCCGAGCACGGCGGGGCCGTTCGCGCCCATCGTGATGCCGGGATTGGTGCCCGCGAGTGCGTTCAGGTCACCGGCGGTCGTCGGCGAGACCTGCCCGCTCACGCCATCGGCCCACCGTTCGTTGGCTCCCGTCTCCGGCTCGAACGGGGAAGCGTTCGACTGCGCACGCTCGGGCTTGTCGGCCGTCACCTTGACCGCCGCGAGTGTGCTCATGTCGCGCACCAGCGTGAAGTCGGACGTGAACGTGTGCGGACCGGGTCCGTCTTCCTGCACGCGCCGCCGCGCGCTCGCATAGCCCGGCGCCGTCACCGCCACGAGGTAGTCGCCCGTGCCGTTCTCGAAGGTGAGCGACCAGCGGCCGCTCGAGTCGGTGGTGGTCTGTTTGTTGGCGCGATCCGGGCCGCGCGTGATGAACACCGTCGCGCCAACCACCGCTTGTGCCGAATCGTTGATGACGCGACCGCGGAGGCGATCCGGCTGGCCCTGGCCGCATGCGGGCAGGGCGACCCCGAGGCTGAGCAACAACGCGAGCGAGAGGCGAAGCGGATTCACGGCGAAACGGCGTCGGGGGTGGGCGCAGCGTCGCGTGGCGTGCGACTGTGATCGGAAGGTACGGGAGTATGACAACTCCGGTTTCGGAACCGTTGCCCGAGTGCACGGGACGCGTTCGCGGCTGCGCGCACATCCCGCTCCTTCCGACTACCGCGTCATCGTCGCGGCCCCACCGCGCGCGATGCTAGAAGCGCCAGCCCACGGCGACGAACGGCAGCGTCTTGAATTGCTGATACTTGGCCGCCGGAACGCCAGGCGACGACGGATCGCGCACCTCGTAGTTCGTCACGAAATGCGTCGTCCCCGCACGGAGCGTGAAGGTGGGAGCGAACGCCCACGCCACGTACGTCTCGGAGTTGAGCGCCCCCACATCCGGTGAACCGCCCAGCAGGAGGGAGCCGCGTTGCACGCGCGCGGTGAGCCCCGCGACCGATTGGTCGCCGCCCACGGCCACGCCGGCCAGGTCGATGTTGAAGCCCGCCGAGAGCGGCCCCACGATCGCCACCTCCGCCTGCACCGCGATCGCGAGTCCCACCGCCTGGGATGGGAAACTGAGCGTCGGCGTGAGCGCGGCCGTGACCGTGCCGTGATTGCCGAACGAGCCCGACTCGCCATGGTAGCTCGTGAGGCGCGCGCCGCCGCTCAGCGTGATCCGATCGAGCAGCGTCGCGAGCGGCAGCCATGCGCCCGCCGCGATGCGCTGTCCGCCGCTGTTCGCGCCCACCGACACGTCGAAGGCGACGAGGCGCTGCGCCTGCGCCTCGCGCGCGATCAGCGCGAACAGCGCGAACAGCGCGAACGGGAGCGCGTAGAGCGCCAGCCGACACAGCAACGAATTCCGGCCGATTTTCGAGCGCATGAGCGTGTGAGACACGGGGAGAGACAAGGCGTGGCGGAGAAACGCGACGGGACACACCCCGACGTTACGGATCGTCACGTCGCACCGGTTTGGTTGCCGCCCAACACAGCTAGTACGCCGCGATCTCCTTGATCGCCGTCACGAAGCTCTCGACCTGCGGCAGGATCGCATCCTCGAGGCTCGGCGCGTACCCCACAAAGGTGTCGGTGCTCGCCACGCGCTTCACCGGCGCATCGAGGTACGCGAAGCACTCGTTCGCGATCCACGCCGCGATCTCCGCGCCGTACCCCCACGAGATCGAATCCTCGTACCCGACGATCACGCGATTCGTCTTCTTGACGCTCGCCGCGACCGCTTCCTGGTCCCACGGCGACAGCGAACGCAGGTCGATGACCTCGACGTTCACCCCCTGCTCGGCCATCTGGTTGGCCGCGAGCAGCGCGCGCTGCACCGTCGCACCGTAGGTCACGATCGTCGCATCGGTCCCCTTGCGCACCACCTTCGCCTTGCCGAACGGAATCATGAAGTTCGGGCCCGGCACCGCCGACTTGTTGTACGTCTGGCGGTAGAGATGCTTGTGCTCGAGGAAGATCACCGGGTCCTCGCAGCGGATCGCGGTGCGCAGCAGGCCGTTGGCGTCGAGTGCGGTGGCCGGGCAGACCACGCGCAGTCCCGGCGTGTGCGTGAACAACGACGCGCCTGTCTGCGAGTGGTAGATCGCGCCGCGGATGTAGCCGCCGTACGTCACGCGGATCACCACCGGTGCCGCAAAGTGGTTGTTCGAGCGCCAGCGCATCGTCGCGAGCTCGTCGCGAATCTGCATGTACGCCGGCCAGATGTAGTCGAAGAACTGGATCTCGACCACGGGCTTGAAGCCGCGCGCCGCGAGCCCGATCGCGCGGCCCACGATGTTCGCTTCGGCCAGCGGCGTGTTGAACACGCGCGTGCCGCCGAACTCCTTCTGAAGTCCCCACGTGACCTTGAAGACGCCGCCCTTGCCCTTGACCTTGCCGAGCAGCTCTTCCTTGGACACGTCGGCCACGTCCTCGCCGAAGACGAGAATCTTCGGGTCGCGGCGCATCTCCTCCTTCATGCAGGCGTTGAGGAGGTCGACCATCGTCGTCGGGTTGCCGCTCGACTGCGGATCGTCCTCGGTGTCGAACGCCTCACCCGTCGGATCGACGTCGGGCGAGTAGACGCCGAAGTGGATCGTGTCGGCGCCAGGCTGCGGCTGCGCGAGTGCGTCGTCGGTGGCCGCGAGCACTTCCGTATCGACATCGGTCTGGATCTGCGCCAGCTCGGCATCGGTCGCGTGTCCTTCCGCGAGCAGCCACGCCGGGAAGGTCGTGATCGGGTCGCGCGCCGCGTCCTCGGAACGTTCGGCGTCGGGGCGGTACATCACCTCGTCGTCCGAGAGGGAATGCGAGTACGGACGAATCACCTTGGCGTGCACGAAGGCCGGGCCCTTCCGCGCGCGCGCGTGCGCCACCGCCTTGCGCATCACGTCGAGACTGGCGACAAAATCGCAGCCGTCGACTTCCTGGATGTAGAGGCCCGGAAAGCCCGACACCACCTTGCTGATCGAACCGCCGGCCGTGTTGACCTCGACCGGCACGCTGATCGCGTAGCCGTTGTCCTCGACGAGGTAGACGATCGGCAGCTTGAGGTTGGTCGCGGTGTTGAGCGACTCCCAGAACTCGCCTTCGCTCGTGGTGCCGTCGCCCGTGGTCACGAGCACGACCTCGTCGGACTGGAAGCCTTCCGACAGCCCAAGCGTCTTGGCGCGCTGGATCGCCTCGGCGGCGCCGACGGCCTGCAGGAACTGCGTGCCAGTGGGGCTCGAGACGGAGACGATGTTCAGCTCCTTCTTGCCCCAGTGCGACGGCATCTGTCGGCCGCCGGAGTTCGGGTCGATCGCGGCGCCCACGGCGCTGTACAGCATCTCGGCCGGCGTCTCGCCCAGCTGCAGGCAGAGTGCGCGGTCGCGGTAGTAGAGATAGAACCAGTCGTAGGCCGGCTTGAGCGCATGCCCCGCCGCCGTCATGATCGCCTCATGCCCCGCGCCCGAGATCTGGAAAAAGATCTTGTTCTGGCGCTTGAGCTGGATCTCCTTGTCGTCGAGCCGGCGCGACAGGAGCATCGTGCGGTAGACGCCCAGGAGCTCGGTGCGCGTGAGACCGGCGGCGCCCTTCTTTTCCGTGCGGGTGGCGGTGGCCATGAGGCAAGTACCCAAGAGTGGTCGCAGCGCGCAGGCGGCGCACCGCAGCAGGGGCAATATAGCAGTCCCGATCCGTACCCGAGCCGCTGATTTGGCGGCGGCGGCAGCTCCGGAAAACGCCGGTAACTCCCATTGATTCAAACGGTTGAGGCATGTCTGACGTTGTGCGTCGTCCTTGCGGCTGGCCCCTTCCTTGCAGGTGCTCCCCGTGGGTAGGCGCGCGGAGAGGGCTAGCTGCGTCCGCGTTAACGATTCTGGCGCAAGACCCCGGCGAATTCGTGACCTTTTGTAGGGTGAGCTACATCATTGACTGCCTCGCTTCCGGACCCGCAAGTTGAAGCCACAATGAACCCCGCCCCCACCACCGCGCCCCCGCGGACCGCTCGTCCATCGCCATGGCGTCGCGCCGCTTGCGTGTTCGCGACGTTGGGCCTGGCCCTCGCGGCCGCCTGCGGCCTGACCGACTCCACCGCGCCCGCGTCTGCCAAGATGGTGCTCGACCTCTCGATCCCGGGTGGACGAACGGCGTCGGTGGTCATCCCCGACAGCGCGGTCCTCACCGTCACCGGGCCCGGCATCGCCACGCCAATCAAGCTCGTGGTGCAGTTCGACACCTCGGGCACGGCCACCGCGACGCTCACCGTGCCGATCGGCGCCAATCGCCTGCTCCAGATCGACATGTACAAGGGCGGACTGCTGATCTTCACCGGCACCTCGACGTTCAGTGTCGGCGCGGGCACCAACCCGCCCGTGCAGCTCACCCCGGTCCCCACCACGGGGACGGTGCCGATCATCGTCACCATCGGTTCGTTCGTTGTCTCGGTGTCGCCGACCGCGGCCACGGTCGTCGTCGCCGCCACGCGATCGTTCAGCGCGACGGTGCGTGACCCGCAGGGCAACCTCGCCACGGGCATCACCGCCAAGTGGGCGACCTCCAATCCCGCCATCGCCACCGTGGACTCGCTCACCGGCCTCGTGACGGCCGTGCACTCGGGCATCACCACGGTAACCGCCACCGCGCTCGGCACGGCGGCCAATGCCACGGTGACGGTCCCATGATCGCGCAACGCATCGTGCGCCTCGCGCTCGCCGGTCTCGTCACCGCCGGTCTTGCGTGCACGTCGGCCTCGTCCGACGCCGTCACGCCACAGGGGAGCGCCGTGCTCCCCTTCCACGCGACGCTGCCGTCCAACGTGCTCGTGCCCGTCATCGTCATCACGGTCACCGGCCCCGGCATCAACACGCCGATCGTCAACAACATTCCCGTCTCGGGCGGATCGGCCAACGGCAACATCTCGGTGCCCATCGGAACGTCGCGCACGATCCTCGCCGAGGCGTTCGACACGAACACGACCGTGCTGTACTCGGGAAGCGTGACGGTGAATGTCACCGCCGGCACCAACCCCACCGTCAGCTTCGCGCTCGGCGCCGGTATCGGCACCGTGCCCATCACCGCCGTCGTCGGCAATGTCACGCTCACGCTGTCGCCGCCGACGGCTTCGGTGCGCGCTGGCAACACCGTCACGCTCACCGGCGTCGTGAAGGATGCCTTCGGCGTGACGATTCCCGGCGCGCCAGTCAACTACGCGACGACGCTGCCGCCCAAGGCCTGGGTGCTGGCGAGTGGCGTGGTGACAGGCCTCGACAGCGGGACCGTGGTGATTTCCGCGACGAGCCTGGGCGCGGTGTCCAACAGCACGATCACCGTGACGCCGGGCACCGCGCTCGACTTCGTGTCGGTGCTGCCCGCGACCATGAGCACGTCCGCCGGAGCGACCTTGAGCGCCGACGTGACGCTGCGCGACGCCGGCCCGGGTGGCGTCGATTCCGTGCAGGTGCAGCTGCAACCGGCGAGCGGCGCCACGCGATCGTGCCAGGCGACCGCGCCACTCACCGGCTCGCGGGCGCAGGGCACCTTCCGCTGCAACGTGGTGCTCGGCGCGAGTGTCGTCGTCACCGGTGCGATGACCGTTGGCCAGGTCACCGTCTGGTGGAACGGCGTGTCCGGCGGCTCCACCGTGTTCTCTCCCACGCTCCTCAACGCGCGCGGCGTCACCGCGACCGTGACCGTCACGCCCTGAACCGCCCATGCCACGAGCGACTCTCTCCATCCGTTCCAGCTCGCGTATTCGAGCCCTGATCGCCGCGTGCGCTGCGGCCCTCGCGCTCGGCACGGGCCTCGCGTGTGATCGCAACGCCCTCGGTCCCAAGGAAGTCGGCCCTGACGGTCGCGCGCTCGGGCGCGTGGCCGTGGTGGTGCCGGTGGGCAGCCAGCAGGCAACGGCGGTGACCGTGACGGTCACGGCGGTAGACATCCCGACGCCGATGACCTTCAACTTCCCGATCGTGGGCGGCGTGGCAGCCGGCTCGATCGCGGTGCCCGCCGGCTCGGGACGTCTCGTCACGGTGAGCGCGTTCGATGGCTCGGTCGAGACGCACCGCGGCCAGGTCACGCTCACGATCAGTGCGGGCACCAATCCCACGACGTCCATCACGCTCTCTCCGCTGGCCGGCACCGTGCCGATCACGGCGACGTTCGGCACGGTGGTCATCATCGTGACACCGGCGTCCGCGAGTCCCAAGGTGGGCGACACGCTGCGCTTCAGCGCGACCATCCACGATGCGAGCGGTGCGCTCGTGCCGGGGCCCGCACGCTGGGCCACGACCAACACCGCCAAGGTCATCGTCGACACGGCAGGCCTGGCCACGGTCCTCGACACGGGCAACGTGCTCGTGGTGGCGACCTACAGCACGTCGGCGGCCACGTCATCGTTGGCCCTGCAGCCGGCCGCGGGTGGCCTGGTGCCGGGCTTCCTGCGCACGTGGGTGGGCGGCGCCGGCAGCGGCGTGCAGCGCACCGACTGGGCCAACCAGAACAACTGGTCGCCCGCGTTCGTGCCGACGCAGAGCGATTCCGTGGTGCTCGGCGCCGCGACGTTCCAGCCGATCATCGCCATCGACACCTTCAGCGTGCGCGACCTCGTGCTGCGCACCGGTGCCGTGCTCAACGCCAACTGCTGCAGCATCCGCCTGCGGGTCGGGCGCGTCGCGAGCGGTGAGGGCGGCGGCTTCGGCGGCAGCTTCGCGGGCCTCCTCATGCGCAACGGATCCTCGATGCGCGGCACGATCGCCACCTTCGTGCGCCTCTTCCCCTCGGGCACGGTGACGCTCGCGGACACGACGCGCATCACGTCGCTGCAGATCGACACCACCGGCGCGACGGTGGACCTGTCGGGGCTGCGGCTCACCATCACGAGCAACGTGCTGGTGACGAATGGGGGCATGCTGCGCATCGACGGCGCCAACGACACGCTCGAGGTGTTGGGCCAGTTCCAGATCACGAGCTCGGCGGCGTCGCACTTGGGCGCCCTCTCGTCCGGCACGGTGATCCTGCGCGGACAGAACAACTACTTCGACGCCTACACCGGCACCGGCACCAACACGGTGGTCTTGGCCGGCATCACGCAACAGGTCACCAACAGCATGAACTTCTTCTCGAACGCGAACAACGCGTTCCAGAACCTGGTGCTGAGTGGCACCGGTGGTTCGAACATCTGCGCGTACGTGCGCGTGCAGGGCACGTTCACGGTGAACGCGGGCGCCGGACCGGTCACGTCCTGCTCGAGCTACACGCTCAAGCTCGAGGGCGTCGTCACGACGGCAGCCGGCACGTCCGTCGGTGGCCCGATGTTCGTGCAGCTCATGCACCCGAGCGGCACGGGCAACGTGGCCGGCCTCTGGGCGCCGGCGTACACCGATTTCCTCACGGCGTCCCAGACGGTCAGGGGCGGGCTCGGCTACCAGAATGTCCGCTTCTTCGCGAGTCAGGCGCTGGCCGACACGGTGGTCGTGGCGGGCACGCTGCAGGTCGACGGCGCCAGCACGGTCATGGCCATCACGGCGCCCCGCACCATCAAGGTCGGGACGTTCACCCTGTCCAGCGGCGCGACCTTCTCGCTCGACCAACCGGGCGACACGCTGCAGGTGCTCAACAACATGAACACGAGCGGCGGCGCCTCGTCGGTGGGCAAGCTCACCGACGGCGTGCTGCGCGTGGGCGGCAACATCGACGGCACGGCCATCAGTGGCAGCGCCAACTTCACCGTCATCCTCGACGGCGGCGTGTCCGCGCCGCAGTTCCTCAGCGGCTTCAACTACAACGCCAGCCCGGCCACGACGCTCGCCAAGCTGCGCATTGTTAACGTGGGCGGCGCGAGCCTCTGCTCGTTCCTGCGGGTGACGGACTCGCTCACGGTGGCGACGGCGGTCAACTTCACGAGCTGTTCCAGCTACACGATGATCCTGAATGGCGCGGTGCGCACCGTGGCCGGATCGAGCGTCAACCCGTACCAGGTGCAGCTGAGCCATCTCTCGGGCACCGCGAACATCCTGGGCACCTGGTCGCCGAGCTACACCGACTTCCTCACGGCTGCACAGACGGTCAAGGGCGGACTGGCGTACCAGTACCTGCGGTTCTACGCCAGCCAGACGCTCACCGACACGGTGACGGCCGCGGTGCAGCTCGTCGTGGACGGCGCGGCCACCGTGCTCAACATCAATGTTCCGCGGCGCATCGTCTTGGGCGGTTTCCAGGCGCAGAACGGCGCCAGCTTCGTGCTCGATGCGCTGGCCGACACGCTCGACGTGCGCGGCAATTTCAGCACGAGCGGCGGTGGCTCCACGGTGGGCAAGCTCACTGACGGCGTCGTCTTCATCACCGGCAACATGGACGGCACCAACTACTCGGCGTCGCTCAACAACCTCGTGATCTTCAACGGTACCGGCTCGGGCCAGCAGTCGTTCAGCGGGTTCAACCAGTTCGCCAATCCCGCCAGCCTCCTGCAGAACTTCCGGGCGACGAATGCGGGTGGCGTCAACTTCTGCTCCTACGTGAAGGTCCTCGGCTTCTTCGACATCACCACGCCCGTGCCGGTGTCGAGCTGCAGCTCGTACCAGGTGAACCTCATGGGCCCGGTCACGACGGTCGCCGGCAGTGCGGTGACGCCGTACCAGATCCAGCTCGGCCACGTCAGCGGCACCGGCAACGTGCTCGGCGCCTGGGGCCCGTCGTACACCGACATCATCGTACCCAACGCGGTCATCAAGCCGGCGCTGACGTACGGCTTCCTCCGCTTCTTCGCCACCGACTCCCTGCCGGCCGGCGCCACGGTCACCACCACCGCGGACGTGGTCGTGGACGGCGTCGGCACCACACTCGCCGTCCACGGCGCCAAGTTCAATGTGGGTGGCACCTTCACGACGCAGAACAGCGGCCGTGTCGTCATGGTGCCGGGCGACACGATGTCCGTCGCCGGCAGCGTCTCCTTCAACAGCGTGGTGCCGAGCCCGATGTCGGGCGGCCTGCTCACCCTCTCGGGCAACTCGAACTACCTGAACACGTACGTGCCGAGCGGCAACACGCACCGGCTGCGCATCGCGAACCCGAACCAGACCGGGCTGATCTACGGGACGGCCATCGCGCGACCGATTCCGCAGATCGAGGTCACGAGCCCGTTTGGCATGCAGTTCGGCAACGACCTGCTGGTGAGCGACAGCATGCTCGTGCTCGCGTCCGGCCCCAACGTGCGCGTCACGTCGCAGAGCAACTACGTCCTCGTCGTCCAGAAGGGGTTCGTCACGAGCGCCACGAGCGCGGTGTATCCCTATGCGATCACGCTCGACGGCACGTCCAACCTCACCAACGTCGGCGGTACGTTTGCCCCCGGTTACCTGAGCATCACGACCAGCGACCCGACGCCGCTCCGTGTCGCGAGCGGCATCCAGTACTCGAACGTCAACATCTACGTTCCGCTGACCCTGCAGGACTCGCTGGTGACGTCGGTCAACACGATCGCCGTCAACGGGCCGTACGCCGGCAACGTCACCATCAACAGCGCGGGCACGGTGCTGGACCTCAACGGCCACAAGGTGCGGGCGTCGGGCGGATTCGACGTCAATACCAACGCCATCCTGCGCATGGTGAACACGGCTGACACCCTCATCGCGGGTGACGGCAGCGGCGCCAACCCGTCGGGCTTCATTTTCCTCGATGGCG
>JANYHJ010000023.1 GCA_025359135.1 Gemmatimonadota bacterium | reverse complement strand
ATACTCCCCGCTCACGAGGTCCATCGCCTCCTTCGTTCGCCCAGCCGCCGTCTTCGTGACCTTGTAGAAGCCGCCCTTCCCCTTCCGGCCCGTGTAGCCCTCGGCAATCATGCGATTGATGAGCGGCAGGTCCACGCGGATTTTGCGATAGCCATCGTTCGCCGGCAAGGTCGCGAGCATCGACTTGGACACGTGCGGCATGAGGTCGATGCCGACGAGGTCGAAGAGGCCGAAGACACCGGTGCTCGGAATCCCCATCGGCTTGCCGTTGATGGCGTCGGCTTCCTCGACGGTGAGGCCGAGCGCGAACGCCTCCTTGACCGCGCACTCCATCCAGAACGTGCCGATGCGGTTCGCGATGAAGCCGGGGGTATCCTTGCAATCGACCACGCCCTTGCCGAGTTGCACGTCGCCGCACTGGCGTACCGCGGCGATCGCGTCGGCGCGCGTCGCGGGACCGGCCACGATCTCGAGCAACCGCATGTAGCGCGGCGGATTGAAGAAGTGGGTGATGCAGAAGTCGGCCGCGAATCCCTTGGGGCTACCGTCCACGAGGAGCCGGAGCGGAATCGTGCTCGTGTTCGACGACACGACCGATCCCTTCTTGCGCACGGCGTCGACCTTCTTGTACAACGCGCGCTTGACCTCGAGGTCCTCGAGCACGGCCTCGATGATCCAGTCGCAATCCGTGAGCAACGCGAGCGAGTCCTCGATGTTGCCCGGCGTGATGCGGTCGGCCACGCTCGGGTGCATGAACGGCGCGGGCTCCTGGCGCTTCATCCGCTCGATGGCGCCCGCTGCCAGTGCGTTGCGGTCGGTGGCCCCTGCGGGCACGATGTCGAGGAGGACGACCGGGATGCCGGCGTTCGCGAGGTGGGCAGCGATTCCGCTCCCCATGACACCGGAGCCGATGACGGCAGCGCGCTGAATGGCCATCGTGCAATCTCGCGGGGTGCCCGCACCCCGTACAAGAGCGACCCAGCTGCTGCCTACGGAATGACCGGATCGAGCAGCGTCACGAGGTTGCCGGCAGCCTGCGCGAGGTTGGCTGCGCTCGGCGTGGTCCGCAACAGTCGCCCGACCGCGTTCATCCAGCGCCGCACGACGTCGTTCGGCACCCCGCCGTACCGGGTCTGCGCGCCATCGCCGAGGTTCGGGAAGTAGGCCGAACTGGTGAAGCCGAGCTCCGTGCTCCCGTCGTAGAACGAGAGGAAGGTGACGCCGCTGAAGTGCACCTGCTCCACGCGCACCGTCCGGCCGCCCGCCGTGATCGTGAGCCGGCTTTGCTGGAACGTCAGGCCGGGAGCCGACGGCGTGACCGTGCGTACCACCGCGTCCGCCCCCGGTATGGTGGTCGTGACCACGTTGCGACCATCATCGCCGGTGGATGCATCCACCACGAACGAATCGGACACCACGATCGGCCGAGAGCCGCCGCCGATCGTGCCATCCAGGACGTCGTAGAGCACTGTCCCGAACAGCCCGGCCTGCTGAACGGCCACGGCGCCGCGCACCGTCGCCCCCCGGGGCTGCGTGAGCGTGCCGAGCGAGGCGCGGGTGACGCGCACGCCGTTCAGCCGCACGGAGTCCGCCATGTCCAGCCAGCCGACCACATTGGGCGTGGCGGAGCCCCCGAGTCGTTCATAGAGCAGCACGCGCACGGCGTTGGCGGGAGCGTCACGCCGCGATGTGTCGCGGCGGAACACGGGGCCCGCCCGCACAAAGGTCGATCCGAAGTAGAGCGGGTCCACGGGCGCGTCGCCGAGAAACGACAGGGCCGGAGCCCGCACGACGACACCAAGCAATCGACCCTGTCCGGTGTGCCCCGACCCGCGCGGCACCGCGGGAACGCGCGACTGAAACGGGACCGTCACGCCCAGCAATGACACGAGGGCCGGCTCGGCCATGCTCGCCTCGAGCTGCGCGGCCACGGCGTTCATCGCGGTGATGTCGGCCTCGCCGATGGCGCGTTGCGGTGCCGTTGGCGTCGAGGTGTCCACGCAGGCACCTGCGACCACGGCGAGCCAGACCCACCGTGCGCGCACCCGGCGGGTGTCGGCGTGGCGAGGCGTCTCTGCGGAGGACATCGACCGGCTACCCGCCGAAAGTTCCCGAGTTCCGTCCGAGCCAGCCACCTTCGTTGCGCCAGCCTTCGAGTTCGAGCACGTAGTCCGACGGCAACCCCACGCGGCGCGCCGCAGCCAACAGCGCGTCGAAGTATGGCCCGCCGGTGAGCGTCGGTTCCGTGTTGCGCGCCATGTACGTCATCGCGGCCTCCACCCGGCCGGCCGGATGCTGCGCCTCGACCTCGTGGCGCCGGTAGAGCGAGATCGCCACGCCTTCGTACTCATCGAGCAACGCCTGGTCGGCCGCGGTGATCGTCCAGAGGACGCCGAATACCACCCTGCCGGCCGAGGGCAGGATCGTGGCGTGATGATTGCGATTGACGCGAAAGGCGTGGCCCTCCACGCGTGCCGTGCCCACGAAGGCGGCGCCGGGGCAGCGCGTGGCCATCGCGGCGACGTCCATGTTGGAACCGTACGCGAAGTAGAGCGTGCGCGCGGAGGCGCGAGCGGAAGCACGAGTGACAGCCATGCGCCCAACATTGCGGCGCGTCACCCTCGGTGGCAGGGGGCGTTGCGTCGGCGTGCCTCGCGAGGTCCATGGGGGTCAGACCCTGTCACGACTCCGCCCCCTCTCGGCGCCCGTGGCGTCGGGCTCGGACCTTCACGACCCCACCCCCTCACGGCTCCCGTGGCGTCGGGGTCGGATCCTCACATTCCCACCCCCTCTCGGCTCCCGTGGTGAAGAGACTCCTGATCGGACTCGGCGCACTCATCGCGATCTGCCTGTTGGTCGGCTTCGTGCTGCCGAACACCGTCACGGTGACGCGCTCGACCAGCATCAACGCCCCGGCGGAACGGATCTACGCCCTCGTGGCCGCACCGAAGCAATGGCCGCAGTGGGCCGCGTGGAACGGCCGCGACCCGAACATGACGATCACGTACACGGGGCCCGAGAGCGGCGCCGGAGCCGCGTGGAGTTGGGTGAGCAAGAGCGAGGGCGACGGCGCGATGAGGATGATCGACGCCAAGCCGCCCTCGCGCATCAGTTACGAGCTCACGATCCGGGGCATGGGTTCGCCCAGTCGCGGCACTTTCGACCTGACGTCGTCGGGCGGCGCCACGAGCGTCACGTGGAGCATGACGGCGACGATCGGCATGGGCCCGATCGGTGGCTGGTTCGCACTCATCGTCCCGCGAAGGATCACCCCCGACTTCGACCGCGGGCTGGCCAGCCTCAAGCGGCTGGCGGAGATGCCAAGCGCGCCGGAGCCGGATCCACCGAGAGCCGATGCGCACGCGAGCCCGGGCAACGTGACGCCGGGCGCGCTGGGTGCCGCGCCCGAGCCCGCGCCGAAGTCCCGGCCATAGCGCGGGCGTGGGTCGCGCAGCAGCGCCGGCGCAAACAGCGCGTTGCATTCACCGCGCGGGCGGTCACGGGCGGTTCAAACGCTTCGCAGGCGGGATACGTTGTACCACCATGCGAATGTCCGACCATTTGACTCGCGGCGTCATCGCGCTCGCCGCCACGATCGTCGGCGCAGCCGCTGCGCCGCGCGTCGCGCCCGCGCAGGACGCCTTCGAAATCCAGGTCTACGAATACGCCACCGTCCCCAAGGGGATGTGGAACCTCGAGACGCACTACAACTACACGTCGCGCGGAACCACGATCGGCGCCGGTGGTCTCTATCCCACGCAGGGTCAGCAGCACCTCACCTTCGAGCTGACGCGTGGCATCACCGACCACTTCGAGATGGCGGCGTACCTCGTCACGTCGCATCACGCGGGTGGGCCGATCGGCGAGATCGTCGGCTACCGGTTCCGTCCGCGCGTCAGCGTGCCCGAGTCGTGGGGCTGGCCGGTGGACGTGAGCCTCTCCCTCGAACTCGGCTTCCCCGACGCGCACTACGAGGAGAACACGACGACGCTCGAGTTCCGTCCCGTGATCGAGAAGAAGTTCGGCGACTGGCAATTCGACCTCAATCCGGTGCTCGCGCGCGCCCTCAAGGGCCCCGGCACGAGCGATGGCTGGGAGTTCGAGCCGAATGCGCGCGTCGCGTACAGCGTCACGAAGCAGCTCGACCTGAGCCTCGAGTACTACGGCGCCACGGGCAACGTGACCAGATGGCTCCCCGGCGACCAGCAGATCCACCAGTTCTTCCCCGGCTTCGACTACCAGTTCAGCGACAAGATGGTGATGAACTTCGGGTTCAGCATTCCGGGCACGCACGCCGGGGACCAGAGCGTCATCAAGATGCGGTTGGGCGTGCTGTTCGGCGGGGGGAAGTAGCGCTCGCACGCGGGACGCGCTGGGGCGGCGACGCGCACGCTCGCGGGCGGTGCAGAAGCGCGCGCGCCGTACTGGCCACGTCAGGCGAGGGCGAGTCCCGCCGCGACGAAGCGCTTGAAGTCGTCCTTGTTCACGGTGGCCAGCGTGGCGTTCTCGCGGATCGCGGCGGACGCCACCATGCAGTCGGCCAGCGAGCCGCGCCTGCGCCCCGACGCGTTGAACAGGGACGCGGCCAAGTCCGCCTGAGCGCCGTCGAGCGGGACCGGCTCGCCGAACAGGGTGCGCGCGCGTTCGACCACCGACGGTGGCACGGGTCCGCACGCGAATTCCGCCCACACCACCGCGCTCAGCGTGATCGGATCGCCGGCGCGCATCCAGGCGGCAAGCGCCTTGCCTTCCGCGCTTCCGACGACGAGGGCGCGGATGAGGAAGCTCGTGTCGAGGTGCCTCACGGGCGGCGGCGGCGCGCCACGGGCACGGGCGACACGGGCTGACGCTGGGCCGCTCGCTCGGCGCGCACCGCTTCAGCCCACGCTGCGGCTGCACGGGGACTCACGCCCGCCTCGGCCTGCAGCGCTTCGAAGGCGCGCGCACGGTCCACCGGCGCACTGGTGCGCGCGGCCTCGCGGATGATGCGGCGCAGTGCCTCGGAGCGGCTGACGCCCCAGCGCTGCGCCACCTCGCGCAGGGCGAGGACCGTGTGGGTGTCGAGGGCGTAGGTCGTGCGGATGACGGGTGTGGACATACCGGAGTATGACCATAACGTGCGCCGTGGGCAAGGGCCGTCGCCGGGAACGCAAAGGGCGCCCGTCCGACGGACGGGCGCCCTTGGTCGTGCCGGTGCATCCAGGCGCCTACTGCACCGCGTTGATCATGTCGAAGATCGGCAGGTACATGGCCACGACCATGCCGCCGACCACGGTGCCGAGGAAGACGATCATGAGCGGCTCCATCGCGGAGAGCAGGCCCGAGACGGCCGCATCGACCTCGTCATCGTAGAAGTCGGCGATCTTGGAGAGCATTTCGTCGAGGCCGCCCGTCTGTTCGCCGACCGCGATCATCGAGATGACCATCGGCGGGAAGACGTTGCTCTTGGCGAGCGGCGCCGAAATCGTGTCGCCGCCCGCGATCGAGGCGCGGCTCGCGAGGATCGCGTCCTGGATGACGCGGTTGCCGGCCGTCTTGGCCGTGATCTCGAGGCCGTCGAGGATCGACACGCCCGAGGAGATGAGCGTGCCCAGCGTGCGCGTGAAGCGGCTCACCGCTGACTTGCGCAGCACGTCGCCCAGGATCGGCGTCTTGAGCAGCCAGCCGTCGATCCGGAGTTTGCCCGCGTCGGTCTTGTAGTACTTCGTGAAGGACACCTTGCCGAAGTAGCCGCCCAGGATGATGGCCCACCAGAAGCCCTTGAGGAACTGCGACATCCCGATGACGATCTGCGTCGGCAGCGGCAGCTTGAGGCCCACCGAGCCGAACATGTTCTGGAAGATCGGGATGACGAAGATGAGCAGCACGGAGATGGCGATGGCCGCCACCGACATGATGACGCCCGGGTAGATCATGGCGCCCTTCACCTTGCGCACCAGCGCGTCGTTCTTTTCCATGAACGTCGCGAGGCGCATGAGGATCGTGTCGAGGATACCGCCGGCCTCGCCCGCGGCTACCATGTTCACGTAGAGGTCACTGAACGCCTTGGGATGCTTGGCGAGCGCATCCGCCACCGTGTTGCCCGATTCGACGTCGAACACCACCGTGCGCGTGACCTCGGCCAGCGCCTTCGACTCCGTCTGCTTCGAGAGGATGTCGAGCGCCTGCACGAGCGGCAGGCCGGCGTTGATCATCGTCGAGAACTGCCGGGTGAAGATCACGATGTCGCGCATCGTGACGCTGCCCTTCACCTTCGACTTGGCCTGCTCGTCCACCTTGACGACGGTCATGCGCTGCTTCTTGAGCTGCGCAATCACCTCGTCCTTGTTGGTCGCCTCGAGCGTCGACGACTTGAGCTCGCCGTTGGCCGTGCGCGCGGTGTACGTGAACGTGGGCATGGATTCTCGACCTCTCTGGGGAATCGCGAGCTAGCGGCGCCCGGCAGCACTCGCCGGCGTCGACTTCTGCGGCTGGCCGGCCTCATCGAGCGGCGGCATGCCGATCATGCGCAGGAACTCGTTTGCGTCGCCGGAGACCCGCAGGCACTCCTCGACGGTGACTTCGCGATTCATGTAGAGCACGTAGAGCGAGTCGTTGAGCGTCTGCATGCCGAACTTCTTGCCGCCCTGCATCATCGAGTAGATCTGGTGGATCTTGTCGTCGCGGATGAGCGCCCGGATGGCGGGCGTCACCACGAGGATCTCGGCCGCCATCGCGCGTCCCTTGCCGCGCGCCTTGGGGAGGAGCGTCTGCGTGATGATCCCCTCGAGCACGAATGCGAGCTGCGCGCGCACCTGTGACTGCTGGTGGCTCGGGAACACGTCGATGATGCGGTTGATCGCCTCGGCCGCCGAATTGGTGTGCAGCGTGGCGAAGGCGAGGTGGCCCGTCTCGGCGATGGTGAGCGCCGCCTGGATCGTCTCGAGGTCGCGCATTTCGCCGATCAGCACGACGTCGGGGTCCTCGCGCAGCGCGTACTTGAGGGCGTTGGCGAACGACTTGGTGTCGGAGCCGACCTCGCGCTGGTTGATGAGGCTCATCTGGTGGCGGTGGATGAACTCGATCGGGTCCTCCACCGTGATGATGTGCCCCTTCATCTCGCGGTTGATCTTGTCGATCATGGCCGCGAGCGTCGTGCTCTTGCCCGAGCCCGTCGGACCGGTGACGAGCACGAGCCCGCGCGGCTTCTCGGAGAGGCGCGCCACGACGGCGGGCAGACCGAGTTCCTGGAAGGTCTTGATCGCGATCGGGATCTGGCGGATGACCATCGCCACGCAGCCGCGCTGCTTGAAGGCGTTGCCGCGGAAGCGCGCGAGGTTCTGGATGCCGAAGGAGAAGTCGAGCTCGTCCTCGAGCTCGAAGCGCTTCTTCTGGTTCTCGGTGAGCACCGAGTAGACGACCTGCAGCGTGTCCTTGGCCGTCAGCACCACGTCGTACTTCGAGCTCACGATGTCGCCGTCGACGCGGATCTTCGGGCACTCGCCCGCGGTGATATGAAGGTCGGACGCTTCGCGCTCGATCATCTCCTCCAGCAGGGAGCGGAGGGAGACGGCGGTGGCGGGGGCGGGAGCGGTCATGCGATCCTTGGGGGTGGGAAGCTCAGGCGGCGGTCTCGCGGACCACCTGTTCGAGTGTCGTGATGCCCTTGATGACCTTGAGCCACCCGTCCATGCGGAGCGTCAACATGCCTTCATCGACGGCGGCGTCCTTGAGGTCGGACGCGCCGACGTTCTGCATGATGAGCTTGCGCAGCGCGGTGGTCATGAACATCACTTCGTACACGCCCTGGCGGCCCTTGAGGCCGGTGCCGCCGCAGGCGTCACAGCCCTTGCCCTTGAAGAAGGGGAGGTCCTTGAACTTGGTGTCGAGCGAGAGGTTCTCGAGGAACGGCTTGGCTTCGTTGGTGGCGCGCGCCTTGGCGCCGTCGACCGCTTCCTGGCTGAAGCGGATGTCGCGGAGCGACATGTCCGGCTTGACCTTGGCCGTCCAGAGCTCGGCGTCGTCCGGCGTGTACTTGACCTTGCAGCTGCCGCAGACCCGGCGCAGGAGGCGCTGGGCGAGGATGAGGTTGACGGCGCTCGCCACGTTGAACGGCTCGAGCCCCATGTCCATGAGGCGCGTCACCGTTTCCGCGGCCGAGTTGGTGTGCAGCGTGCTCATCACCATGTGGCCCGTGAGCGCAGCCTTGATGGCGATGCCGCCCGTTTCCAGGTCGCGGATCTCGCCGAGCATGATGATGTTCGGGTCCTGCCGCAGGAACGCCTTGAGCGCCGCCGCGAACGTCATGCCGATCTCGGTGCGCACGAGCACCTGGTTGATCCCGTAGAGGTTGTACTCCACCGGATCT
>JANYHJ010000002.1 GCA_025359135.1 Gemmatimonadota bacterium | reverse complement strand
CAGCCCCATTCCTTGAACGCGGCCTCGCCCATGGCCGTGCGGACGACGAGGATCACGATGAGCGACACGAACAGTCCGAGCGTCGCCGTGGTCTGGATGAAGCTCGTGTAGAAGCCGCGTTTGTCATCCGGACTGTGCTCGGCCACGTACACCGCTGCGCCACCGTACTCGCCGCCCAGGGCCAAGCCCTGCAGCATGCGCAGCAACACGAGAATCACGGGCGCCGCCGCACCGATGGTGGCGTATCCCGGCAGCAGCCCGATCACGGCCGTGGAACCGCCCATGATCACGAGCGTGATGGTGAATGCGTACTTGCGGCCCACCATGTCGCCGATGCGACCGAAGACGAGCGCGCCGAATGGGCGTACGGCAAAGCCCACCGCGAACGTCGCGAGCGTCTTGAGCAGCTGCGTGAGCGGCGTGTCGGTCGGCGGATAGAAGACGCCGGAGATGATTGCCGTCAGCGAGCCGAAGATGAAGAAGTCGTACCACTCGATGACCGTGCCGGCGCTCGACGCGGCAATGACCTTCCAGATGTCGCGCGGCCGGTCGACCTCGTGCGCCGGCGAAATGCCCGGCACCACCGACGGACCGGTCACGGGCGCACACCCTCGAGCCCGACGAGCGCCGCCACCACCGACATCACGAACTGCGGGCCCTTCCACCCTTCCTTGCCGTCATCGTACGCCTCGCGCAGCGAGTGCGCGTCGGTGCCGAGTCCGCCGCCGCCGATCGTGATGGCCGGAATCCCAAGTCCCATGGGCACGTTGGCGTCGGTGCTGCCCGAGCGTGGCGTGAGACGCGTCGCACCGTACGTGAGCGCGGCATCGAGCGCGGCCTTCACGATGGGCGTGCCCTCCGTCTGCGTTTCGCTCGCGGCGCGGATGCCGATCGTGTCGATCCTGACGTCGAGCGCCATCTTCGAGTTGGGCCAGCGCGCCTTCTCCTCGGCCACGCCCGCCGCGATCGCGGCGCGGATCTGCACATCGACCTTGTCGAGTTCCGCAGCCGACTCGGAGCGCATGTCGATTTCCATCGCGACCTCGAAGGGAATCGAGTTGACGCTCGTGCCGCCCGAGAGGACGCCGACGTTGAACGTCGTCTTGGGGCTCGTGGGCGTACGCAGCTCGGCGATCTTCGCGATCGCGCGGCCCATCGCGTGCGCGGGGTTGGGCATGCCGAAGGCGCCGAAGCTGTGCCCACCGGGCCCGATGAAGCGCACCTTGTAGCGGTGGCTGCCGACGCCGTGATGCACGACGGACAGTCCGGTGCCGTCGACCGAGATGAAGTGCGTGATGCGGCTCTTGAGCGGCGACTTGTTGAAGAGGTAGCGCACGCCGCGCAGGTCACCGGGTCCTTCCTCGCCCACGTTCGCGACGAGAAGAATCGTCCCGCGGGTCTTCACGTTGGAGAGCTCGAGCGCACGACCGACCGCGAGGATGACCGCGAGACCGCGACAGTCATCGCCGATGCCCGGTGCCTTGAGCTTCATGCCGTCGCGCGCGACGGTCACGTCGGTGCCCTCTGGAAAGACCGTGTCGAGGTGCGCGGCCAGTACCACTACCGGACCGGCCCCGCTCCCCGGCCGTTCGGCGATCACGTTGCCCTCAGGGTCGATGGTGACGTTCTTGTAACCCAGTGCTTCGAAGCGCCGCTTCATCTCGAGACCGCGCGCCTGCTCCTTGAATGGCGGCGCCGGGATCTGGCAGATGGACTGCTGCTGGTCGAGCGTCCAGGCGTTGTCGGCCTTCACGCGCTCGAGCGCATCGCGCAGCGCAGGGTCGGTGGCCTGGGCAGTCAGCTGTGGTGCGACGAGGGCGACGGCGGCGGTCATCGCCACGGTGTGTGCAAGCGTGCGCAGCATGGAGGAAATGCGGGGAATGGAGTCGAATGCGAAGCGACGAACTCTACCCGGTATGCACCCGGATTCGGGTGCCGACAAGGGGCCGCTCAGGAGGTCGGAGCGGGGCGCAGCCAGACGCGCGCGACGAGCGTGCCACCCACGAGCGCAACGGCGTACCCGTACGGAACGCTGGGCGCGATGAGCGCGAGCAGGAGCGCGAGCAGCAGCGAGCGTGGGTCGCCGCTCACTTCCTTGACGAGGCTGAGCAGCGTCACCGCTTCCACCACGAGCAGCACGCCAAGAATCGGCCCGGGAAAGAGCGAGAGCATCGCTCGGGCATCGGCACTCGCGAGCAGCGCAGCGGCGAACCAGAAGAAGCCGTAGAGCACGACGCTGCCACCGGTGCGCGCGCCGAAGGCGTAGTGGCCGGCCATGCCCCCCGACCCGTGACAGACGGGAATTCCGCCGAGCGGCGCGGAGACGAGGTTCATGGCCGCGTAGGTGAGCCCGATGCGCGGCAACGTGATCGGCGCGCGCCCAGGGAACAGGTCCATCGCGAGCTGGCGCGTGGCGAGCACCGAGTTGCCGAGCGAGAGGGCGATCTGCGGCAACGCGAGCAGGAGGAATCCCTGCTGCATGGCTGCGAGCGTGGGGATGCCGAGCGCGGGGCCCGGCGCCGCGAAGCCGAGTGCGGGTCCCGTTCCCCAGCGGAACGCAGCCCAGACGAAGCCGAGCGGTAGGACGAGCAGTGCTGGTGGAAGCTTCGGCTTGTCGCGTACGGCGAAGACGATCGCGAGGGCGAGCGCGGCGAGCGCGTAGCCCCACGGCCCATCCTGCGGCACGAACTTCTCGAGTGCGAGGCGTCCGAGCTGCAGCCCGAGCCCCAACTGGATGCCGCGCACGACCACGGCCGGCACGATGCGCTGGAGCCACGCGAGTCCGCCGGTGAGCGCGAGCAGCAGCATGAGCACGCCGATGGTGAAGCCGCCCGCGCTCAGCACGTCGCGCGAGACGCCACCGGCAATGACGATGGCGGCGACGGCCTTGAGCGGCTGCACCGGCATCGGGATCCGATAGAGGAGTCCCGTGCAGAGCTGCAGCGCGCCGTAGACGACGAAGACGGTGGCGGCGTCAAGCCGCGCCGTGACGATCATCCCGACGATCAACGGAAGGTCGGTGCCCAGGTCGCCGAATGCGCCCGACCATTCCTGGGCGTTGAAACTGATGGTTGGGCGCGACCCGTAGGGGCGCGAGGCGCTGCCGGTCATGCCCCTATATTAGGCGCGGTACGCGTGCGTACCGCGCGCGCCTTCCTTTCCCTTTCGAATCCACAATGGGCGGCCTCGCCGTCGACATTCGCGGGATCTCCAAGCGCTACGACCAGCACGTTGCCGTGCGTGAGTTGTCGCTCGAGGTCCCCACAGGCACCGTGTACGGCCTGCTCGGTCCGAACGGTGCCGGCAAGACGAGCACCATCCGCATGATCCTCAACGTGATCCTGCCCGATACCGGACAGATCACCATCCTCGGCCGCCCCAACACCGACGAAGCGATCCTCGATCGGGTGGGCTACCTGCCGGAGGAGCGCGGCCTCTACAAGAAGATGAAGGTGCGCGACGTGCTGCGCTTCCTCGCGGAGCTCAAGGGCATCGGTGCGAAGGAGGCGAACAGGCGCATCGACGAGTGGCTGGAGCGGCTCGCGCTCAAGACCGCCGAGAAGGACTGGGGCAACGCGAAGGTGGACGAGCTCTCGCGCGGCATGCAGCAGAAGGCCCAGTTCATCGGCACGCTGCTGCACGATCCCGACGTCGTCATTCTCGACGAGCCGTTCTCGGGCCTCGACCCGATCAACGCGCAGGCACTCAAGGACACCGTCGTCGAGCTCAAGCGGCGCGGCAAGACGGTCATCTTCTCGACGCACCTGATGGACAACGCGGAGCGGCTCTGCGATTCGGTGTGCATCATCGCGCGTGGCGAGAAGGTGCTGGACGGCACGGTGGCCGGCGTCAAGGCGGAACACGCGGGACGCTTCGTGGCCGTGGCGTGCGACAACGCCAACGAGCCGGCCGTGCAGGCGATCATGCGGGACCGGACGCTCGTCCGGAACGTTGACGACCAGAACACCTTCTTCGAGCTGGAGATGGTGCCGGGTACCGACCCGCAACTGCTGTTGACGCGCCTCGTCGAGGCGCGCGCGGCGATCCGGCGGTTCGAGCTGGTGCAGCCGTCGCTGCACCGCATCTTCCTCGAAAAGGTGGGCGCCACTGGCGTGGAGCCCGGGATGAGCGGACATGGCTAAGCTCTGGGCGGTGATCCGCCGCGAATACGTCGAGCGCGTCCGCTCGAAGTGGTTCCTGATCGGCACCTTCCTCGGGCCGGTCTTCATGCTCGTGATCACCGTGATGCCGATCTGGCTCGCGTCGCGCACCAAGGCGACGGCGGGGTTGACGAACATCCAGGTGCTCGACGCCACGCAGTCGCCGATCGGCGCGCGCGTCGTGAGCAAGCTGGCCGCGATTCCGCTCGAGGGCGGTGGCGGCGCCGCGCCCGTGCTCAAGACCGTGCCCGTCGACGGACTCGTGACGGCCGAGGCGGCCGCGACCAAGGCCGTGATGGACAAGGAGGTCAAGGGATACCTGGTCTTGAGCGGCGTGGCGCCTGCCGAGGTGAAGGTTCGGTACGCCGGCCGCAACGCGTCGACGGTGAACGACATGCAGGTGCTGCGCGATGCCGTGCGCACGAGCGTGCTCGCGATGCGCCTCGAGGGCGCGGGACTCGACCCCGCCAAGATCAGCGAGCTCACCTCGGTGCGCGTGGCGATGGACGAGGAGGTGCTCGACGACCGCGGCCGCGCGGGCGGCGGCTCCGGCAAGGGATCGATCATCGTCGGCTACCTCGTGTCGTTCCTGCTCTACATGATGATCATGCTCTATGGCCAGAACATCCTGCGCGGCGTGATGGAGGAGAAGACGACGCGCGTGGCGGAGGTCGTGGTCGCGAGCGTGCGCCCCGACATCCTCCTGGCCGGCAAGGTGATCGGCGCGGGCGCCGTGGGCATCACGCAACAGCTCATCTGGATCTTCTCCGGTGTGCTGATCTTCTCGCAGCGCGTGCCGATCATGAAGGCGTTCGGGCTGGGCGAGCTGCCGATCTCGATGCCGACGATCGGGGCCGGCTTCCTCTTCGTCACGCTCCTCTTCTACATCTTCGGCTTCCTGTTCTACGCCTCGCTGTTTGCCGCAGTGGGCGCGATGGTGAGCAACCAGGAAGATGCGCAGCAGGCCGCGATGCCGGTCACGATCATCCTCGTGCTGAGCGTGATCTTCATGCAGCCGCTGCTGCTCGCGCCCAACGGCAACATGGCGCGCATCATGACGCTGGTCCCGAGCGCGTCGCCGGTGCTGATGCCGCTGCGCATGAGCATGGTGGACGTCCCGGCGTGGGAGATCGCCCTCTCGCTCGCACTCGTGGCGGCGGCGTGCGCCGTCTCCATCTACATCTCGGCGCGCATCTACCGCGTGGGGCTGCTCATGTACGGGAAGAAGCCGAACATGGCCGAGCTGATCCGCTGGATCCGCTACGCGGGGTGACGTGCGTGCACGCTGCGTGCGGTTGATGCAACGTGCGTGAATCGGGTACCGTCGATCTGCGCTGGGGGATGCATGGTTGGGCATGCGTCCCCCTTGCGCCTGTCCCCCTGCCGAGCCGAACGTATGGTCATGGCCCAAACCGAGTACTGGACCGTGGAGATGGTCCAGGCGCTTCCCGACGACGGGAATCGCTACGAAGTCGTGCACGGAGAACTGCTCGTGACTCCGAGCCCGAACTTCGACCATCAGGATGCCGCCGCGCGGCTCATCGTCGCGTTGCGCGCCTACGCGGATCGGGAACCCGCGGTGTACGTGGCGATGGCGCCGGCCGACGTGTACTTCGGCACGCACTCGCTCGTCCAGCCGGACCTGTTCGCCATCCCACGGACCGAGGCGCGTCGGCGCGACTGGAAGTCCGTCGAGCACCTGCTCCTCGCGATCGAAGTCCTGAGCCCGTCCAGTGCGCGCGCTGACCGGTTCACGAAGCGTCGCCTGTACCAGTCGCAGGGCGTGCCGCTCTACTGGGTCGTGGACGCGGGGCGCGGCGTGGTGGAAGTATGGACGCCGGCGGACGATCGACCCACCCTCTGCCGCGATGTGCTCCGCTGGCACCCGGCGGGTGCGGAGACGGCGTTCGAACTCCAGCTGTCCGAGCTCTTCGCACCGTTCTAGCTCCTCACGCCGTGCCTCCCTGAAACACATCGGGACCGCGCGGCATCTGAGAGGGAGCCACCTCGCCCCTCCATGCGCCCCGTGTCTGCCGCCGACATCCCACCCGACCCCTCGCCCGACGCCGACGTCATCCGTCGCGCGCAGGCGGGAGATGCCGGCGCGTTCACGACGCTCTATCACGCACACGCCGGCCGCGTCTTCGCCCTCTGCCTACGCATGTCGACGGATCGCGTGCGCGCCACCGAGCTCGCACAGGACGTCTTCGTGAAGCTCTGGGAGCGGCTGCCGCAATTCCGCTTCGAAAGTTCGCTTGGCACGTGGCTGCACCGGCTCGCCATCAACACGATCCTCGAGTCGCTTCGCAGCGAGCTGCGCCGCACCGCGCGCGTCAGCGCCACCGACGACGACATCCTGCTTGCCGCACCCGCTGCCACCGCGCCACTCGACGTGCAGATGGACCTCGAACGCGCCATCCCGCTGCTGGCGAGCGGCCCACGCCAAGTCTTCGTGCTGCATGTCGTCGAGGGCATGCCCGCCGACGAGATCGCGACCCTCACCGGACTCGCGCCCGCGACCGTGCGCGTGCACCTGCATCGCGCACGCCGTCACCTCCTGACCCTGATGCCCCAATGACGCTGCCAGTCGATCCCCGCGAACGACGGCTCGACGACGCGGCCCGCGCGCTGCCGCGCGAACTCGCGCCTCCGTCGGAACTGCTCGGCCTCGTGCACGACGCGATCGCCTCGCGCCAGGTGCGCGCGCTGCCGCAGGCGGCCGCTGCACCGGTGCGCACGGAGTTTCCGCGCGGACTCGCGGCCGCGGCCATGCTCCTCGTCGGCGTGCTGATCGGCGCGAGCGGGATGCTGCTCGTGGGCCGCACGCCCGCGTCGCGCGTGGCCAGCGCGCCCGCTGACATTCCGTCGTCGCCCGCATTGGCGCAGTTCGCGTCGTACGACCGCGAGGCGCGCGATCTCGCCGCGCGCCTCGCTGAACGGCGCGCCACCCTGCGGCCGGAAACGATCTCCGTCATCGAGCGCTCGCTGCGGCAGATCGACGATGCGCTCGCCGACGTGCGCGCGGCGATCGAACGTGATCCCGCATCGCGCTCGCTCACCGATGCGGCTCGGCGCCTCTACAACCAGAAGCTCGACCTGCTGCGGCGCTCCACGGCGCTCTCGGCCAGCTGATGTCGCCTTCGCCCATGAAGCCACGTCACGCTGCAGTCACAGCGGCTCGCGTTGTAGCGAGCGTTGCCTTCGTGCGGGTCGCCCTCGCGAACATCGCGCTCGTCAGCAGCGCCCTCGCGAGAGTCGCACTCGTGCCCGCCATGCTCGGCGCGCAAGCGAGCGGCGCCCCGCAGCCCATCGACCGACGCCTGCCGCTCAACGCCGACGGCCTGGTCAAGATCTTCAACTACGCGGGCGCGGTGCATCTCGTGGGATGGGCGCGCGACACCGTGGCCGTCACCGGGACCATGCGCGCTCCTCAGCAGTTCTTCATCGGCGGCAACGCGACCGGCATCAAGCTCGGCATCGAGGGCGAGAGCGGCACCGTCGCCGACTTGACGGTGTCCGTGCCGACGGGCGCGCGCGTCTGGATTCGCACCAGCGCGGGCGACGTCGACGTACGGGCGTTCACCGGCTCGCTCGACGTCGGCACCGTGCAGGGGCGCGTGCGCGTCCAGGCGCAGCCTGGCGAACTCACGGTGGAGTCGATGGCGGGCGACATCGACGTGGCGGCATCGCCGCGCTACCTGCGGGTGCGCAGCGCGAGTGGCGCCGTCACCTGGAACGGCTCGAGCGAGGACGCCGCGATCACGACCGTCGGCGGTGCGATCATCGTGAAGGCCGGCGTCGTGACGCACGCACGCTTCGAATCCGTTGCCGGCACGGTGCAGTACACGGGCGGCGTCGTGCGCGGTGGACGGCTCGAGCTCGACAGTCACGGTGGTGACGTCAGCGCCGCGCTCTCGCGCAACGCCGTGGCCGACATCGAAGTCGATGCGCCGGAGAGCAACGTGCTCGGCGTACGCACGACACGATCGGCGGGCGATGCACGTCGCTCGGCGGTGGTGAAGACCCTCGCTCGCGAGGGAGTTGCCGGCGCGCAGGTCGTGCTGCGCTCGTTCAAGGGGCGCGCGACGCTCACGCAGCACTAGCCACATCAATCGTGTTTCACACCGGCTGCATCCTGCGGCCGGGGGCTCGTTCACACCCCGATGTCCGGAGGCTTCCCATGCGCACCACGTCCTGGCTCACCCGCACGCGCCTGCTCGGCGCTGCATTCGCGCTCGCCGCCGTTGCCACCGTGCGCGCCGTGGCGGGCCCGCCCTGGATCGCGATCGAGTATCCCGTCAACCCGTACGATGCCGCGACGCGCGACGCCTTCCTCACGGTGCGCACCTACCATCATGGCACGGAGCTTGGCTTGCCCGTGAGCGGCCGCGCCGAGGGGATCGCATCGGGCACGCGCCGCACGATCGCACTGCGCTTCGACAGCACGTCGCATACGGGCGTCGTCGCGCTCAAGAAGCAGTGGCCGAGTGACGGCGCCTGGCTGCTTGTCATCGAGGCCGCGCAGGGACCGGACGACAAGGTGACCGCGCTCGTCGAGCTCGCGCGCGACGGCACCGTGCACCAGGTACGCGTGCCCACGCGCCGCAGCGGCCAGTGGATGCTGCCGCAGAAGGTGAGCGGCCCCGACGTCGAGGCGGCATTGCGCGAGATGGCCGCGCGCGCCAACTGAGCCTGTCGGCAAACGAAGCGGCGCGGCGCGCGTCAACCGAGAAGGGCCGCAACGAAGCGCGGCGGCGTCCCCATCCGGGACGCCGCCGCGTGCCGTGCCAAGGCGACCGCTTACGCGTTCGCCGTCTGTGTGCAGTACTTGTCGAACGCGGTCGTGAGGTCGCCGGCGATGTCGGAGGCCATGCGCCCCTCGATCTGCCAGCGCTCGATCATGTGCACGAGCTGACCGTCCTTGAGCAGCGCGATCGACGGCGAGCTCGGCGCATAGCCGGTGAAGTAGCCGCGGGCGCGCGACGTGGCGTCGAGGTCCTGGCCGGCAAACACCGTCGTCACGTGGTCGGGCTTGATGCCATGCGCGAGCGCGGCGGCCACTGCCGGGCGCGCGTTGCGCGCGGCGCATCCGCAGACCGAATTGACGACGACCATCGTCGTCCCGGGGCGCTTCACCGCGTCGTCCACGGCATCCACCGTGCGCAGTTCCTCGACGCCCAGTCGCGTGAGTTCCTGTCGCATCGGCACGATCATCATTTCAGGGTAGTTCATGAGAGATGCTCTCCGTGTGTGGTCAATCGTCGTCGTGCCGACCCTCGCGCACGAGCGCGAGAATCGCCGCCTGCGGAATGACGAGGTAGCGCTCTCCCTCGAAGGAGATCTCCATGCCCGCCTTCCGGTAGAACAGGGCCCAGTCGCCAACCCGTGCCTGCATCGGTACGAAGCGCGTTTCGCGCGAGGTCGCTCCGCCCATGCGCCACGGCTCTTCGCTGTTGTCCGACCCCATGTCCGGAAGCGGCAGCCCCGGTCCCGTGGCCATGATCGTTCCGCCCTGCACCGCCTGTCCCTCCACGGCGGTCGCGGGCAGGTAGAGCCCCACCTTGGTGCGATCCTCGCCATCCTCGATGCGCACGAGCACGCGGTCGCCGACGACGATCAGGTTCTTGTTGTTCTTGCGCATCGGGTGCTTCGCAAACGGTGGCGAGATCCACGGTCGGATCCTGTCTGCCGAAAGCTACAACGGCGGGGCCCCGAGGAGGAGCACGTCCGATAGCAGGAGGGGAAGGCGAGGAAAGGAGGAAGTGCGGGGGAAAAGAGACACAGAGCACACAGAGGACTGCGAGACAGGCTTACAGAATCACCTTGCCTGGTGCACGGCACGAAAGCGCGCTTGGAAGCATCGGGCTGAGCCGTTCTCTGTGCACCTCTGTGTGCTCTGTGTCTCCTGTCCCCGCACTTGCTCCTTTGTCCCTCTGTCCTTGCACTTTCTCCTTGTCTCGCTCTACGCCTTGGTCTTCGACGCGGGCTTCGGCTTCACCAGCCAGAACTTCTCCTGCCGCCCGAGCGCCCACTGCGGCTTGCCGTCCGGCCCGACCACGAAGTCCTCCTCCTGGCGCACGCGCACAGGCTGGTTTCCCCACTCGGGAATCGGGCTCGTCACCTGCAGCTCGCTCGAGAACCACATGTTGGGAATCACGAGCGCATCGCCCCGCCCCGGCACACCGTCCTGGTAGTCCCAGAGGCCGATGAGCGGGCCCGCGCCGTGGCCGTGCAGTCCGATCGGGTGCGAGTACATCGTGCCGTCGAGCCCTTCGGCGGTCATCTTCGCGCGCACGGCGGCGAGAATCTCGTTCCCGCTGCGTCCTGGGCGCGTCTCCTCGAAGAGGATGTCCTGCAGCCGGTTCGCGCGCTTGAGCGCGTTCTGCAATCCGGCCGGCGGCTCCGTCTCGCCTTCCTTGAGCACGTAGCCGTTGTGCTGCGTGTCGGTATTCAGCCGGAGCGCGGTGATGCCGACGTCGCACCAGAGCATGTCACCCGGCATGATGACCGGATCTTCGCCGAGCTGCGCGCCGGTGACGCCTTTGCGCTGGACATCGATGCTGGGCTGGAACCAGGTGCCGATGCCGAGGTCCGCGACCTGTTGGCGCCACCACCAGACGAGATCGCTCGTGCGCGTCTTGCCCGGCACGATGACTTCGTTCGAGAACATGCGCTCGACGAGCGACCAGACGAGCTGCTGGTGCTTCTTGTAGTACGCCGACTCCTCGGGCAGGCGCGACGCGATCATGTCGAGTGCGAGCGCCTCGGCGGGACGGAACTTGCTCGACCAGGTCGTGCCGAGCGCATCGGACATGCCGGCCAGTTCGCCGCTCGAGAGACCGTCGGTGAAGGCGAACACCTTGGATGTGTTGATCGCGATCGTGCGCGGATTGCGCTCGACGATCACCGACTTGAGCGCTTCCCACTGTTCGTCGCCCCATAGCTCGGCTTGCCTTCCACCGACGGCGGCGTTGACGGCCTTCATGCTCGCGACGGCCTTGAAGACGCCGCCCTGCGAGTTGCCGCCGAGCGCGAGCCGCTCGACGCCCTTGTCGCACGTGGCCGATGGCTCGACGCCGCCAGCGGCGCAGCGGTCGTAGAAGACGTAGATGGTGCGGCGGCGCGCGGCGAACGTGGTCGGGCTCGTGATCGCGCTGAAGACCGGATCCTCGTTGTACTCACGCATCGGCACGACCCACATCTCCACGCGGTGCTTGCGCATGAGCGCGGGGAGGAAGGTGTCGAGGCGCTTGACCAGCCATGCCTGCTGCACGGCGGCCTGTTCCTTCATCGTGCCGAAGGGATGCGCGCTCGGCTTGGTCTGTGCGAAGGCGGGCGTGGCGACTGTGGCGAGCGCGACGAGGGATCGGAGGAGGCGCATGGTGGTCGTGGGCGAGGCGAAGGACATGGCTGCGGAGTCGGGAAGTAACGCCAAGGCCGGCTTCTTCGCTACGCTCACGGACGACCGCGCGTTACGAACCCGCGGGCGGGGGCGGTACGTGCTCACCGGTCTCGATCCCGTGCACTTCCTCGTTGGCGTCGACATCCATCTGCGCACGCTCGACCGGCTTGTACAGCACGAACCGCGCGGCCTGCACCGACACCGCGAGCACGAGGCCGAAGCCGCCCAGCAGCAGGAACCGGTTGCGGATGATCGTCACCGCAATCGCGGGCCACTGGTCCACCATCGCGCGCTCCGCGCCGAGCGGCTCCACGCCCAGGAGGATCAGCGCGAGCGACGCGAGCGCTTCCACCGTGGCCTCTGCCACCGCAAAGAGCGGAACGCGCCAAGCCCACGAGCGTACGGGAAAGTTGCCCACGTGTGCGGTGAGCGCGCCGCAGGCCAGCAGGATCAAGATGGCCGCGTAGGCCGTACCGAGAAACCAGCTGCCCGAGTCCACCCCGAAAAGCGCCGCGTGCGCGACGCGCACCCCGACGCCGGCGACGACCGCCAGCGGCCAGAGCGCGATCGAGAGTCGCCGCAAGAGCGGCGGTTCCTCGAGGTGCGTCCAGCGGATGCTCTCGCGGGGGAAGAAGCCGACCATGGTGGCGAAGCTAGGGGAGGTGCGCCGTCCACGAACATGACCGCCGTCACACGAAGACCGTCACGCGCCCGGCATCGTAACGCATCCCCCGCCGCCGGCCACGCCCATGAAGGGCGGGCCGACGGACAGGTCGGAGCTCAGCGCGCCGCGATGCACTCGATCTCGATCTTGCCACCGAGCGCGAGTCCGTTCACGCCCACGGCGCTGCGCGCCGGGAAGCGGCCGTTGCTGAAATACGTCTTGTAGACCTCGTTCATCGCGTCCCACTCCTTCATGTCCGCGAGGAACACGGTGCACTTGACCACCTTGTCGAACGACGAGCCCACCTTCGCGAGCACGTCCTTGATGTTCTCCATCACCTGCTTGGTCTCGGCCGCGATGCCTCCAGGCACCACACCGCCGGCCGCGCTTGGACTCGTGCCCATCTGCCCGGCGAGGAAAAAGAGGTTTCCGACGCGCACTGCCGGCGAGAAGGGACGCGTGGGCGGGCCGTACGGGTGGAGGTACTCGGGCTCACCGCCCGCGGCCGGCTTGGCAACCTTCGTGGCGGGCTTGGCATCCTGCGCGACGAGGGGCAGCGCGCTGGCAGCGAGGAGGGCAACGGCGAGGAGCGGACGAAGTGGACGCATGACAGTCTGGGATGAAGGGTGAGACGATGATCGGACGAATCAGCGCGGCGACGCGGGACGCTCGCCGCGCATCACGGCCACGAGCGTTTCCTCGAGGCGCTCGAAGGTGAACGGCTTGGCCACGGTCGGTTGACGCGACGCCGGCCCGAGCCGCTGGGCGACGTCGAGCACGTCGCCGGTGACGAATACGGTACGGTCCGCGAGCGTCGGATGCGAGCGTCGCAGCTCCTCGTGGAACGCGACGCCATCCATGCCGGGCATGCGCAGGTCGCACACCACCGCGTCGAACGCCTGGGCATTCGCGGCCGCGAGACCGGCCGGCCCGCTCTCCGCCGCCGTCACCGAGATGCCGCGCATGCGGCCGAAGGCCTCGAGTCCGGCGCGCAACGACGGCTCGTCGTCGACCACGAGCAAGCGCCGGCCCGTGAGTGGCGACGGCGACATCACGGCCTGCATCTCGCCGCTGCGCCGCCTGGGCAGCGGCGCCCCGCCCACGGGCAGCGTGACGACGAAGGTCGCGCCCGTGCCTGGTAGCGACTCCGCGAGCCGGATCTCGCCGCCGTGCGCGGCCACGATGCCGTACGACACCGAGAGTCCGAGGCCCGTGCCCTCACCCTCGGGTTTGGTGGTGAAGAACGGCTCGAAGATGTGTGCGCGCGCGTGCTGCGGAACGCCGAGACCGGTGTCGCTCACCTCGATCGTCACCACGTCGTCGGCGTGACGCGTGCGCACCGTCAGCTTGCCGTCGCCGCGCGACGTCATCGCCTGGATCGCGTTGGTGATGAGGTTGAGCAGCACCTGCTGCAGTTGGCGACCGTCGGCCTCGATCGCGGGCACCGACGCCTCGAGCTCCGTAACGAGCTGCACGCGCGCCGACGTCAGCTGGAAGCCGCGCAACCGCAGCGAGCGCTCCACCAGCTCGTTCACGTCCACCGCGCTGCGTTCGGCCGGTGCGCGCCGCGCGAAGGCAAGCAGGTCGCGCACCACCTGGCTCGCCCGCTGCGTTTCCGAGCGGATGACCTCGATCGACTCGCGGTGTTCCGCGCCAAGCGCGGGATCGCGCAGCAGCAGCTGCGCGAAGGCGCTGATCGAGCCGAGCGGGTTGTTGACCTCGTGCGCGACACCGGCCACGAGCTCGCCGATTGCGGCGAGGCGTTCCGTCTCGAGGAGCCGCGCACGCAGTTCGCGTTCGCCGCTGATGTCGCGCGCGACGATCAGCACGGTGGGCGGCTCCGCGTCGGGCAGGCCGGTGATCGCGAGGGCCGTGAGCCGGTTGGCGCCCTCGCGCTTCATGCGCACCTCGAGGCGCGCCATCATCCCCTTCAGTGCTCCCTCGAGCGCGCGCAGCACCGCGAGCCGGTCCTCGCCGGCGACGAGGTCGGTGAAGAGCCGGCCGATGAGCTCAGCCGAGGAAATGCCGGTGAGCGCGCGCGCGGAATCGTTGGCCTCGGTGATCTCGCCGCGCGGGAGCACGGTGAGGATCGCATCCGGTGCGGCGCGGAAGAGCGTGCGGAAGCGCGACTCCGCCTGGCGCAGGTTTTCCACGTGTTCCGCGTTGTCGAGCGCCACCGAGAGCATGTCCGACATCGCCTCGACGCGGCGCACGTCGACATCGGACCAGACGCGCGGTCGCGTGCCGAGGATGACAACGCCGCCGATGCGCAGTCGCTGCCGCCTGAGCGGCACCACGAGCACCGAGCGGACGCCGTGCTGCCGGTAGAGCGGGAGCGTCTCGGGATGCAGCAGCGTCTCGCTCGCGCCGATGTCGAGATCGGCGATGGCGATCGACGCGCCGCTCTCGGCCACGCGCGCGATGGCAGTACCCTCGGCCGCGAAGCTGCGGCCGATGAACGGCGTGGCGATCCCGCTCGCAGCCGTGATGGTCAGCTGGCCGTCGCCCTCGAGAATGCCGAGGTACGCACCTTCGACGCGTTCGATGTCGGCGAGGGCGTTCATGAAGCGCTGCAGCACGCGGTCGGGCTGCAACTCGGCGTTGATCTCGTGGCCGAGTTCCCACATGCGGTGCAGCACGCGCTGCGCCTCGGTGAGCGCCACGGTGCGCTGGGAGACGAACGTCTCAAGGGTGGCGCTCAGCTCCTTCTCGGTGCGCACCCGCTCCTCGAGCTCGCGCGCGCGGCGTTCGGCCCGCGCCGCCACGCGCTGGAGCACGAGCAGGCCGAGGGCGATCGCGATGAGGATCAGCTCGACGGACACGCCTCCCGAAATCCATGACCAGGCGATGACGCCGGTGAGGAGGAGGATCGCGAGCACCTGCAACGACGTCTCGAGCGGGGCGGACGGGTCGCCGCGCCGTGTGTCCGCGACGGGGGGCGAGGTGGGAAGGTCCTCCCCGTCCGCGGCGGTCATTGCAGGAACTCGTGCAGGAGCCCGTGGAAGTGGTGCACGCCGTTCTCGCGCGTCGGCGAGTAGCGGCCGCGCTCGTACACGCGCGAGCGGAGGTTGCGCTGCACCGCCTCGCAGATGGAGATGTCCTCGTCCTGGATCGTGTCGCTGAAGGCCACCATCCTGGTCCACTGCGGATCGTTGGCGGCGTCGGCCGGCGCGAGCCCTGAGTACCAGTCGTAGACGACGGTGGTGCGGTCGTGGCCGTCGGGGAGCACGGTGTTGAGTTGAAGCTGTCCCTGGTAGACGTTGAGCATCACGTTGGGAAAGAGCCAGTAGTACTGGGCTTCGTCGTCGGCCACACTCGGCACGTACATGCGCGACGTATCGCCGGCGTGCACCGGACGCAGGGGTGCGTGCTGCAGCGACCACCAGCGGTGCGGCTCGATGCGGTACTGGTCGTAGTCGAGTTCCTTGTTGAGCCCCGGGTGCACCATCGGCAGGTGATAGCCCTCGAGGTAGTTGTCGACGTAGACCTTCCAGTTGCAGGCCACCGACCAGCGCTTGCTCTGCACGAAGCGCATGTGCTGCATGCCGAAGCGCGCCGTGCGCTCGGGAATGTCCTCGAGAAAGTGCGCCAGTGCAGGCGCCTTGAGGTCGAGGTTCACGAGCACGAGTGGACCGAAGGTGGCCACCTGCACGGGCAGCAGGTGCATCTCCTCGGCGCGGAAGTGCGCGCTGCCCTCCATCTCGGGCGCGCGCTTGAGTGCGCCGTCGAGGCCGTACGTCCAGCCGTGATAGCGGCACTGCAGCGTCTGCCGCTTGCCGCAGCCGGTGGCCACGGGGCCGGCGCGATGCAGGCAGATGTTGTGGAAGGCGCGCAACTGGTCGACGTCGCGCACGATCACGATCGATTCGCCTGCCACCTCGACCGTGACGAATTGCCCCGTTTCCACCAGCTGCTCCGTGCGCGCTGCCACCTGCCAGGTGCGCGCGAAGATGCGCTCCTGCTCGAGCTCGAGGTAGACCGGGTCGGTGTAGAGTCGCGACGGGATGGTCGAGGCCGTCGCGATATCGGGACTGTAGGCAAAGTGCCGGGTCATGTGCTGCCTCCTCGCAGGGCGTGCCGCACCGCGGCGATGTTCAGCGCGCGCGCATCTTCAAAATGTACAACGGCACGCCGAGCACGACGACGGCGGAACCCCAGCGCACGGTCTCCATGCCGACGTTCGCGATGGCCCAGAGGATGAACGCGCTCGCGCAGGCGCCGATCGCCAGCAGCCTCGTGTGTTTCCATCCGGCGCTGATCGTGTCGGCCCGCATCGCCAACACCACCGCCGAGAGCGTTGTCGCGAGGTATGCCATCAGCACGGTGAAGTTGGCCACGAGCACGAGTTTCTCGAACGCCTGCAGCAGCGACTGGCTGAAGTACGTGAACAGGCCGAGCGACGCGAACGCAGTGCCGACCCACAGGCCCACGTGCGGCGTGCCGTAGCGTGGATGCACGCGTGCAAAGAATGCGGGAAAAACACCGTCCTCGGCCGCGCTGAAGCCCGCGCGCCCGAGCAGCATCGTCCAGCCGTTGAGGCACGCCGCCGCCGTGCTGACGCCGAGCAACGCGATTGCGGTGCCGGCCCAGGACCCGAGCGCGTGCGTGAGCACCGCCGAGAGCGGACGCGCCGTGGCCGCGATCTCGCCACTCGGCAACATGCCGGCCACGACCACCGCCGCGAGCAGGTACATCGTCGCCGCGATCGTGAATCCGACGCGCGTACCGCGGCGGATCGTCGACCCGTCACCGTCGACCTCCTCGGGCGTGACGGCGGCCGACTCGACCCCGGTGAACGCCCAAACGAGCAGCGCCACGCCGCCGCCGAGCGCGCCGACGCCCTTCGGCGCCCAGGGATGGAAGTTCGCCAGCTGGATGTGCGGCAGCGCGAGGGCAAGCAACACGAACGGCACGACGTTGAGCACGAGCAGCACCTGCTGCACGCGCCCGCTCTCGCGCACGCCACGCACGTTGAGCCACGCCGCGCCCCAGAGCAGCGCCTGCCCTGCAGCAAAGCGCAGCGTGTCGCTGCCGTCGAGTGCGGGAATGAAGTAGCCGAGGTACGCGACCACACCGGTGGCGATCGCGATGTTGCCGGTCCAGGCGGCGAGCCAGTAGCACCACGCCGTCTCGAAGCCGGCGAAGCGACCGAAGGCTTCGGCGGCGAAGACGTACGGTCCGCCGGTGCGAGGAAAACGCGTCGCGAGTTCCGCGAACGTCTCGGCGATCAGCCAGAAACCGGCCGCGGCGATGATCCACGCCACGATGCCGATCGGGCCGACGTCACCCGCGACAGCTGCGGGCAGCGTGTAGAGCGACGTGCCGAGCTGGTTGGCGACGACAAGCGCGATCAGCGACCCGAGCGTGAGGCCGCGCCGGAGCCGGCGCGCCGGGGCCGCGTCCGCCGACGCTACTCGATCCAATGCCCCAGCCGGCCCCAGCGAATGTCGGTGATGAACGGCAGCGCGCGATCGCTCTCGCCGTTGTACGAGTAGTAGACGAAGAGCGGGCGTCCGCGGATGTTGCCGCGCGGCACGAGCCCCCAGTAACGGCCGTCCTTCGAGTTGTAGCGATTGTCGCCGAGCATCATGAAATGCCCGGGCGGCACGAGCAACGGTCCCCAGTTGTCGTGCGTGGCGGTGGCGGGCGGCGGGCCGAAGCGCGAGTTCTTGAGCTCCACCGCCTTCTGCCAGACGAAGAGCGGATTGACCTCGGTGCCATCACCGACGGGATTGTTGCTCGCGAACCCTTGCCGCACCGCGAGTCCGTTGACGTGCACGACGCCGTCGCGCATGAAGACGGTGTCGCCCGCCACGCCGATCAACCGCTTGACGAGGATCGGGTTCGGATCCCACGGCTGGTCGATCTGCGTGGGCGACTCGAAGACCACGACGTCGCCGCGCTGCGGGTCCGCGTAGCCCGGCAAGTTGATGTCGGTGAACGGCAGGTGCGGGCCGAAGCGGAGCTTGTTCACGAAGAGCCAGTCGCCGATGAGCAGCGTGGGCTCCATGCTCCCCGAGGGAATGCGATAGGCCTCGACGAGGAAGATGCGCAGCACGAAGAAGACGACCAGGACCGAGCCGATCGACTTGAGGAACTCGATCACCTTCTGCTTCAGCGGTGCGCCTGCGCCCCCGCTGCGCACCTGCGCGACGACGGACTCGGACGTGGAAGGCTTCTGGGATTTCTTCTTGCGGGCCACGGGCAATGGCTGTTGGTGATGGAGCGGGGACGTCCCCCGGGGAGCTGTCGCGCAGGCCAGAGGCCTTACGCAACGAGGGGGCGCGCCGTTTCGGGCGCGCCCCCTCGCCGTACCGCCGAAGCGGTGTTACGAGAGGTGCTTGCTCACGAGCTTGGTCATCTCGAACATGTTGACCATGTCCTTCTTGAAGACCGGCTTGAGCTTGTCGTCCGCGTGGATCATGCGGCGGTTCTTCTTGTCCTGGAGCGAGTTCTTCTTGATGTACGCCCAGAGCTTCTTGGTGACTTCCGTGCGCGGAATCGGCTTGTCGCCCACAACGGCGGCGAGCGTCGCGCTCGGCTGAACGGGCTTCATGAACGCCGCGTTCGGCTTGCGCTTCCCAGCCTTCTTCGCCGACTTCTTCGCGACCTTCTTGGTCGCCTTCTTCGCCTTCTTCTTGGCAGCCATCAGACCTCTCCGTGGTGAAGTTCGTGTCTCCGAGCAAGTACCACTGACGCGCACAAGCTTATTGCGCCAGCCAGCCCGCGCAATAGGCAATTTCTCCTCTGTGGCAGCGGGGCGGCCCCCGGAAGGAGTCCCGGAGTGCGCGCCGTCACCGGCTCGGTGTCACCCTCGGGACGAGCGTCGCTCCCCCTGCGCAACCTTGCTCAGAGGCACGATTTCACTCGGGGACGGGTCCCGCGGTGCGGCGCGCCGCCAATGCCGCGACCCAATCCGCGATCGCGCCGAGCACCTCGGGACGCACCGCCATCGAGGGAAGCTTGGCATAATTCCCGGGAAATCCGCTCTTGTCGGGCACCATGAAGTGATTCGTCTCGGGGAAGACGCGCGCCGTCACGGCGCGATTTCCCCCGGAGCGGAGCGCCTGCGCGAGCGCCTCGGCCTGCTCCGCCGTCACCTGTTGATCCGTCGCACCCTGCAGGATCAGCACCGGCACCGTCACTCGCTTCGCGGTCGCGAGCGGGTCGTGATCGGCAAAGAAGGTGAGCCACGACGAACTCTTGAGGAGGGACTCCAGCCGTGCGGGCACGCGCGCGAGCGCCGAATCACGCTTGGCCACGGTGAGGCTCGTGTCGCCGGAGATGCCGTTGCGCAACTGGAAGTCGAGGATCGTGCGCCCGGTCTTGGCCGGACCGGCGATCAGCACGATCCCCGCGAGCGCAGGATCGGTGGCCGCCACCATCGGTGCCACGAGGCCGCCCTCGCTGTGGCCGACGATGAACAGCTTGCGCGCATCCACGTCGTCCCGTGCACGCAGCCACGCCAGCGCACTGCGCACGTCGTCGGCGAAGTCGGCGCTCGTTGCCGAGCCGAAGTCGCCGCCCGAGGCGCCGGTGCCGCGATCATCGAGACGGAGCACGGCCACGCCGCGCCGTCCGAGCGTGTCGGCCACCCAGCGGAACGGGCGATAGTCGCCGAACGCCTGGATCCCCTCGTCACGATCCTGCGGACCCGAGCCCGTGATAGTCACGGCAACGGCGAGCTTCGCCGTAGCCCCGCGCGGGCGCGTGAAGGTGCCTGCAAGCTCGTAACCCCGCGTCGTGGGCACGCGGACCTCTTCGGCGTCGTACGGGGCGCCAGCGGGCGCGCTGTAGTCCGGCTTCGGCAACTTGAGCTCGGCGTCATCGAGCCACGCGCCGCGCACGATCGTGAGCCCCTGCGCGGGAATCGCGCCGCCCAGGATGCGTCCCTCCGCGTCCGTGTGCGCGCGCAGCTCGAGGCCCGCCATGGTGATCACGACCGAGTCGGCGCCAACGCGCTTGACCGGGAAGGCCATGCTGGTGCCATTGAGCATGAAGAGCGTGGCAGTGCCCTCGGCCGCCCCGCCGCTGAGTGCCGCGCGCGCGGCCAGCTCCGCGAGCACCATGCTCGGGTTCACATAGGGAATCGCGCCCTTCTTCGCCGCGGCGCGACGCGTCACGGGCGCGGCCGTGCCCGTGACGACGGTGCCGATGGCCGAATCCTCCGTGAAGCGCACGTCGACCCGCTGGCGCGGCGGCACGTTGGGGGCGTCCGCACCCGCGCGCACCGTGAGCTGGAAGGCGCGCGGCCCCGTGCTCGTGCGGTCCATCGACCAGGCGAGGCGCGCACCGCCCGAACGATCGAGCAGGTCGCCCCGCACCATCGAGGCGCCGAGCGTCACGCGCTCGGTGCTGATCGTGTCCTTGCCGCGCATGAGCTGCACCGACCAGCGCTCGCCCTGCTGCGCGTCCACGGCGCACGGCGACGCGAGCAACAGCGTGACGGTGGCGCGACGGAGCGCGCGTGCGAGCGCGCGACCGAGCGCGCGTGCGAGAGTCGGTGCACTCACGGGAACTCCTTGTGCGTGATGGGCGCGCCACCGCTCGGCGCCGAGCGGAACGTCGTCAGCCGGCGAGATCGCGCAGCAGCGCGAGCATGCGCAGGTCGTACGGATCGGGGGTGTCATCGGTGTCGGACACGGGCTCGCGCTCGTTCGGCGTCTCGAGAATGAGCGGCACGCCACGCGTGCGTGGGTCGGCGAGCAACCAGCGGAACGGCTCGACGCCGATCGTCCCCTCGCCGATGAGCATGTGGCGGTCCTTGTTCGATGCCAGCGCGCCCTGCGAGTCGTTGAGGTGGAAGAAGCCCGGTGGCTCGCCCGTGGCGCGCTCGAACTCGTCGAGGATCGCCTTCACCGCGTCGGGGCCCGCCCCGAGATCGTGACCGCTCGCGTAGAGGTGGCAGGTGTCGAGCCCGTAGCCCGTACGCGCGCGCAGCTCCTTCGGCACGTGCGAGAGCATGAGCGCGATCTCGTCGGCGGTGCGGCCCATCGTGCGGCCCGCGCCAGCGGTGTTCTCGATGAGCAGGCGCGTCGGTCCATCGGGTACGGCGGCGAGCGCCTGCGTGATCGCGGCGCCGGTGCGCGCGCACGCTTCCTCGCGGCTCGAATCACCGGCGCTGCCGGGATGGAAGCAGACCACGCCCACGCCGTACACGCTCGAGCGCTCGAACTCCTTCGCGAGCGCGAGCGCGGCCTTGGCGCACTTCTCCGGTTCGGGCGACGCCGTGTTGAGCACGTACCCCGCGTGCACCACGACGAAGCGCGGATCGATTCCCGCCTCCGCGAGCGCCGCGCGGAAGGCGGCGGCCTTCTCCGGCTTCACGCTCGCCTTCTCGTTGTAGAAAGTCGGCTTGGCGGTGAAGAACTGCAGCGCCTGCATGCCAGCCTTCCCCGCGCGGCGCGCCGCCATCGCCGGGCCGCCTGCGTCGGCCGAGTGCGCGCCGATGTAGTGCGCCGCGCTCACGGCGCCGTCGAATCGCTGCTCGGCGCGCCGGAGAGGTCGATCATGCGCTCACCGTACGCATACTCGACGGAGCGCGGGCGCTCGAGCGTGTTGAGCCGCTTGGTGACCGTCGCGATGCGGTTGGCCTGCTCGGCCACCACGCTCAGCGCCTCGGGGACTTCCTGCGGCTCGTAGAGCCCCTGCTGCAGCAGACCGACGACCGAGAGCAGGGCGGCGAGCGGATTGTTGATCTCGTGCTGCACGGCAATCGCGATCTCGCCGATGCCGGCCAGGTAGCGCGCCTCGGTGAGCGCCTTCTCCGCCCGACGGCGCGTGTCCTCGGCCGCGATGCGCCGCTCCGCGATGCGGAGCCGTGTCAGGAAGACCTGCGGCGTGAGCGGCTTCGACACGTAGTCGTCGGCGCCAGCATCGAGCACGCGCGCCAGATCGTCATGGCTGTCCTTCGCGGTGACCATCAGGATGAACGACTTCCGGTCGGGATCGCGTTCGCGGATGCGACGGCAGACCTCGTCGCCCTCGATCTTGGGCATGACCCAGTCGAGGATCACCAGCTCGTGCTGGCGCTGTTGCCATGCCTCGAGGGCTTCCTCGCCGTCGTGGACCACTTCGGCCTCGTGTCCGGCCGCCTCGAGGAGGGTGCCGAGCAGGAGGCGCATCATCTCGTCATCGTCGGCGAAGAGAACGCGCATCGGTGGAATATGCAGGCTGCACCGCACGGGGCGAGGGCCGGGTGGCCGCGCCCGCTGCGAGCGCGCGGCGCCGCCGATAGCTTTCCCGGCGATGGGGCGTGCGTGCCGCCGCCCCCGTTGCCCTGCCGGCCATGACCGCCACCGCTCCCGCGTCCACGCGTGCCGCCTCGAATGGCGCCGCTGCCTCACCCTCGTCCACGCCGCCGCTCCCGGGCTTCACCGGGGCACGCCGCGTTCCACAGGCCATCAACGAGCCGATCAAGTCGTACGCACCGGGTTCGCCCGAGCGCACGGAGCTCAAGGCGCGCCTCGCGAGCATGAGCGGCGAACGCCCCGACATTCCCGCGATCATCGGTGGCGAGGAAGTGCGCGTCGGCGCCCCGCATCAGGTCACGATGCCGCACGCGCACCAGCAGGTGCTCGCCGACTGGCACCTGGGCGGCGCGGCACAGGCCACGCAGGCCATCGAGCGCGCCTTGAGCGCGCGCCATGAGTGGGCCGACTGGAGCTGGGAGGATCGCGCGGCGGTCTTCCTCCGCGCGGCCGACCTGCTCTGCGGCCCGTGGCGTACGACGCTCAACGCGGCCACGATGCTCGGACAGTCGAAGAATGTCTTCCAGGCGGAGATCGACGCGGCCTGCGAGATGGCGGACTTCTTCCGCTACAACGCAATGTTCGCGCAGCAGATCTACGAGGAGCAGCCGGTGGCGGCGCCCGGCGCGTGGAACACGATGGACTATCGTCCGCTCGAGGGGTTCGTCTACGCGGTCTCGCCGTTCAACTTCACCGCGATCGGCGGCAACCTGCCGACGTCGGCGGCGCTGATGGGCAACGTCGTGCTCTGGAAGCCGTCGAACGCGGCAATGCTCTCGTCGTACTACACGATGCGGCTGCTCGAGGCCGCGGGGCTGCCGCCGGGCGTGATCAACTTCGTGCCCGGCGATCCGGTCGAGATCTCGAAGGTGGCGCTCGCGCACCGCGACCTGGCGGGCGTGCACTTCACGGGCAGCACGACGGTCTTCAACTCGATGTGGGACACGATCGGCCGCAACATGGGGTCGTACAAGTCGTATCCGCGCATCGTCGGCGAGACGGGCGGCAAGGACTTCATCCTCGCGCATCCGAGCGCCGATCCGCAGGTGGTGGCCGTGGCCGCCGTGCGCGGCGCCTACGAGTACCAGGGGCAGAAGTGTTCGGCGGCGAGCCGGCTCTACGTGCCGAAGTCGCTCTGGCCCAAGGTCAAGGAGTCGATGGTCGCGATGATCGCCGACATCAAGATGGGCGACACGCGCGACTTCCGGAATTTCATGGGCGCCGTCATCGACAAGAAGGCGCATGACCGGATCAGCGGCTATCTCGCCGACGCGAGGGCGAACGCGACGATCATCGCTGGCGGCACAGCCGACGCGAGCACGGGCTGGTTCGTGCAGCCCACGCTCGTGGAAGCGAAGACGCCGGACTATCGCCTCATGTGCGAGGAGATCTTCGGGCCGCTGCTCACCGCCTACGTGTACGATGACGCCAAGTGGCACGAGCTGCTCGCGGTCATCGATCGCACGTCGCCCTACGCCCTCACGGGCGCCGTCATCTCGCAGGACCGCGGCGCACTCGGCGAAGCCACGCACGCGCTGCGCAATGCCGCCGGCAACTTCTACCTCAACGACAAGTGCACCGGCGCGGTGGTCGGGCAGCAGCCGTTCGGTGGCGCGCGTGCGAGCGGCACCAACGACAAGGCCGGCTCGAAGTGGAACCTCATGCGCTGGGTCAGCCCGCGCACGATCAAGGAGACCTTCGTGCCGCCCACGCAGTACACGTATCCTCACATGGCGGCCGAGTAGATGGCGTATCGCTACATCACGGCCGACGTCTTCACGACGGTCGCGTTCGGGGGCAACCAGCTGGCGGTGCTCCCCGACGCGCGCGGACTCGAGACCGAGCAGATGCTCGCGATCACGCGCGAGTTCAACTATTCGGAGACGGTGTTCGTGCTGCCGCCGGAGCAAGGCGGCACGAGGCGCCTGCGCATCTTCACCCCGGGCACCGAGATGCCGTTCGCGGGGCATCCGACCGTGGGCACCGCGCACGTGCTCGCGGCCATCGGCGAGATCGCGCTCACGGGCGCGGAGACGCGCATCGTGTTCGAGGAGGGCGTGGGCCCGGTGCCGGTGACGATTCGCGCGGAGAAGGGCGTGCCGACGTTCGCTCAACTCTCTGCGGCCAAGCTCCCCGAGTTCGGGCCACCACCGCCCACGCGCCAGACGCTCGCGGAAATCCTCTCGATCGAATCGGACGACATCATCGGCGGCACGATGCCACCGCAGGCCGTGTCGTGTGGCGTGCCGTTCCTCTTCGTGCCGCTCAAGAATCGCGACGCGGTGGCCCGCTCTCGGCTGCGCATGGACCGGTGGGAAGCGGTGCTCGCGCGCTGGTGGGCGCCGTCGATCGTCGTCTTCTCGCGTGACGCCGAACTCCCCGGTCATGACGTGCGCGCGCGCATGTACGGCCCGGCGCTGGGCGTAGCCGAGGATCCGGCGACGGGCGGTGCGGCCGTGGCGCTCGCGGGCTACCTGGCCGCGCGCGATCACGCCACCGACGGCACGCTGCGCTGGGTGATCGAGCAGGGGTTCGAGATGGGACGCCCGAGCATTCTGGAAATCGAAGCCGACAAGGCGGCGGGCCAGATCACGGCAGTGCGCGTCGGCGGCTCGACGGTGATGATGGCCGAAGGGATGCTGCGCGTCTGACCACGACGCACCGGTTCGTCAGCGCGACGAGAGCACGAACGAGTTGCCGTCGGGATCATCGAAGACGGCCGACGTGCCCCAGTCTTCGCGCTTGGGCGGCTTCTTGAAGGTGACCCCCTTCGCGATGAGCTCGGTGTAGGTGGCCTCGACGTCGTCGCACCAGAAGGAGAGCGCCGTGAAGGTGCCGATGCGATCCTCGTGGCCCGGCGACGTGAAGAGCACCACGCGCGTGTCGGCGCCGGGAATGCGCAGCTCGATCCAGCGCATGCCGGGCCCCATCGGGGCGTCGGTGGCCACCTTGAAGCCGAGCGCGGTGGTGTAGAAGGCGAGCGCCTTGTCCTGGTCGCGCACGGGAATGCTGGCGAACTTGAGTCCCTTGATCATCGGGGCGTCCTGGCGGTGGGTGACGGCCATGCGGTGACCATGTCGCGCTGGGAATGTTCGCCGTCTTGCGCCATGCGTCCAGTCGTGCAATGGTTGCCATGGCAACGATTACCATAGCGAGGGTTCCATGGCGCGGCCGCTCCCGCTCGACCCCTACGTCATCGACACGCTCATGCCCGACCTCGTCGGGCACGACCGGCGCCCGAGCACCTTCCTCGTCTGGCTCCTCTGCTGGCGCCTGAACGGCGCGCCCGCCTCACTGCGCGAGCTGGGCGAGGGTACGGGACTCTCCAAGCGCGCGGTGCAGCTCGCGCTGGCCAAGCTGGTGCGGCGGCGGCTCGTGCACGTCGAACGCGCGGGGCCGACCACGGTGGCGCGTTACCACGCGCTGCAACCGTGGCGCCGGCGACCGGCGCGCTGAGCGACGAGCGACGAGCGACGAGCGGAGGCCAATGGCGAATGGCGAGTGGCGAACAGCGAACGGCGGCCGAGTCCTCAGCCGCGTGCGCGTCGACGTCTACTTCGCGCCGCCGACCGGGATCGCGGCCGTCTTGACGCGATGCGAGAGCGGATCGGCCCACGCGATCATCGCCGTGTCACCCGTCACGACGATGCGCGCGAACCCGCTGGCGCGCTTGCCGCCACTCAAGCTCGCGAGATCAGTGGCAGGGCCCTTCACGCCCTGCGCCGAGACACGCCGTAGGCGCAGCACGCTCGTGTCGCCAAGCGTCTCGATCCAGCCCACGAGTGCGTCACCGTTCGGCGTGAGCCCCACCGAAACGCGCCCCTCGGGACGACGATCGTGCACTTCCACCGGTGCGCCGAACGTCTTGCCCGTGTCCTGCGAGAAGGCGAGACGCACGTGCGGCGTGTCGTTGGGCGCGGTGAACCAGGCGAGCGCCACCGTCGCGCCCTGCGCGGCAATCGACGGTCCGTTGACGGGGCAGCCCTTGATGACCCAGTTGTCCTTGTGCACGGGCACGCCGGAGCCGACGACATTGCCGGCGATGCGCTTGACGTGGATGTCGCGCACTTCGCCCTCCGACCGGTCGCGATACGCGACGATCGCGGTGCCGTTGGCCGCCGTGACCGCCGCCGTCTGGCAGCAGTCGCAGATGCGCTCGTCGATCGCGAACTCGCGCGCCTGCGTGCCATGCGCGTCGAGCGTGGCGTACATCAGCTGCGTCTCGTGCTTGCTGCTGTCGGCGAGCGCGTAGTTGCGGCCGTCGAGCCAGATCATCCCCAGGCCGTCGCCCTGCGGAAAGAACGAGACGAAGCCGTGCTCCGCCGCGATGCCGTCGTGATGCGCGGGCTGTGCCGCACTCCACGTCGCGCCCGCGTCGGTCGACATCGAGAGCATGAGATCATAGCCCGCCTTGACCGATGATCCGCGCAACCAGCCGGCCACCAGTGCGCCGCTCGCCATCTCCGCCGTGCGCGGAATGTCGGCCCAGTTGACGAGCAGATCGCGCTGCCGCACCACCTGATGCACCGCGCTCCACTGGCCATTCGCGCGGGCGGCGACCCTCATGGCCACGCTCGTGTCACCCTGCCGCTCGAGCCACGAGAGCCAGACGCGACCATCGCGCCCCAGCGCGAGGCTCGGCTGCGCGCTGCCCTCGGCCGAGGGATTCTCGACGATCGACGGGACGGGCGCGGGCGGCTTCTCGCCGCAGGCGACGATGCTGAGCAGCGCGGCGAGTGTCCAGCGCGCCGCCCGCCTGCGCTGGTGAACGGAATCGAGAGTCAGCATGTCGTGAGCGACCACGTGTGATGGTTTCAGCAAGACGCAGCGGAAAGCTCGCACACGCGCGCGCGAAAGTCGTCCCCTGCCGCGACGCGCGTGGACTAGAACCGCGCGTCGACCGAGAAGTCCACCTTCCACTGCTGCGTCGGGAAGATCCCACGTGCGACGTCGATGCGCAGCAACCCGTCGAGCATGCTCGCCCCGACACCAGCGCCCGAGAGCGGCCGTCCCGGCGCCTTCCAGTCGTGCTTGGCGCCCGTCCAGCCCGCGTCGTAGAAACCGATCAGACGAAAGCCGGCGCCGCCATATGCGAGTTCCGATCGCGTCAGCCAGTACGCCGTGCCCCCCGGCGTGCCGACGAGTCCGCCACGATCCGCGGGCGAGCCCGGCGAGAGGCCGCGAATCGAGTTGAGTCCGCCGAGGAAGAACAGGCGCTGCTGCGGCACGTCACCGAAGGCGGCGCCACCGCCGGCCGTGAACGACATGCTGAATGGTCCGACGATCGGGTGCTGCACGTTCAGGTCGATCGCACCGCGCTGGTAACTCCAGTCGCCGAAGCCGGCTTCCGCACGCCCATCGGCGAAGAAGCGCCAACCGTTCGGGTCGAGCCCGGCCTGACGACGCACGCGCGTGCTCACGCCGTAGACCGTGCCGGCGCGTGCCGTGAGGTTCGGCACGAAGCCCGGGTCGTTGTCGCCACCGAAGAGCGAGCGACGCGACACCACGGGCATGTTGTCCTGCTTCTCGCCGAAGACGCGCACCTCGTCGTCGCGCGTCTTGTCCGTGCGCCACACCAGCTCGGCGCCCGCGCTCCGGTAGTAGAACCCTTCGTCGCGGCCATAGAGCAGCGCCGCGAGTGAGGCGCCGAATCCGAACGGACTGCCGTAGTCGCTCGCCACCGACGTGCGACGATACGCCGCGAGGTCGAAGACCCGGCGCCCGTTGGAGAGCTCGACGCCGCCTTCGCCGAGCACCGTCGCTTCGCCGAAGTTGTAGCGCGCCTGCGCGTGCCACGTGTAGCCGCCGCCCAGCGTCTGTCGCGCACCGAATCCAGCCGAGAAGCCCTCGACCCGGTTGAAGCGCATCGCACCATCGGCGTACGAGTACTGCCACTCGATCTTCTGCGGCGCGAAGCCCGGCTGCAGCCCGAGGTCGAGTGCCTTGAGCAACTCCTCACGCTCGGCCGACCCGAAGACTTCCTCCCCTGGATCGTAGATCGACGCCGGCAGGTCTTTCGAATGTGCGAGGACGGCGGTGTCACAGGGCACGCGTACCGACACCGGCAGCGTGTTGCCGTAGCGCAACTCGGTGTTGATGCGGAAGCCGCCATTGGCGGCACACTCCGCCTTCCGCTCCGCCTCGCGCGCGGCGACGCGCGCTTCGCGCCGGGCCGCGCGCGCCTTGCGGGCGCTGTCGCTGTTGGCGCCGGCCTTGGCGTTGGGGCCGATGCCCGCATCCGCCATGATGCTGTCGCGACGCGCGCGCGCCGAGGAATCGCGCGCCGAACGCGCGCGCGGCGCCCTGCCCGACTCCACGCTCGCCTTGGCGCCGTCCTTGCCGATGCCGATGGTCACCGCCTTGGTCGCGACGCTGTCGGCGTCGTCATCATCATCGCCGTACTGGTCGCCGCCGAACATCCCGCCCGAGTTGAAGGTGCTGTGCCGCTTGGCGGCGACGATGATCGGCAACGGCGCCTCACCCTCCGCATTCACGCTCGCGTAGGTGTAGCGCTCTTCCATGCGCACCGGCACGCGCATGAAGCCCACGCGCGCATACGCCTCGAGCGCGCTCGAACGCGGCATCCAGACGCCGTTGTAGAGGCCGTAGTCCTGCGTCACCGACTGCAGGTCGATCTCCATCGGCAGGATGAGCGGCTTCACGAACATCGGGATCTCGTCGAGATCCTTCCTGTCCGACGAGTCGCCCATCTCGCGCGCCATTTCCATCGGCTTGAGCGGTTCCGCGAGGCGGTACACCGCGCGCACGAGCTGTCCGCTGCTCATGTCGAACCAGAACGAGCCGACGATCAGGTTGCCCTTGGGCTGCCGTGCGGTGATGCGCAGTTCGCGCAGGCGGATCGTGCGTTCCTTCGAGATCGCGAGCGAGAGCGAATCGCCGGTGGCATAGCGGTAGTACGCCTCCGAGCCCGACGCGAGCGGATGCACGGCCGAGCGCTCGTCGACCTGCGCGCGCGTGATGCCGCCACCCATCCAGAGCTGCTCCTTGCCGGGATACCACGGGATCGGCGCCATCTCCCCCATGGTGCCGTTGTTCATCTCCTTCTCCGCTTCCTTGCTGCCGATCCCCGCGATGATCGGCAACACGGTGCGCGAACCGGTCAGCTCCATGTGCACGCCGACGTTGCGCTGCCAGCGCACGTGCGCGGAGTTCTCGACGCGGAAGGCGAGCCGCTCGCGGCCGAGCAGCTTGAAGCCGAGTCCGGCCGAGAGACGCTGGTAGGTGGTGGCGTCGTACGAGGCGATGCCGTTGTCGTTCTTGACACGGGCCGCCCGGGCCAGCGTGAGCAGATCGCGCGCAGCCGGATCGGCGAAGGCGGACTGCCGGTGCTCGTCGGTGACTTGGGTGCGGCGCCCGCGGCCCGCCTGGTCGGCCTGTGCGCTGTCGCGCGCGATGCGCGTCTCGACATTCACGGGCTTGAGTGTGTCACCCGCGACCACGCGCTTGCGGCGGGCCTTGGTGGTGTCGCGCGGAGAGGGCGGCGCGGGATCCTGCGGCATGGCGACGAGCGCCGCGAGCACGAGCGTGGCAAGCATGGGCACCAACCAGTGGAGCGGGCAGACCAGGGCGGACTCTCTCCGTACGAGGTCGCGCGTTTGGTGGTTTCGGCACGCCCGCTACCCCTCGGTTTACCTTTGGTCCATGTCACCCGTCGCCAGTCCGCCCCGTGCACTCGAGGTTCGCGGCCTGGTCAAGCGCTACGGCAGCGTGACCGCGGTCGACGGCCTCGATCTCGAGATCTTTCCGGGCGAGTGCTTCGGACTGCTTGGCCCCAACGGCGCCGGCAAGACCACCACGATCGAGATCTGTGAGGGACTCACCCCGCCCGACGCGGGTGAGGTCACGGTGCTCGGCCGCCGCTGGGACCGCGAGGAGCGCGCGCTGCGCGAACGGCTCGGCATCGCGCTGCAGGAAACGCAGCTCTCCGACAAGCTGTCGGTCGAGGAGACGCTGGAGCTCTTCCGTTCGTTCTACAGCGAGCCGCGTTCCGTCGACGAGGTCATCGACCTCGTGTCGCTCGGCGAGAAGCGCACCGCGCGCGTGGTGCAGCTCTCCGGCGGGCAGAAGCAGCGGCTCGCCGTGGCCTGCGCGCTCGTTGGCAATCCCGAGCTGCTCTTCCTCGACGAGCCGACCACGGGACTCGATCCGCAGTCGCGCCGGCAGCTGTGGGAGATGATCGAGCAGTTCAAGGCGACGGGCCGCACGGTGCTGCTCACCACGCACTACATGGATGAGGCCGAGCGACTGGCCGATCGCGTGGCGATCGTCGACCACGGCAAGGTGATCGCGCTCGGCACGCCGCAGCAGCTGATCGCGTCGCTGGGCGCCGAGCACGTCGTGGCGTTCTCGCTCGCGCACGACGCCAGCGTGAGCCTCGAGACGCTGCGCGCCGTCGAGGGAGTTCGGTCGGCACGCGTGGACGCGGGCACCTATGAACTGGCGGTGACGGCCGTGCACCATGCGCTGCCCGCGTTGCTCGGCACGCTCGAGCGAAGCGGTCTCGCGCTCGCAGCGCTCAGCACGCACTCGCCCACGCTGGAAGATGTGTTCGTGTCGCTCACGGGCCGCGCGCTCAGGGAGGGGTGACGTGACCGACGTGACCCACGCGCCATCGCGCGGCATGGCCGCCTCGCCACCGCCGGCGCCGCGCGGCTGGCGCGACCGCTCGATCGTGCAGCTCACGCTTGTGCGGCTGCGCGAGTTCTTCCGCGAGCCCGAGGCCGTGTTCTGGACCTTCGGCTTTCCGATCGTGCTGGCAGGCGGCCTCGCGGTCGCGTTCCGCAACAAGCCGGCGGAAGCGGTGCCGATCGGCGTCGTCACCGGAGTGGCGGGCAGCGATCGCGCCGTCAACTCGCTCAAGGGCACAGCGGGTCTCGTGGTGGACGTGCTGTCGCTCGATTCGGCGGAACGTGCGCTGCGAACAGGCGCGATCGCGGTGCTGGTGGTGCCCAAGGGCGACGGCGCGGTGGAGTACCGCTTCGACAAGGAGCGGGCGGAGGCGCGCACGGCGCGACTGATTGCGGATCAGGCGTTGCAGCACGGCGCGGGCACGGTGGATGCGGTCAAGAGCACGGAACTCACGCTCACGGAACCGGGCTCGCGCTACATCGACTTCTTCATTCCCGGGCTGCTCGGGATGAACCTGATGGGATCGAGCGTCTGGTCGATCGCCTTCGGCGTGGTGAATGCGCGGAGCAAGAAGCTGCTCAAGCGACTGACGGCCACGCCGATGTCACGTGCGGAGTACCTGCTCTCGTTCGTGCTTGCGCGGCTCATGTTCCTCGCCTTCGAGATGGCCGCGATCCTCGGGCTCGGCGTCTTCGTGCTCGGCGTGCCGATCCGCGGATCGTTCGCGCTGGTGGTGGGGATCGCGCTGCTGGCGTCGTTCGCGTTCAGCGGCATCGGGTTGCTGGTGGCGTCGCGCGCGAAGACGGTCGAGGCCGCGAGCGGGCTCGCCAACCTCGTGCTCTTCCCGATGTGGATCTTCTCGGGGGTGTTCTTCGCCTCGACGCGCTTCCCCGACGTGATCCGTCCCGTCATCAAGGCGCTGCCGTTGACGGCCACCAACGATGCGCTGCGCGCGGTGATGCTGCAGGGTGCGGGGTTGGGCGCGGTGTGGTCGCAGCTCGCGATCCTGACGGTCTGGTTGGTGGTGGCGTTCCCGTTGGCGCTGAGGCTCTTCCGGTGGCGGTAGCGCGCACCACCGTTCCCACGCGCACGCAGGTCCTGCTCGCCTTTCTCGCCGTCTACGTGCTCTGGGGGTCGAGCTACATCTCGATCCGCGTGGCGATCGAGAGCATTCCGCCGTTCCTGATGTCGGGTACGCGCAACGTGCTCGCCGGCCTGATCCTCGGCACGTGGGCGTTCAGCCGCGGCGCGCCGCGTCCGCGCGGCATCGAGATCCGCGCGACCGCGGTGACGGGCCTGCTCATGTTGTGCCTCGGCAACGGCTCGGTCACGTGGGGCGAGATGTTCACCGCGTCGGGACGCGTGGCGCTGATCGTGAGCATGACGCCCGTCTGGTTCGTGCTCATCGAATGGCTGCGTCCGGGCGGCACCCGCCCGTCGCGCACGCTCATGACCGGACTCACGATCGGCGCGTCGGGCGTCGCGCTGCTCGTGGGCGCCGATGCCTTGTCGGGCAAGCACGACGCGGCGGCCACGGTCGCGGAGCTGATCGTGCTCGGCGGCTCGCTCTCGTGGGCGCTTGGGTCGATGTATTCGCGGCACGTGCCGCTGCCGGAATCGAATGCGGTGGCCAGTGCGCTGCAGATGATGTTCGCGGGCAGCTATCTCGTGGCCTTCGGTGCGCTGCGCGGAGAGTGGAGTTCGTTTCACATGGCGGCTGTCACGACGCGCTCGCTCGTCGCCTTCGTCTATCTCGTGCTGGGCCCGTCGATCATCGGATACAGCGCCTTCACCTGGCTGCTCAAGGTGAGCACGCCGGCCAAGGTCGGCACGTACGGCTACGTGAACCCCGTGATCGCCGTGTTCCTGGGTTGGCTGGTGGTCGGTGAAGAAGTCACGAGCCGCATGATCACGGCGACGCTCGTGATCGTCGCAGGCGTCGCGCTCATCACGTGGGCACGCACGCCCCAGCCGGCGGCGCGGGAGCCGGAGCC